>DBDG01000059.1 GCA_002293475.1 Lachnospiraceae bacterium UBA938
CGTCTCGTCCGGGAGAACAGGAACTCCGGGCGGCAGAAAGAAGCGGCCAGACGGGACGCCAGCCCAGTCGGCCGAGCAATAACCCGGTGCCGTCGCGGAAGCCGCAGAATTTTATCAATGAAGACGATGAGTTTGAATTTGAATTCCTTAATATGGATGATAAGGATTTATAGGGGACGTTATGTAAAAGATAAGTCCTGACAGATATGGAGGCAGACTTAAGTGTATTCTCAATTTACCGAAAAAGCCCGAAAAGCGCTTATACTCTCAGAGAAAATAGCCGCCCGCATGCGGGTCGGCTATGTCGGAACGGAGCACATTTTACTGGGACTTCTCAAAGAAGGGACCGGAGTGGCGGCAAAGGTACTGCATGAAAACGGTGTCGATGAACTGCGGCTGCTGGAAATGATCCGGGACCTCATCGTTCCTGATACGGTCGTAGCTACGATGGGCAAGGACGGCTATTCCCCCCGGGCGGTCCGGGTGCTGGAAGAAGCCCACAGACAGGCGGAACGATTCCGGATGGACCGGACCGGAACGGAGCATCTGCTCTTGGCCATTATCAAAGAAGGCGAGAATGTCGCGATCCGTCTCTTGAATACCATGGGTGCCTCGATCCAGAAATTATATGTGGATACTTTGATATCAATCGGTGAAGATGCCTCCCTTTACAAAGAAGAACTGTTCAAAAAGCAAAATAAAAAGAAGGGCGTATCCGTACTGGAGCAGTACAGCCGTGACCTGACTGCATTAGCGGCCGAAGGGAAGCTGGATCCGGTCATCGGCAGGGAAGAAGAGATCCGCCGGGTTGTCCAGATATTAAGCCGGAGAACCAAGAACAATCCCTGTCTCATCGGAGAGCCGGGAGTCGGCAAGACTGCCGTGGTAGAGGGTCTGGCTTCGCGCATCGTATCGGGAGAAGTACCTTTTACGGTTCAGAATAAAAGAGTGCTGACCCTTGATCTGTCCGGCATGGTAGCGGGCAGCAAGTACCGGGGCGAGTTTGAAGAACGCATCAAAAAAGTGATCAAAGAAGTGATCGACGACGGTAACGTCATCCTCTTCCTAGATGAGATGCATACCATTATCGGAGCCGGCGGTGCCGAAGGCGCGATAGACGCTTCCAACATCTTAAAGCCGTCCCTTGCCAGAGGCGAGATCCAACTGATCGGCGCCACAACGATTACCGAATATCACAAATACGTGGAGCGAGACGCCGCCCTGGAACGCCGGTTTCAACCGGTGAACGTGGCTGAGCCGACGGCAGCGGAGGCGATCCGCATCCTTAAGGGCATCGCTTTCAAATACGAAGAGCATCACAAGACGACAATCACGGAAGATGCCATTGAAGCGGCGGTGCTTTTGTCCGAGCGCTATATCAATGACCGTAACCTGCCCGATAAGGCTATCGACCTGATCGATGAGGCCGCCAGCGCCGTCAGGCTGAAGATCGCCTACGTCCCTGAACATGTCAAGAAGCTCACCTCCGAGATCGAAGCCATGGACGAACAGCTGGAAAATGTCCTAAAGCTCGGTGAATACGACCGCGCCCGGGAAATCAAACGGGATCAGAGCATTTTAATCAAAAAGTACGAAAAAATAAGAGAACGTAACGACAAAAAACAGGCGGAACTGCCCAATATCGTCGATGAGAACGTTATCGCGGAAGTAGCCAGTGTCTGGACCAAGATACCGGTCAAAAAGCTGGCGGAAAAGGAAAGTGAACGGTTGCTGAAACTGGAGACCATCCTCCATAAGCGTGTCATCGGCCAGCACGATGCGGTATCGGCAGTTGCCAAAGCCATGCGCCGGGGAAGGGTCGGCCTGCAAGATCCCAACCGCCCGATCGGCTCATTCCTTTTCTTAGGCCCTACCGGAGTCGGGAAAACGGAGCTGAGCAAGGCCTTGGCCGAAGCGATGTTCGGTTCAGAGAATGCCTTGATCCGTGTCGATATGTCGGAATATATGGAAGGCCATTCGGTCTCTAAAATGATTGGGTCGCCCCCGGGTTACGTAGGTTTTGATGACGGCGGCCAGTTAAGCGAGAAGATCCGCCGGAATCCATATTCAGTGGTCTTATTTGACGAGATTGAAAAAGCGCATCCGGATGTCTTTAACATCCTGCTACAGGTGCTGGACGACGGTCATATTACCGATTCCAAGGGCCGGAAGGTCAGCTTTAAGAACGCGATCCTGATCATGACCTCTAATGCCGGCGCGCAGCGGATCGTTGATCCGAAGAATCTGGGATTTAATACGCAGACTACCAAAGAACAGGATTATGATAAAATGAAAAAAGGGGTAATGGAGGAGGTGAAGAAACTTTTTAAACCCGAGTTTATCAACCGGATTGACGAGATCATGGTGTTCCATCCGTTGGATAAGGAGGAAATGAACCAGATTACGGCTTTGCTTGCGGATAATATTATTAAGCGCTGCAAGAATCAGATGAATATCCGGTTGCTAATCAGCAGTGCATTAAAAAGCCATATAGTCGAAAAACATTCCGAACCGAAGATGGGAGCTAGGCCGCTGAAGCGAGCCTTGCAGTCGGTGGTGGAAGATAAGCTGGCCGAAGAGATCCTAGCCGGGCGCGTGAAAGCGGGAGATCATGTTCATGCGGGATTTCAGAAGGGGGAAGTAGTTTTTGAGGTGCGGCAGTAGATTTTATGTTACTGATAATAACAGTAACAATATTTATACTTTAATCAGAACAGGAAACTAATAAGGAGGACATAAAGATGGCAGTTGTGGAGCAATTACTGTGTGCCGGTGCTGACGGGACGATTAGCTTCGGTAACCACAAGCTGGAGAACAAAGCAAAACTGGAAGATTTTGAGTACGGGGGCAATCTATGGAAGGTCAAGACTTATAAAACGATGACGAAGCTGGAAAAAAACGGTATGTTTGTCTATGAGTCAGTTCCCGGAACAAGCGTCTTGAATTTTAAGGAATCGGAGGAAGGAATCCAGTTTGTCGTAGAGGGCGATGAAGACGCCCAGATCACAGTAGGGCTTGCGGAAAATGCGGAATATCAGGTGTTCATTAACGACGGGACAGCCGGAAAGATGCGGACCAATCTTAGCGGCAAGCTGAGTATCAGTGTGGAGCTGGCGGAAGCGGGTGAAGTGAGCGTCAGGATCGTGAGATAGAATCAATATGGCCATGCCGGCAAGGTAGTATGTTGCCGGCATGGTTTATTTTACGTTACTTTAAAAGGTTTCTTAGTGGCTCCCACCCCCAAGTATTGCTGAAGTGGTCATCGGCATACCAACTTGAAGGTTTTGTGCTCCTGCTATTACACTTTTGCATCATCCCGTATAGCCATTGCGTGAGATACTTCTTTTGTTAGACTGATGTTTTCGTCCGCGGGTCACTGCTCCTAGGGTCATTGTCTTTAGGGATTCTGTCCTTCACTGTCTGCCTGCGGCTTTTAATGTCATTTGAAGTAACTACACCTTCTTTCTTGCGCCCGGTTTTTTCTTCTTCCATGAAATATTCGATGTCTACCCCGAAATAACTGGCTAACACATATAGAATAGATCATAAAATTGGTAGAATAATGGTTTTGCTTGGTAAGAAGACAGATAGGTTTACTCCTCATTTTTGCCCGCTTTGTCCGTATTCATAGCCTTTCTGTAGAGCGACCACGATTTTAATGCTAAAAACACATAGGCGAGAATGAACAAGAATGGTATTACGTGCCCAAATCCTCGCCCCAACGCAAAAGGCATCTCAAAGAGAAACTTTACCCAAAACTCATCGCCGCTCATTTCCCAAAGTCCCGGCGTGTACCACAACGCCTTTGGATTTACGAAAGCATCTAAGCTCATCGTGCCTTGTGTTATTGCGTTAACGATTAGGGGGATGAATATGACGGCAAACGAAAGCATCATATACGAGAGCCGTTTGTACCGACCGGCACGAGATGCGGTATCGGAAAATATATCCTCAGTGCTGTTTGCGCCCATTCGTTTAAAGTATTGGTTTCCTGTGTTCTTGGTGCCGGCAATATGCTTCCAGCCGCTGTCCTCAAAGAGTTGCCTGTACTCGTTAAAATCAGCTGTTTTTGCAAAGTGTCGGTAGTCGACTCTGTAAGCGGGCGACGCCTGCGCATTTTGGAGCGGTTCGCTTTTTTCAAAGCTATAGTTATTCCATACGGATACATCCTTGAGCATCCAGCCCTGCGACGCCATTGAATCAAGCCACTTTTCTTCTTTGTCAAGGTTGAGGAAGATCTTCATCTTTTTCATTTTTTCGCACCCCTTTCGCAAAGCATATTGTTAGTGATGTTTATCATGTGAGTCATACGCTCACAGTCCGCTTTCAGTATCTCTGTTCCAGACTCTGAGATTGCGTACACCTTGCGGCGTGGGTCATTGCTTGGCATCGACACAATAAAACTCTTCTTGAGCAAGTTTTCTATAGCCCCATAAAGTGTTCCAGCTGCTAACCTGACCTCACCATCACTGAGTTCCTCCACCTTTTGCATAAGAACATATCCGTGGGTCGGCTCTGTCAAAGCCAGTAGGATATAGTAGACTGTTTCCGTAAGTGGTAGATTTTTGTCTCTTCTCATGAGCACCTCCTTATATATAGCTTCAATGTACATATGAACTATACATTGATTATATACAGTATAACTTAATATGTCAAGAGGGGGGCAGAAAATTATTTTGAGCGAATTATTTTGAGATGCTCTTACCCGTCCTCCGTCCATTGGATTTCCGCGACGTTGCCCACCCAGCCCGTGGCTGTAAAACGTCAAATTATAATCTCCACCAACAGCACAAATAAATCGCTAAGATAAATAAAAAAGCGGCAGAATCGTATCTCCACATCACGATCCTGCCGCCATTTAAGTCACTTTCCAATCTATGTCAGCGATTGATTGCTCTAGTAAATTATCAGAATTTAAATGCAACAACAAAATAAAATTTATTAAATTTTTATAATGAAGTAATTGCTATTTCCTTGTTTTACAGGGATAATTAGATTTATTTCATCTTCTTTTATATAAAAGCAATTATTTAAATCTATAAGGTTTTGATTATAATCATTAATAAAATCTGATATTCCGTTTATAATAATATCTTTGTCGTAATCCGATGATGAATAATAATCTATATTTTCTTCATTAATATATTCAAGTAATTTATCATTAATAGTAATATAATCAGTAACTTTGGCGATCTCACCGGTTTTATAGTTAAATGTAATTCCAAAGCAAAAATCTTGCGCATGGAATACGGAATATAAATGTCCTGTATATTTAATGCTGATTGTGTCCCCTTCACTTTTTGTTATAATATAATTCATGCAATACTCTTTGAGTTCCCGGTTATATCTTTCCATTATAATACTATTATCATTCCTCATACTTAAAGAAAACAATGTGCTATTAATCATTGTCTCTAATTCTTCATCATACCCCTCATATTCATTTGAGTAATAAATCTGAGGAAATTGTATGTTGATAAATCTTTCATAGTTTACATATTCATTTATTTCTGTTGCATTATCCTCAGTAAGAGAAAATGGATATACGGCATAGTCATTAGTTTTTAAGACAGTATGTTTCTCTTCTTCTTTTTGTTGAGCAGTAATATCATTTGGATTATTAATGCAACCATTAAACAATAATAAGTAAATAAAACTACACATAACTAAAGCAATTTTAAACATTATTAGTTCTCCTCAATTAATTGTTATTAATTAAATATTTGATTACTTATTATATCAATAGTAGCGCCATTATACCATGAAACGCACCAAAAGTCAGCATTTATACAGTTTATATTGGTTTGTATTAAATTTTCATGGAGCAGATATTTGATCCATAGGGGCTTTTAACCCCAACATCATATAATTATAAAACAACAGTCATACCCAATAGATGCCGCCCAAGGAGACACTTAGATGACCGCATGAAAAAGAACTGGATAACAAGACATCAGTCTGCTATACTGTAGACGAATAACATATTAAAGGAGGTCAAGCTTGGCGAAACGGGATACGACGTTTTTCTGCCAGAACTGCGGGCATGAATCGGCGAAATGGATGGGGCAGTGCCCTGGCTGTAAGGAATGGAATACCTTTGTCGAGGAAAAGAGCGCAGTGTCTAGAGGCGGTAAAGGGAATAGCGGCCAGGCAAGGAAGCTGGATAATGCGCCGGCCACCTTGTCTGAGGTGGCGGTGTCCGATGCTGAAAGGATCAGTGCCGACATTGCCGAACTGGACAGGGTCCTGGGGGGCGGGATTGTTCCCGGTTCTCTGATCTTGGTCGGCGGCGACCCGGGGATCGGCAAGTCAACGCTGCTGCTGCAGGTATGCCGGAATCTGGCGGCGGCGCAGCGGGAGATCCTATATATATCCGGTGAAGAATCCTTGCAGCAGATCAAGCTGAGAGCCAACCGGATCGGCAGTTTCAGTGATAATTTGAAACTACTGTGTGAGACCAGTCTGGAAGTGATCGCGGATATCATCCGGAAGAGGATGCCGCAGGCGGTGATCATTGACTCGATCCAGACGATGTTCAGCGAGGAGATAAGCTCCGCTCCGGGCAGCGTGTCCCAGGTGCGGGAGTCTACGGCGCTTTTGCTGCAGCTGGCTAAGGGGTTGGGGATTGCCGTTTTTATCGTCGGCCATGTGACGAAAGAGGGGACGGTGGCCGGACCGAGGGTATTGGAGCATATGGTGGATACGGTGCTTTATTTTGAGGGCGACCGGCATGCGTCATACCGGATCCTGCGGGCGGTGAAAAACCGTTTTGGGTCCACGAATGAAATAGGGGTATTTGAGATGCGTTCCGCGGGGTTAGCGGAGGTTCCTAATCCCTCCGAATATATGCTGAGCGGCAAGCCGGAGGGAGCCAGCGGTTCGGTGGTGGCTTGTTCCTTGGAAGGTAGTAGGCCGATTCTGATTGAGATTCAGGCCCTAGTTTATCAGAGTAATTTTGGGATTCCCCGGCGACAGGCGACCGGAACGGATGCCAACCGGGTCAATCTGCTGATGGCGGTCCTGGAAAAGAGGCTGGGGATGCAGATGGCCGCCTGTGATGCTTATGTCAATCTGGCGGGCGGGATGAAGATTGCCGAGCCGGCCATAGATCTGGGGGTCGTTATGGCGATTGCGTCCAGTTTTAAGAACCGAGCCGTCGATGATAAGATGATTGTGTTCGGTGAAGTGGGTTTAAGCGGCGAGGTCCGGTCGGTCAGTCTGCCGGCTTTGCGGGTGCAAGAGGCGGCCAAGCTGGGTTTTACGTCTTGTGTTATGCCGCAGGTATGTATACCGGCCTGTACGGAAGGCGGCAAGGAGTGGAATGGTATAAAGCTGATCGGGGTGCGGACGGTGCGGGATGCCGTGGATCTTATATAAGGAGGCCAATGTGATTGCGGCGGGATTCCAAATAGAATTTAATATAATCAATTATAGTTATTATACAATTATAACTTAAGTTTAGCGTATATTAGATGTGAGGGAAAGGAGAACAAAATGAACATAGCATGTATTATGAAAAGGAAGTCGGTCCGCAGTTACAGCGAAAAACCGGTAACTGGAGAAATGTTGGAGAAGCTGGCGGCTTATCTTGATGAAATGAATCATAGCGAGGGTGTTTTTGGGAATAAAGTCCGGCTTCAGTATCTGGAGAATAAAGGCGGCAATGAAAAGCTGGGAACCTATGGCGTTATCAAAGGTGCCCGTTTTTTTGTGGCGGCGGCGTGTAAAAAAGCGGCTTACAGTCTGGAAGATACGGGTTATCTCTTCGAGAAAATGATACTCTTTGCGACCGATATAGGTCTGGCGACGGTTATTCTGGGAGGAACATTCGGACGTAGTGGTTTTGCCCGGGCCATGGGGCTTACAGAAGACGAGGTCCTGCCGGTGGTTACGCCGGTCGGATATGCGGGCGACGGGAAATCGCTGCTTGGCCGCTTGATCAAAAGCAATGCCGGCAATCGCAAGCCTTGGGCGGAGCTGTTTTTTGACAGTGATTTTAATACGCCGCTGGCTGAGAACGATGAATTTGCGGAAGTACTGGAGGCGGTGCGGCAGGCGCCTTCGGCGATCAACGGGCAGCCGTGGCGGATCGTCAAGGAAGGTACCGAGTTTCATTTTTATTCGGCTGGACAGACGGAAATGAGCCGGATTGACATGGGAATCGCGCTCTGCCATTTCGAGATCGCAGCGAAAGAAAAAGGCTTTACAGGCTGTTTCCAGGTTCTTGACCAGAAGCGTGATAATAATCGGAAGTACCTTGTAAGCTGGGTGCGAAGGTAAAGATATGTGAGGTACGGCTGATGAGAACAAGGGATGTTGCTGTTGTAGGGATTTCCTGTATTTTTCCGGGCAGCGATAATTATGAAGAGTATTGGTTAAATTTGGCGGCAGGAAAATGCAGCATAAAGGAAATTGCGGAGGACAGATGGGATATAGATCAATTTTACAGTTCAGATCCCAGCGAGAAAAATAAAGCATGGTCAAAATGGTGCGGACAGATAAACACTGTCTATGATTTTGATCACAAAATTTTTAATATCACCCCTAAAGAGGCTGAAAGCATGGATCCTCAGCAGAGGCTGCTTTTACAGGAGACGTGGCACTGTATTGAAGATGCGGGCATTGCTTTTGAAAGACTAAAAGAACAGACCACCTCTGTATTTGTCGGAGCCATGAATTGTGACTATCGTCAGGAACTGTATTCTGATAATCTTAACGTTGACGGTTATTTTACTTTAGGAAGTTTTGAGAATATGCTGGCTAATAGAATATCCCATTGTTTTGGGCTTAAAGGGAACAGCACGACGCTTAATGCCGCATGTGCCTCTTCTTTTGTTGCCATTGATTATGCGGTCAGCTCACTGGCTGACGGCAGCTCGGATTATGCCATTGCTGCTGCGGCTAACTTAAATATCAATCCTTGGAAATACATATCCTTTTCAAAGGCCAAAATGTTAAGCCCCAGCGGACTTTGCCAAACATTTGACGCCGCTGCGGATGGTTATGTACCTGGAGACGGCATTGCGGTTTTACTGCTTCAGAGACTGGAAACGGCAAGAAGACATGGCAATAAAATATATGGTGTGATTAAAGGTGTTTCGGTCGTTCATAATGGCGGTGCGCTGACAATAACAGCACCTCTTATTGATTCACAAGTCAAAGTGATCAGCCAAGCATTGAAAAAGGCTCATATTAAGCAGGAAAGAATCAATTACATCGAAGCACACGGTACGGGAACTTCGCTGGGCGATCCAATTGAGACAGCAGCTCTGAAAAAGGTATTTGCGCGGAACAATAGGGAAAACCGATGTTACATAGGATCAGTCAAGACCAATATCGGCCATCTGGAAGCGGCATCAGGCATGGCGGGTATCATTAAAGTACTTATGATGATGAAACATCACAAAATACCGGGAACTATAAATACAAAAGGGGATAATGCGATTTTAGCTTTAAATGAGGCTCATTTTATCCTTAATGCTAAGACGGCTGACTGGCATAGCATAGATGGCGGACCGCTTTGTGCCGGTATCAGTTCATTTGGTTTTGGCGGAACCAATGCCCATGTGATTATCGAAGAATATATAGAGGACAGAACATTTAAGCCTGACCGTGCGGATCAGATCCTGATTTTATCGGCCGGCTCTATGGAAGCGGCGGCACAGGTGAGGAACAGGTGGAATATAATGGTTGCTAACCATAAGTCGGAACATTATTCCGACTTGCTTAAAACGGCATTGAACGTCGATAAGAACCAAAAATACCGATATGCGAGGATAGTTGGCTATGGAGATACTCCTGATGTTGAGCAGGCGGCTGTTTTCGAGTTTACGGCCAAATGCCGCCCGCAGCTTATGATTTTTGATAGCGCTACGGGAGCATGCGGTAAGCATTATACGCTGCTTCGCAATAAATATTATCGCTACGATGAAATAGTATGTAAGCTGTCCGCTATGACTGGTAAACATCAGAGAAAGCTGGATTCAGGTGCAGATACCGGGGCAATCTGTAAGGCTCATTATAATGTGGATACATTTATCTTTGAATATGGTTTTGCCCTGTTCTTGAAGGAAATCGGCGTGCCGATGCGTTTAATATCATGGGATCAGACAGGTCTGTTTGTTTTGCTGGCTATAGCCGGTATCTATAAGCCGGAAGATATAATTGCATATCTGGCTGGTAAAAAAAGCTTAAGCAAGTGTATCCAGAAATATCATAATAGTATTATTATTCATGCTGCAGACGGCCTGAGAATATTGCCGTTTTCTCTTGATGATATCGAAGACAATATTGGCATGTTTATGAAAAAGGAGCTTTCCGGAATAGATGCCGCTTTACTGAATGAATATATAAAAAAATATTATCTTTTAATTAACAGCCAATACACATTTCGGAACAGTATTATGGAGTGGGAAAAAATCTTGAAGATGAGATACCAGTTAAGTTTAAAGGATTTAATTGCCGGCAGCGAAAGCTGGTATAAGAAATATTTGCTGATGGCGATATATGATTGCATGAGAAAAATAAAGGATAAGTGGGAAATGGAAATGGATGATGTGATTGAAGATATTGAAATCCGATACTTTCTTACGCTCATAGGCAACCATATCCTGTCGATTAAAGAGTTGACGGACTGCATTGCAGGCAGCTTTACAATACAGACGGCAAAACTGGAAAGCCGGGCGCAGGATTATTTAACAGATAATGACAAATTCCGTGTCATTTCCGGCTTATCGGTATGGCATGAGGATATGGAAGAATTAAGCCGGATAAGATACACAGGGCATAGTATTGAAGCAGATGCCCAAAGACTTTCTTCATATATAGATGATTTTGACAAAAACATTGTCGAGCTATGGTTAAGGGGATATGATCTCCGCTTTGACTTGCTGTACAGGGAAGGGAGCTATCAAAAGCAGAATATTAAAAAACAATATTTTTTAAAAAATCATTTCTATAAACATAATTAATTGTTAAATTTATACAAAGCATTGCTTTGGATTCTCATGTGTGATATAATGCGAAATGTCTACTGATGTTGAAATGTGTTATATTAATTATTATTATAAAGTATTATATCATGACTTGGAGCGATCATAATGAGTGAATTTATTATTGATTTAATAAAAATAAGAAATAATCTACATAAAATTAGAAATATAATAAATGCCGATAAGTTTTTTTATTCTTTGAAAGCCAATTCAGAGCTTTTTATTTTAAAAGAGTTATATTTACAAGGGTGTTTTTTTGAAATAGCCAGTGCAAATGAGTATGAAAAGGTTATTAAAACAGGTGCGGATTCGGAAAATATAATCTGCGGGATACCAGTCAAACCACTTGCAATGTTACATAGACTGGCTACGGAAAAAATAGCATATTTTGTTTTTGACGATATGCATGAATTTGCTAAGTTGGAGAAATATGCGCAGAACAACAAGAAGGTTATGCGGATTTACATTAGTGATATTGATAGTGAATCAGCGCCATGGGGAATTAAGTACGAAGACTTGGAGAACCAGTCTTTCGGGCATGATTTTTATGATTCGATTAGCGGCTATACCTTTCATATCGCCAGAAATTATCAAATCAATAAGATGCAGAAGGCATTTGACAGGGTTGAGCAGTTTTTGCGAAAACATGACTATGGCAAGAAGATGATTGTCAATATCGGTGGCGGATTATACGGGGAGCTACCCCCGCATATGGCATTGAAATATGATCTGAGCCGGTATTATGATCAGCTTAATGCGAAGATAGAGGATCTAAAACGTTTATTTGATGTGGATATCTATTGTGAACCCGGACGCGCGATAGTGGAAACCGCCTGTCATATCCTGACAGAGGTGGAGCTGGTTACGGAGCGAGATGGCAAAACAGCGGTGTTTATCGACTTGAATATTGGTTTCCCGGTTGGATCGAGTCCTTATCGGATAACCGTTATGCACGACGGTTATGAGGAAGAAATATACAATAATATGTATCAAAGGGGGGATTGTACATTTGTCTACACGAGCTTTTTCGATACAGTGTGCGAATATGTGAATTTCTTTACATTTCCGTTGAAAAGAAAGCCGATACTAGGTGAACAGCTGAAATTATATGGGATGGGTGCTTATACAGTAGTTCGTTCCAGTGTATTTCATTCACGAAAACTTTTAGCTACCAGCATAGAGGGTCTATGAGACGGTTGCGGCTAGTAGCTTTGCTATGTATCAAATGAAAGCCATAATGTCAAGATAGGCAGTACATACAGAATACGTACATAATACCTACGTAATACATATAGAAAGAAGAAGAACATGAAAACAAGATTGGAAAATGAATGGACGGTTACACCGTCAACGACCCCGTTATACATGAGGCATTGCCGTAAGTGTAAAAAACAGCGGCCATATTACTGCAGTGAAAAATTTCGGATTAATGCTCAGAAAAAGACGGTTGATATATGGATGATTTATAAGTGTACAAAATGTGACAATACCTGCAATATTGATATTTACAGCCGCTTAAACCCCAAAGCGGTTGACAGTGAGGAATATCTTAATTTTCAGAGCAATGATGCGGAAACGGCATGGAAATATGCATTTAGCCAAGATGTTATAAGGGCAAATAAGATTGTGGCCGATTACAGTCAAATTGAGTATATGCTCGGCGGCAATATTATGGATTTAGAGGAAATTGCGCGGCAGGAAGAGGAATTAATTGATTTTGTAATCAAAACGAGGTATAGCCTTGACCTGGATTTGTCTTATGTCATCCGCAAGAACTTAAATATTTCCTTATCGCAGATGGAGGCAATGCTCAGTGAAGGTATTCTTTCCATCCAACCGCAAGGCCCGGTCCGCAAGACAAAGATCAAGGATGGGCAAAAGGTAACTGTCAGCCGTCTCAAATTAGAGAAGTACTTAAAAAATGTCGATGAAGGAGCAAAAGAACCATGAAAGAAAAGATAGTTAAGCTAATAGACAGCACCGTAGGAAGCCAGCTGTCAAACAAGATCGAAGTTTTGGGGGAGAATACGAACATGTTTGATAACGGCCTTGATTCGATCGGATTTATTAATATTGTCATCGCAATAGAGAATGAATTTGATTTTTTTATTGATCAGGATGATTTGGATCAAGAAATATTTTCATCGGTAAACCGAATCACTGAATACGTTGAAAAGCGGCTGAAAGAACAATGAGTTGATTTAGCGAAAGTGGAGGTGTTAATCATGTGGAAGGCTTCAAGATATAATGTCATGGCCGGTTTTAAGGATCAGATTGCCGTCCATAATCTGCTGACGCATCAAGGTATATTAGTCAGCAGCTCAGATTTTGAATTGCTGACATGCGTTCTGAAAACCCCGGATGACTATCAAAAATCGCGATTTTTCTCAGGATTATGTGACAAGGGCTTTATTTTGCCGGAAGAAACGGACGAGCTTCAATTGCTGGAAGAGTTAAAGAATAAGCGGCTGGAAGAAAAGAAAAAGGTATTGACGCTGACGATTATTCCGACATATCAATGTAACTTTAAGTGTATTTATTGCTGGGAAAATACTAAAAATGAAAATGATAATATGACGGCGGAAGCACAAGCAAAACTGATCCGCTTTATCGAAGACAAGATAAAGAACAGTTCCTCGTTAGAAATTGACTGGTTTGGCGGGGAGCCGCTTCTGGCATTTGATGTGATGCAAAATCTCCTCATCAATATCGACCGGATCTGTAAGGATAACAGTAAGCCATATGTCTGTTCCCTGACCACCAATGGTTATGCTTTGACTGAAGATAAGGTACGGTTTCTAGTCAAGCATCATACGAATTTTTTTCAGATCACCTTAGATGGTGATAAAGAACTGCATGACAGAAATCGCCCGCTGAAGAACGGTGCCGCGACATATGATGTTATTTTACGTAATTTGACAGCCATCCGCGATAAGATCGAAACACGTTTCTTTAAGCTCTTGATCCGCCTAAATGTGACGGAAGAAACAACAAGAAATACCAAGGAGTATTTTGACATGATTGCCAAGGAGTTTGCCCATGACAAAAGATTTGCGGTATATATTCAAGGGGTGGAGAAGCATAATGAAGTAAAATTTGCCGAAATGCATGGCAAGTATCTAGAAGAGCATGAGGTGACGGAATCCTTGTATGACATCTGTATTGAAAAGAATATTATGACTTCAGCTTTGAAGCTTCTGGAGCCCGGCGACTTGATGTGTAAGGCCATGCATGACAACTCGATTTTTATTAATTCTCAGGGAGAGATTTATAAATGTGACATGGATATGCAGAGGAAACACATCAGCTATATGGGAAGCTTATTGGAAGCGGATCAGATTGAATTGGCTGGGGAAAAATATGATTACTGGAAAAAAATCATGAATAAGCTGGATTACTGTGATGACTGTTTATTGCTTCCGTTATGCTGCGGCTTGAAATGCCCTTATTATAATACCTTGAATCCTCGCGAGAGATGTGAACTCTATAATAATCTGCCGTTGGTAAAAAATGCGGTAAAAACCTATGCGCAGCAGAATAAATACCAGTTAGTCAACTTGCAGCAGACAAAGGAGGGCTTATGGAATTAACCGATGCATTTTATCAAAAACCAGGATACATATGTTATTACGATGATTTTACCAAGATATATGAAGACTTGGATAAATTATTTGTAAGTTTTCTGGAAGGAATGGATTATCGAAGCTTTAACATTCCGGCCATGATTGACGGAGAAGTGCTCCAAAAATGCGGCTATTTTGAATCGTTTCCGGATCAGATTACAGCGACGGCGTCCATGAAAGCAGAATCCTTGGATGAAATTATGAATGGAAAAGAAGTCGATGAGTCCCGGATCGTATTGCATAATAAGTATTTGACACCCTCGGCCTGCCTACATATTTACCCGATGTTTGACGGTAAAATCATAGCAAAAGACGAAATCATCACAACCAAAGCTAGGGTATTTCGCTGTGAAGATTCTGGGGCAGAAGAACAGACGAGACTGTGGGATTTTACGGTGCGTGAAATGGTATTTATCGGTTCCCCGCAATTTGTCAGGGATAAACTGGAGACCATAAAGAAAAAAGGGCTGGAAGCAGCACAGAGGATTTGTCCGGGAGCAAGAGCAGTCGCCGCCCATGACCATTTTTACAAAGGGCAGCGTAATGACGTCAAGATCAGGATGCAGAAAAAAAACGCGCAAAAAACTGAGATCATCATACCGGTTGCTGGCCGCGATGTCTCAGTCGCTTCCTTTAACTATCATGGTTATCATTTTAGCCTGCCGTTTCATTTTGATAATAATAAAAGTATTGTCAGCGGATGCGTCGGTTTTGGGATGGAGCGCTGGGTTGCGGCATGCAAAGAATACCATAAGCTTGCCGTTAGTGAACTGGGTTAAAGGCCAAAGCAAAGGCAGGATGATGATGGTCAAAAAGAAATATGGTTTTTTTTCAATTCTATGGTTACCTGTCAGATATTGCCCGGGGACAGCAATATTTATAGCCGTCTTTGAGATCTGCCTTGGTGTAGTTCCGACGTTACAGACCTTGGCGGTAGCGGGGTTCATTGACTCGTCGCTGAAACTGGCGGCTCATGAAACTGAATATTCCCATGTCTTATCATATATTATAGCTATTATTTTCTTGATTGCGGCGGTATGGCTTTCCAAGAGTCTTAAAGAACTGTTGCTGGCTAAGCTGGAACTGGGTCTGCGTCAGACTTTCCGAGTGGAGATAACCGAAAAACGCCGCCGGCTGAAATACTTCCACATCGAAGATGCGGCATCATGGGATTTAATCAGCCGGATCGCGGACAAGCCGGAGACGAGGCTGAAAGATGCCTATGTAAATTTTCTAGATTTCTTGGCATTGGTTATCAGGATAGGCGGTCTGATCCTTCTGTTTGTCAGTCAGGTCTGGCAGATAGCTATTATTATGCTGGTTATTACGGTTCCCCTCGTAATGATTTCGCTGCGAAGCGGCAGAGAAAACTATATTACCCACCAAGAGACACAGAAATATCATCGCAGACAGAAGTACCTAGGCGATGTTCTGATCAGCCGGGAGGCTGCCCAGGAGAGGCTGCTTTTCCATTATGGTGAGGGGTTCTCACAAATGTGGCACCGGGTATATGAGAAAGCTAGGAAAAAGGAACTTATTACCCGGCGCAACTGGTTTATCCGCTCCAAAATGGGGGGCATGCTGACAACAAGCATATCAATCATTGCCAGCTTGCTGTTAATCCAGCCGGTACTGGCCGGCAATATTTCGACGGGAACGTTCATTTCCTTTATCAATTCCATATATACCCTTGTTGATGCGGTGGTTTGGTCATTGGCCGGCTATGTAGAAATCATTGCCGACAACAATGAGTACATGAAAGATTATCAGTTGTTTAACGCTTTGGAAGAGCAAAGCCAGGGCAGGGAAGATATCAGGGAAGCTATTTATTTTGAGTCATTAGAGTTTCGTGATATCAGATTTAAATATCCGAATACCGACCGATATGTCTTGGACGGTTTTTCATATAAATTCATCCGGGGTGTCAGCTACGCCTTGACTGGTATAAACGGCGCAGGAAAAACCACACTGGTGAATCTGATGCTTGGTTTGTATGATAATTATACCGGTAACATATTGTTAAATGGCAAGGATATCAGAGCGTATTCCGCCGCTGCCGTGAAGAGGGTCTATTCGGTTGTTTTTCAGGACTATGCGCGGTACTCGCTAACGATAGAGGAGAATATCATGATCGGCACGTTGCAAGGGGAACTGCGGGCAGCATCCGCGCGGACGGCAGAAATCACCCGGACGGTCGGGTTGCACAGCCAATTAGCGGCATTGCCGGAAGGCATCAAAACCAAGCTCGGTAAAATATATGAAGATGGCCAGGATGTCTCGGGAGGACAGTGGCAAAGAATTGCTCTTGCCCGCTCCATGATGCGGGATGGCGAAGTATGCATTTTGGATGAACCGACGGCGGCACTGGATCCAATCAGTGAAAGCCGCCTTTATAAAGAATTTAAAAATTTAAGTATTGGGAAGACTATGATTTTAATTAGCCATCGCCTTGGCTCAACCAGCATCGCTGATATTATCTTAGTCTTATCGGAAGGTAAATTACTGGAAGCTGATACGCATCAAGCCCTGATAGATAAACAAGGACTATATGCCAGTATGTACAATAGTCAAAGGAGCTGGTATGACACATAAGAAAAAATCTTCTTTTGGGAAGCTTTTACTGTTTGAAATAAGATTCTGCTTCAAAACCTGTCCGTTTCTAATGTGGGCTGAAATATTGGCCTCAATTTTACATGGGCTGTCGTTTGTTGCGGTTATGTATGCCACGCAACTATTTTTTGATGTCATAGCAGCAGCAGTAACCAGCCGTCAATCGTTTTCCGATGTTGTTTTTTGGGCACTGTTCCTCGGCATCACGGTTATTGGCAACCAGCTGATCAATGGATTTGAAAACTGGCTGTTCGATGTCCTCTATGAGAAGCTGAAAGGATATTCTATTTTAAATCTATATAGAAAGACCGATAAAATCGGTGCCGAGGAATTTGAGGCAGCGGATTTTCTTGATGAGCTAAGAAATGCGCGTGAAGGAGCGGAGCAGTTTATTTTCCCGTTATTTCCGATGGTAGGGCTGCTGACTTTTTATTTAGCCTATTTCTTTGGTGTCGGGTGGTACATATTTAATGTTTATCCGATCCTGGCTTTTTCTATCCTGGTAGTTTTTGTTCCTAGTTTCCTTGGGCAATATGTGAAATCCCGTTTTTTTTCCCGGCTTGCCGATCTAACGACTAATGACAAGCGAAGATTTGAATACTTTGAGCAATGTATATGCGGAAAGGAATACTTTAAGGAAACAACATTTTTAGCAGCGGCCGGCTACTTTAAAAAGCGCTATCAAGAGGCGCTGGCGATATTGTCCGACAAAGAATGGAAGACCAATAAAAAGTCGGCGGCAGTCTTGATCATGGTACAAATGCTCACTCTCGCCGGATACTTAATTGTTTTACTTGTTTTTGTCGATGCCTTAATAAAAGGGCTGATATCGGTTGGTGTATTTGCCGCCCTTTTTGCGTCAATCGGGAAGATGTTTGATATGATGGACGAAGTCATGGATTCCGTCAGCAATCTGGTGAAAAACATCGGTCTGGCCGAGAAGTATGTGATGTTTTTAGAACGTCCTAAAGAGCGCCGCGAAGATAGGAAGATAGCCCTTAATAATATGCTGGAGTTAAAGGATGTCACCTTTCGGTACCAAGGGGCGGAAACGGATATTCTAAAGAACCTGAACCTTTCAATAAAAGCCGGCGACGTGATTGCAATAGTCGGTGAAAACGGTTCAGGGAAAAGCACCTTGGTAAAGGTCTTGTCCGGTCTGTTCCCGCCGCAGTCAGGCCAAGTATTATACGACGGAACTGATGTCACTAAGGTGGAACGTAACCTTATATATGACATAATTTCCATGGTCGGTCAAAATTTTATTAAATATTTACTGAATGTCCGCAATAATGTCAATATCAGTAAGGATTTTAACGGCGAAGAAGACGGCAGTCCTTTGTCCGATCAGAAGATTATAGGTCTGCTAAGTCAGGTTGAAATCGCTATGGAGCAGAAAGAGCTTAAGGAAGATGGACTGGATACCATGTTGGGCAGGGAATTTGCCGGGACCGACCTGTCGGGAGGGCAGTGGCAGCGAATTGCCATTTCCCGCGGAATGTTCCGTCCTCATCAGCTCATCGTGTTGGATGAGCCTACGGCAGCCATTGATCCGCTTGAGGAATCAAAGATATTTCAGTTGTTTTATGAATTATGTAAAGAAAACACCGCTATTATTGTTACTCACCGAATGGGATGCGCAAAGATCGCAACTAAGATATTAGTTATGGATCAAGGGGCAATTATCGAGGCCGGAACGCATCAGGAACTAATTGCGCAACAGGGAAAATACTTTGAAATGTACGAATCACAATTACAATGGTATCAATAAGGAATAAATTATGAAGAAAAAGACGGCATTTTTATTTTCCGGTCAAGGGGCACAATATCCTGGTATGGGAAAAGAACTATATGAGCGCTACGCAGAATTTGAAGCAGTTTTTAATTATGCAGCCCAGGTATTAGGAAAAAATATACAAGAGCTCTGCTTTAAAGGAAGTATGGCTGAGCTTTCATTGACAAGAAACACCCAGCTGGCGATATTTGTCATGGAAGTAGCTGTTTTATCAGTGCTGCAAAAGTATGGGATCAAGCCGGATGCGGTGGCAGGTTATTCGGTCGGCGAATACAGTGCCCTTTACGCCGGCAGTGTTTTTGATCTGATGACAGCTTTATATCTGGTAAATCAAAGGGCTTTGGCTATGGATAAGGCAGCAGATGTCGCAGCCTGCGGGATGGCAGCCATATCGGGGGATGACATCGGTAAGATCGAGGAGCTTTGTGCTAAGCATCAGGATGTCTGGGTATCAAATTATAATTCGCATAAGCAAGTAAGTATTTCAGGAGTAAAAGAAAGCGTAAGAAATGTAATGCGGGAAGCCAGCGAACTAAGTTATCTGGTCACAGAGATTAAGGTCAGCGGTGCCTTTCATACATTGCTCATGAAAAATGCCGCAGAAGAATATGAGCAAAGCATTAAGCTGGTCAGAGCCCAGCGTCCTAGGTTACCGATTGTCCTTAATGTTACCGGTGAATATTACCGACCAGAAGACAAGATCGAGGAAATTATCGTCCGTCAGATATATTCCCCGGTAAAATGGCAAGATACCATAGAAAAGATGTTAGAAGATAATATTACGGATTTTATTGAAATAGGGCCCGGCAAGGTACTTTCAAGATTCGTAAAAGACAGCAGAGGCCATAGAGCGGCTAATATTTTTCATGTTGAGGATATGAAGTCATTAGCAGAGACAATAGACGGAATTTTTAACTAACCACGGCATAGTAAATTACCTGTGGCAGGATGGGGGATAAAGAATGGACAGCAAGATATTTAATCAGTTAAAGGAGTTTTTAAGTAGTTTGTTAGGTATTGATGAAGAAAGCTTATATGCTGAAGCCTCGTTGTTTCAGCTGGGTATTGATTCATCGATGATGATGACAGTAGTGAAGGAAATTAATGATTTGTTCAAGATAGATTTATCATTGAGTGAAGTGGCTTTCCAGTATAATACCTTGGCATTGCTTTGTGATTATATCGCGGCGGCAGGATCAGAACCCCAAAACCCAGAACAAAAAACCTTGGAGCCTAAAAAGCTGGAACAAAAAACACCGGCACATAATCTGCTGCCGGATTATGCCGGGGCAGAAATGCAAGATAATTTATATGATATATTCCGGGAGCAAAGCGAAACGATCGAGAGAATCTTTATGAAACAGCTCGAGGTTATTCAGGAAGTGCAGCATACCGTCAGGGTACCGGCTCGAAAAGCACCCTTAAGTGACAGGCCGGCTCAGGGTAAGTTGAATGTTGTTAAAAATAAGCCTTTGACAATAGAGCAAAATAACATGCTTAAGCAGCTAATTAAAAGTCTGACGGAGAAAACCGCCACATCAAAGCAGCTGGCGGCAGATTACCGCAGATATTTAGCGGATTTGGATGAAATAGCCGGATTCAGCATGCTGTTAAAAGAAATTCATTATCAGATCACCATCGAATCTGGAAGCGGCAGTGAGATGACAGATGTAGATGGGAATCAATATGTCGATATCGCCATGGGATTTGGAACATTGATTCTCGGCCATTCACCGCAGCTGGTTTTAGATGCCATACAGGAGGAGTTTAAGCGAGGGATTCAGATCGGACCGCGGCACCGGCTTATCGGCGAAACGGTAAAACTAGTATGTGAGCTGGTCGGATTTGACCGGGCGACGTTCACTGTGACTGGCACGGAAGCAGTCATGATTGCCATGAAGTTTGCCAGAGCTTATAAAAGAAAAGAGAAAATTGGCCTGTTCACGGGATGTTATCACGGACATAGTGATGCGACATTAATTGCCAAAATGTCAAAAGACGACCTAGGCCGCACAATAGCGGCGGGTATTTCGAAGGCATCCCTCGGCGATATGATGGTCTTTGACTATAATGAGATGTCAGCCATAGACGAAATCCTCCAGCACAAGGACGAATTGGCGGCCGTAATCATTGAACCCGTCCAAAGCCGGCGCCCGGAAGTACAGCCGGTAGAATTTCTGAGCGCGCTGCGGAAAGTCACCGCGGAAAACGGGATACTGCTCATATTTGACGAAGTAATAACCGGTTTTCGATGCCACATCGGTGGAGCCAAACGTTACTTTGGCATCAATCCGGATATGGCCGTCTATGGAAAAGCGGCCGGCAATGGCATACCGATCGGAATCATTGCCGGTAAAGCCGAGATCATGGATGTGGCGGACGGCGGGATGTGGGAGTACGGGGATGATTCTTACCCCCGGGCGGAACAGACGTTTTACGCCGGAACTTTTTTCAAACAGGCGTTTACTGTGGGAGCTGCCCATGCCATATTTAAGTTCTATAAAGAGGATAATAACGCCCTGCAGGAAAGATTGGCGGAACGCACGGACAATTTGGTGAACCGGCTGAATGTCGTTTTTCAGCAGTATAATGTGCCGATCGAAGCCAAAAATTTCACCTCCCTGTTCCGGTTCAGGGCTTTAAATGAAGCCGCCTATCTGGATATCTTTTATTACAAGTTATTGGATTACGGTATTTTCACCTGGGAAGGCAGAACCTGTTTCTTGTCGGATGCGCATCAAGATGAGGATATCGAAAAGATTGTGGAGGCAACTAAAATGACGGTGAAGGATATGGTCGTCGCCGGATTTTATGGCGCTCCCGGCACTTCTTTCACATCAGGATTGCCGGATGAATTGTTCTATGATTGAAGGAGACATCATAATGACAAATCAGATCGCACAGAACGCACAGATCGCACAGAACGCACAGATCACACAGAACGCACAGATCACAATAGAAGGATTTGCCCCTAATTGCCTGATGGGAGTAACCGGGGCGATAGCCAGGTATAAAAACTACGCGGAAAATATAAACAGATTATATTTCCATGCTTCTTATGTGTATAAGAAGATGGCGGGTGAGTTATACCAAGCTGATAAAAACTGCCTAAATGTAGAATTCTCTAGAGAACTGCCCATGAATAAGCCGACATTTATGGAGCGCCTGAAGGGCTATTACGGATTAGACTATTCCTATCAGAAGTTTACCGATTTCGCCGAATTTCTTGCCGCGGTTGAGGATCATGTCGTAAGGGAACCGTTAATGGCCGAAATAGACTTCTTTTTCATGACCCGGAACAGGCAATATCAGAAGTTTCACTCCCAGCACATGATGATAATTGAAGGTATTGACCGGAAAAATAAAGATCTCCATATCTGTGAAGCCGTTTCCGGACGCTATCGGATGCCTTTTAAAGAATATCAGGAATATTTCACGGATGTCGTACAGAAGCGGAAACGACATGTTTATCTGCTAAAGATCAATGAACCGGCTCCGGCACGTTATCCCCGGATCCGTCAGGAATGGTTTATCGAAGATATTAATAAGACATGCGATAACTTAGCGGAGCATCACAAAACTGGCATCGGAATGTGGGCATTCGCGGATTTTAAAAAGGATTTAATGGGTCTGATAGAATCAGGACAGTATCAAAATAATATCGAGATACCAGGGATGTGGGTATTTATGTGCGACAATATGAATAATGTTAATTTTATCCAAGAATGGAAAAGGGATTATCCGCGTTTTGAAAGTAAAGCTTTAGAAAATATAAGAATTGCTTCGGTTATAAAAAACCGTAAATGGTTCTACATAACAATGGCTTTAAAGGAAATCGACCAGCATAGTCCGGAAGACTTTGAAAAAGCCTTGTCAGCTATTGAAAAAGCCGATATTGAGATGGCCGGCAATTTACCAAACTTAAAAAGTGATCTGGAAGACTACACGGGGGATTAGGATTGAATAATTACGATAATGCCATTGCCATCATCGGCATGGATCTGAATATGCCAGGATGCCGGGAAACAGAAGAATTCTGGAACATCCTTTTACATGCTGTTGAATGTATTGAAAATATTCCCGACGGTGTCGGCGCAACAGATGATATTGGCGGTCAGGAACACTATGTGGGCCGGATGTCTCTTTGCCGCGATTATGATAAATTCGACGCGGGTTTCTTTGGCTATTCCAATCACGAAGCCAAGGTAATGGATCCGCAGCATCGCCTGTTTCTGCAGTCTTGCTGGAAAGCAGTCGAGCATGCCGGCTATAGGGTTTCTGAGCTGGAAGGGAATACTGGTGTTTACGGAAGCGCAGGATATAATACCTACTTAATCCAGGCAATTATGAATCAGAAAAATTATCTTGATAAAAAAGGTTATTACGATGTTTTATTAGGCAACGACAAAGATTATATGGCGACTAGGGTATCCTATAAGCTGGGACTTACGGGGCCAAGCATGACGGTTCAGTCGGCCTGCTCATCCTCGCTGGCCGGGGTACATCTGGCCTGTCAGAGCCTGTTAATGGGTGAGGCGGATATGTGCCTTGCCGGCGGAGTATGTGTCAGGGTTCCGGGTGAACAAGGATATGTTTATCAGGAGGGGTTTATTTTATCGGCAGACGGGCATTGTCGGCCATTCGATGCGCAAGGAACCGGCACGGTTTTCGGAAGCGGCGTCGGGGTGGTTGTCCTAAAACGGCTGGAAGACGCTATGGCAGCCAAGGATCATATTTACTCCGTAATCAGGTCATCAGCCGTCAATAATGACGGAAATAGAAAAATCGGTTTTACGGCACCCAGTTTTGAAGGACAGACAGATGTTACCCAGACAGCATTAGGCCTAGAAAATATTGAAGCTGCATCCATCCGCTTTATCGAAGCCCACGGAACTGGCACAACATTGGGAGACCCGATAGAGCTAAATTCGATCATCAATACGTTTGGCCTAGCCTCGGCAGAAGAGAACCAAAAATATCCCTGCGCAATCGGCTCCGTAAAATCCAATATCGGCCACTTAGATACCGCAGCAGGCATAGCCGGACTGATCAAAGCGAGCCTGTGCCTGTATCACCGGAAGATTGTTCCGACTCTTCATTTTGCGGAATTAAACCCCAAGGCCAGTTTTAAGAATACCCGCTTTTATGTTGCCGACAAAGCGGAAGATATCGGGGCGGCAGAGTATCCGGCCCGGGCAGCGGTCAGTGCATTCGGTGTCGGTGGGACCAATGTCAGCATTATTCTTGAAGAACCGCCTCGGCAACCTCAAGCATCGGCGGAACAAAATATGTATCCGGTTATTCTGTCCGCCAAAACCGAGCAGGCACTGTTTGCCATGGCGGATAAGGTAAAGCAGTTTAAAAGCAATGTAAGCTTCGGCGCTTTGGCATATACCTTGGCGTCCGGCCGGGAAGAATTTGCCTGGCGGATGTATTTGATTTATAAAAAAGAGCCGGGTTCAGCAGATTTTCAATTAGTACGGGAATCACCGGCCAGCCACCGGATAAAAAGCGCGCCGGAAACAGAAAAGCCATGGAGTTTTTTGATTACAAAGGAAGAGCAGTATCAGGATTGGGAAGAGCTGTACCAAAGTAGCCCTGTATACAGGGAAATACTGGATCAATGGATTGTCGGCTTGGACAAGAAAAACGGGCTTGGCCCAGTGCTACAGATTGCCATGGCAGAAACTTTACGGGTCTATTGCCGTCAAATATCCTTCCGTGATCGTGACCTGACGGCGTATCTGAGCAGGGCAATATCAAAGGAAGCCCTGTTAGAGCGCTGGGCGACAAACCCGCTTAAGTGCGATGCCGATAACGAGAGCGAGACAATAGCGGAAATCAGCATGTTAGCCTTATATGAAGTCTTGGGACAGGCATGGTCTGAGGGATTGCGCGTAGATTGGCAAGCGCTGTTCCCGGAAGCGGAGCAAGCCCGTGTTTCGGCGCCGACATATCAATTTGATAAAACCCGCTACTGGTACGAAGAAGAACCGGCGCTTGTCTGGCGGCTTGAAAAGAAAAAGCTTCCGCCGCCGCTTACGTTTTTTACCGGCAATTATCTTATCTTCGGACAAGACGCTAAAGAGCAGGCCGCAGTCGCGGATAAGGTAGCGGAACTAGGGCTCCATAATCCCGGCCGGAACGATCCTGTCCGTCTGGTATTTCTGCTTTATACGGATAAGATCAGTTCCATGCAGGATCTGTTCTATGAGTGCTTAAAGAAGATCCGGCATTACTATCAAAATATCGCGGATCACGGGAATATTTCCGCCCTTTTTGTGCAGATACGCGGATATGATCAGGAAGCCTACATCCGCAGCATGCTGCTAGACGGCTTGGTAAATACCTTGCCGAAAGAACTGCCCAATGTGCATATCAAGCAGATTATATGTGAGGAACTGTCAGACAGTGTGATCAGGGAAATCACTTATTCTGATCTTGTTGAACCGGAGATCAAAATATGGGTTAAGGGCAATGAGCGTTTTGGCCTTAGTTTTGTAAAAGATGAGGACACAGGAAGCAAGCGGCTGATTAAGGATGCAGGTACCTATATCATTACCGGCGGCACAGGGAATGTCGGGCTTATGCTGGCCGGGGAAATCGCCGGACGGGTGAAGGCCGATATTATTCTCATCAGCCAGCATTATAATGAAGAAGCGATTTTTAGCGGCACCGATGAAAAATGCCTTGTAATGCAGAGCATGATCAATAAGATGCGTGCCAGGCAAAACAAGGTGGAAATTATAAAGGAGGATGTCGCCGCCCCTCAAAGCTGGTCGCGGCAGCTTAAAGCCCTGAATAAAAAATACGGGCAGATCAACGGTATTATCCACGCGGCGGGGAAGGTCGGTAAAGCATATGATTATGCTGACCGGATATCTCCCCAAGTCATCGAAGACTATATGGGCGCGAAAGTAAACGGAGCTTGGGAAATAATCAAGGTGTTTCAGGATTCCGATTTGGATTTCTGTATTTTAGTTTCTTCTACCGCAGCTTTGTTCGGCGGCATCGGCGATGCGGTCTATTCCGGTGCCAATGCCATATTAAATGAAATAGGAGATGCCGATATCCACGAAGGCCGCGCCGTATTTGCCATTATGTTAGATTACATGCCGCGTCTGTTTCGCGATGATTTTGTAGTAGAGGAAGACGGGAAGGTTAAAAATCTGCTGGCCGCTCAATTGAGCAGAGAAGATTTCAGTACCGCCTGTGAACGGATATTTAACAATACTTCCGGCCAAAACCTGGTCATCACCAAGACGGATCCGGAGCAGCGCTATCAAAAAGAAAAAGATATCCGGAAAGTTCTGCCAGTGCCAGCGGAAAAACCAGCACATCATCAACAAAGGGTAATGAGCCGGATACAGGATATATGGAACCGTATCTTGGAGAGTGACTGCGATGTTACGAAGAATTTCTTTGATGTCGGCGGCGATTCCTATCTGGCGGTAAGGTTGACGTCAGAACTGAATCGGGAATTTGCCCTGAAACTGCCGACCCAATTCATATATGAATTTCCCACGATAAGATATATGACCCAATATCTTAATCAAGAAATTAAGGCTTCCGGCTCGGCTGAGCCCGTTATTACGCCTAGTACCGTTAATACCAAGAAGGAGGCTGTTTATGTAGTCGGAATGGCAGGAAGATTCCCTGATGCGGACAGTATCGATGAGCTCTGGGACAATTTACTTAAGAAAAAAAAGAGTATCAGACACTTTAAGCAGGATGAGAGCGGTAATGAATTTGCCGCCGCGCCGGACGGCAGGGTAAACAAATATATCGGTGCCCGGTCAATCATCAATAACGTGGACGAATTTGATTATCAGTTCTTTGGCCTTTCCCGGTTAGAAGCTGAACTAATGGATCCGCAGCAGAGGATTTTTATTGAAACGGCATGGCAAGCCCTAGAGGATTCCGGATGTGTTAATATACTGGAAGATATAACGGCAGGCGTTTTTGCCAGTCAGGGCATCAGTACCTATCTGACTAATGTGTTGGTAAAGAATAATGCACTAAAGCGGGATTATAATAATCTGGCGATTATTAACAACAGCCCGGATGCTTTGGCGACCAGAGTTTCCTATCTATTTAACTTATCCGGCATCAGCAAAACAGTTCAGACCTTCTGTTCCAGCTCACTGGTGGCACTGGAAGAGGCCGTGACTCATATCGAAGCCGCCCAATGCGATCTGGCGATAGTCGGCGGCGTCAATATCGTAGTCCCGCAGTGCTCCGGATATATTTACAATGAGAGTGCCATTTATTCTCCCTCAGGTGAAGTCCGGCCATTTGATGATGCTGCTGACGGAACGGTATTTGGCAACGGCGCGGGCGTGGTGGTCTTGGCAGGAGAGTCTCTGGTGAGGGAACTTAGTCTCCATACCTATGCGGAAATAATTGGCCGGGCCGTTAATAATGACGGCAGCCAAAAGGCTGGTTTTTTAAGCCCCAGTGTCAAAGGTCAGTCAGAATGTATTCGGGCGGCTTATCAAGCGGCGGGAATCAAGCCCTCAGAAGTGGTTTTTATCGAGACTCATGGTACGGCAACGAATACCGGTGATCCGATTGAAGTACATGCCCTGAAACGGGTATTTGCCAAGGAAGAGCAGCATCAGGCCCACTGTGCCCTAGGTTCCATAAAAGGAAACATCGGACATTTGGACCGTGCTGCCGGTATCACCGGTTTTATAAAGGCCTGCCTGGTTGCGGAGAAGCATTGTATTCCGCCGCTGGCAGGATTTACTGCCCTCAATAGGAACATTGATCTTACGGACTCGCCGTTTTACATTAACCAAGAGGCTGTTGCATTGGATAAGGACAGTAGATTGTGTATGGGTGTCAGTGCGTTGGGGGTTGGCGGAACAAATGCCCATGTGGTAATCAGGTCGACAGAAAACGAAAATACCGCGGGCAAGAAAGCAGTACGCAGGAAATCCATTATTCCCATTTCCGCCCAATGTGAGGAATCGCTTATTTTAGAAAAGCAAAGATTAGCCAGGTTCTTGCAACAGGAAGAAGTGACACCGGACAAACTAGCCTATGTAAGGCAGTTGCACCGGAAGCATTATCCGGTCAGAGCGGCCATAACAGCAAAGAGCTGCCAAGATCTGATAGAGGGTCTGGAAAGACGGACAGAGCAAACCCAAACCGGGAAAATAAACACTATCTTATGTACCGGACAGCTATCGGATCAGTCGTTGGCCAATGTCATCCGTGGCTTGATCAAGGAGGAGAAATGGCTGGCGCTTATGGTACGGAAGAAATTTGGGGCAAGCGAGGATGAAGCGGCAAGGGATTTGTTTGCCGGCCGGGAGAGGATGATATTTGAATATTGCTTAAAGAGCGGTCTCCCGGATTTGTTGGCGGAGCGGGTAATTATCTTGTTGGGAAATGAAGAAGACTTTCGCAACATTGCGGAAGATGATCGGACAATCCACCTAAGGTTATCAGAAACAGATCGTTCCCTTGACGCGCTGACGATGACGCCTGCCGATACATCCGCTTTTAGCCATGTTATTGCCTTACTGTGGCAAAGCGGCATCGACGTCAACTGGAAAAAATACAATTTGCAAAACCAACAGGAGACGATTCATTTACCTGCTTATGCATTCAGAAAGTCGAAGTGCTGGGTGGGAATTGAACCATAGCTTGTGAAACACACGAAAGGACAGGGAAATGGAAGAAATAAAGGCAGTTTTAGCCGAGATTTTGCAGGATTTAGTTGATGAGGCCGAGATCAGTGAAGACGTGGGTTTTTTTGATATGGGCATCAGCTCAATCACTATTCCGATATTTATTCAAAAAATAAAAGAAGAACTGGGGGTAGGCTGTGACGAAGCCGATATTTTTAATTATCCCAATATTGAAGAGCTGGCGGAATATGTTAAGTTGCGGCAATAGATGTATCTTGCTTGAGAAAGGGGGGACAGACCATCGAGAACCTGTTAGCTTATCTGGATAAAAAGGGAATCAAAATATGGCGGGAAAACGACGTGTTAAAATTTTCCGGTTTAAGAAGTGACATAACCGAGGAAATAATTGTACTGCTGCGGAAAAACAGCGGGGAATTACTGACTCATCTGAAAAAGCCGCGCCTTCCCCAAGGTCGGCTGCCGGCGGCATCAAATCAGATAGCATTGTGGCTTGAAAGCAAGATGGGGAACAAGGGCGGCCACATACATAATGGAGTGATCAAGCAATTTCGTGGTATTTTACCGGCGGAGGAGGTCAGACAAGCTTTTATTAAGGTACTTAAGAAACATGATATCTTAACTTGTACCTTTACGGAAGAAGAGGGAACGGTCTATATCACACGGAATGATAACTGTGATGACTTCTTTACCGTGTTTGAAGGGGAAACAGTTGATGCAAAGCATTGGCTGGAAAATGAGATGAATAAGGCCATGGATCTTCAGAACGGGCCCTTGTTCCGGGTCGCCGTCTGTAAAGACAGGGAAGAAAATTCTTATCTCGGATTTTGGGTTCATCATATCATATCGGATGCCTTTTCTTTGTTTATAATAGAAAAAGACTTTTACCGGTTTTATGAAGAAAGGATCAACGGACGTCAGAATACCACAGAAGAATCATGCTGTAATTTGGCAACAATATTAGCAGAGCAGAATTATCTGCAAGGAGAGGCCTATCGGCAGGAACTGGCTTACTGGCAAAAAACGGTTGATGCTACGATCCCCGGAACAACGCTGCCCAGATTCCATCTAAGTCAAAGCAGCAGGGATTATAAACCGTTTACATATATCCAAGCCATGACTCCGGAGATTTCTAGGCAGGTCGGCAGCTTTGCCCAGAAACATCAGCTAACCCCTTATATTCTGCTGTTTTCTGTTTTTAACCTAGCCATTCATTTTATAAATGAGCACCAGATAAATGCCGTCGGTCTTTTCGCGGCAAACCGGCTGGAAGAAACCCACCTGAAAGAAGTCGGCTATTTTTCCAACGCCATAGTGTATCAGGATGAGATAGACAGGAAAGAATCGCTGGGGGATTATTTTCAACGGGTGAAAAGCCGGCTGATCCAGTCATTCGCCCACCAGCATTTCCCGTTTATGTGCCTAGTACAGGAACTGGTTCCGAACCGGGAAAGCGGGATGCCGTTTTTTAATATTGCCTTTGATTCTTTGCTGTTTCCCAAAGACAAGGAGTCCCAGACATTACAGCAATCATTGGGATTCGAGGACGGCAAGCTTATCAAGGGCTCGGGAAATTATGATTTGATCGTCTGGGTCTATGAAACGGAACACGGTAATTATGAATTGGAATACCGGTATAACGGGTGCTTTTTTGATGAATACCAGATAAGCAGCCTTTCATCCGTAATAGAAGGTATCATATCCTGTCTTGATAAGGAGAAAGTCAGCATAGAAGATGTCCCGGCATTATATGGCAATTATAAGCAGCTCGTCGATAAATGTAATGAGACGCAGGCGGAAATCATTAAAAAGGATACCTATCAGTTATTCTGTGAGCAGGCAGAAAAGCACCCGAATAAACCGGCAATATGTTTTCAGAAAGCCAGCTTATCTTATCGGGATGTAGACAGAGCAGCCAGAGCTGTCCGTTACATTTTAGAAAACAATCAGATCGGCCCGGGAAACTATGTAGGGGTCATGATGGAAAAGGGACCTTACCTGATACCGGCGATACTGGGCATCTGGGCGGCCGGAGCGGTCTATGTCCCCATTGATCCCCGCTTTCCGCTAAGCCGCCAGGAATATATGATAAATAATACCCGGTTATCAGCGGTATTAAAAGACCGCGCGGCCGGAGCGGTCGCTTGTGAGGCTAAAGTCATCCTCATCGAAGAAGCATTGGCGGCAGTTAACCCGGCTGAAACGGGAAACCTTCCGCTATTGCCCGGGGAGCCGGACAGTCCGGCCTATGTTTTATATACATCAGGTTCAACGGGCAACCCCAAAGGTGTTGTCATTCAACATGAAGCCCTTACTAATTTTCTGGCTGATATGCGGGAGCGGGTGGGACTTAAAGAATCAGATACAATGCTGGCCGTTACTTCCATTAGCTTTGATATTTCGATTCTAGAGATGTTCTTGCCGTTAGTGGCCGGCGCCGATGTGGTACTGATGCCATATGATCATTCTAAGAGCGGCGAACTGATCCTGACAGCTATCAGGGACTGCCGGATAACCTTTATGCAGGCCACCCCTTCTACTTATGCGATGCTCTATGACTATTATCAGGAGTCAGCAGAGGGGAGCAAATTATTAGACACCTGTCTGTGCGGCGGGGAAAGCTATGAACTGGATCTTGTTAAAAAAATCCAAGAAATGAGCCTTAATGTTTACAATGTATATGGACCAACAGAAACGACGATATGGTCCACGGTATTTAAGATCCCCGATCCTTGTCCAAAGCTGAAGATAGGGCGGCCGATTGCCAATACCGTCATCCGTATTGCCGATAGCAGCGGAAAGGAGCTGCCGGTGGGGGTTCCCGGGGAACTGCTGATCGGTGGAAAGGGTTTATTTCAAGGATATTATAATGCTCCGGAACTGACAAGTGAAGCGATGATTACGGCAGACAATGGCAGGCAGTTCTACCGGACCGGGGACTGGGCTTACTGGAATCAGGATATCGAGCTGGTTTTCTTAGGACGGCGGGACAGCCAGATCAAAATCCGTGGCTATCGTGTCGAGTTATCAGAGATAGAGAATGTTTTCTTAACCTATGAAGCAGTGGCCAATGCAGCGGTGGTGACGGTGAGACATGATGATACGGACATTCTGGCAGCAGCCCTGACGGTGCGGCCAGGCCGTGCTTGTAGCAAGGAACAAGTTCAAGAGCATATCAGCCGGTATCTGCCGGATTATATGCGCCCCGGTAATATTTTGATCTTACCGGAGTTACCTATGACAAATAATAATAAGATAGATAAGAAAGCCATCGGCCGACTGATCATGGATAAGCTGACCGGGGAAACGGAAATACAAAACGATGCCGGCACAGAACAGGAAATCAGGCTGAATATCATATGGAATGAAATCCTTAAGACCAAGGTAACCTCTGTTGATAAGGGCTTCTTTGAAGCCGGCGGCAACTCTTTATTACTTAATAAACTTGCTTTGCGTCTTAAGAAAGAATATCACCAGGAAGTTGATATCGTTGAATTGCTGCGGTTTTCTACGATAAGGAAAATGGCGTTATATTTAAATAATAACGGAGCGGCAAGTAAGCTTGATATGGAGAAGCTAAAAGAGACAGCAGGCAGGAGAGGCCGTTTTATACAAAGAAGGAAGATGTAATGATATGAGAGAACTCAAGGACAATGACATTGCCATTATCGGATATGCATTTGAACTGCCGGAAGGAATCAACACCAACGAAAAATTATGGGATGTGCTTAAAAACAGGCAGGATCTGGTTAGGGAGATTCCCGCGAAGCGTTGGGACTGGCGGCAGATATATGATGAGAATCCCCAAGCGGAAGGTAAATCCTATTCCTATCATGGGGCTTTTCTGAAAGATATCGAGCAATTTGATCCCAGTGCTTTTCGGATTATGCCGGTAGAAGCAAAAAGCATGGATCCTCAGCAGCGCCTTGTCTTACAGGCGGCTTGGCACGCTATGGAAAACAGCTATCTAAATATCGAACAATTAAAACATTCTGATACCGGTGTCTTTATTGGCGCTACCATGGTTGATTATCTGCAGTTGCAGGTCAGAATGGATGAAGGGAAACATATTGACCGTTATACTCATTTTGGCAGCATATTGAATGATATCTCCGGACGAGTTTCTTATGTGTTCGGATTTCGAGGTCCTTCACTGACCATTGATACCGCCTGTTCCTCTTCGCTTACCGCGATTGACGCGGCCATTAAAGCATTAAAGGAAGGGGACTGTGAGATGGCGCTGGCCGGCGGCGTGAACGTCATCCTTACGGAAGAGATGTATATAAAACTGGCACGGGCCGAGATGCTGTCGAAAACCGGTGCATGCAAAACCTTTGATGACACTGCTGATGGATATGTCCGGGGAGAAGGCTGCGGGATCCTAGTTCTTCAGAACTTAAAAAATGCAAGAGAAACGGGAAAACGGATTCTGGCAGTAATCCGCGGAAGCAGCATTAACCATAATGGTAATAGCGGCGGATTAACGGTGCCCAGTGGAAAGTCACAGACCATGCTGCTGCAAAGCTGTTTGAAAAAGGCCGGCGTTAAGCCGGAGGAAATTGATTATGTAGAAGCTCACGGTACAGGTACCCAGCTGGGCGATAAAATTGAAGTAAATGCTTTGCAGGATGTCTTTAAAGGCCGGAAGAACCCGTTATTGATCGGCAGTATAAAAACCAATATGGGGCATCTGGAATCGGCCGCCGGCGTTGCCGGGGTTATTAAGGTTCTCCTTTGTATGGAGCATAATGAGCTGGTGCCCGGCCTTCATCTTAAGCATAAGAATACGAAAATCAACTGGGATGATTCGCCTGTTGATGTACTTAAAGAAAATATCTTGTGGGAAAAGACTATTAAACTTGCCGGAGTCAGCGCTTTTGGGGCAAGCGGAACTAACGGGCATATTATCATGCAAAAATATCAGGATGAGCAGCCGGCCGTCGATACAAAGGCGACGGGGAAGATTTATCTGGCTGTTTCCGCTAAAAGTAAAATATCACTGCAAAAAATACTGATTTCGCTGTCGACATTCATCAAGGATAAGGAAGAGCGGGAGCTACATGAAATTGCTAGGATATACAATGTGACAAGAAGCGGCTATGAAGAACGGGTGGTGGTCAGCGGAGTCGATAAAGATGAATTGGTCGCCGCTTTAAATGGGAAGATCGACGAAGCCTTACAGCCGGAAAAACCCAAAGAAGTACAAGACGCTTCTATTTGCGTTTTGTTATGTAATCTCGGCAACAGCCGGAAAGCATATGAGCAGCTGGAAGCTTTCAGTTTTACATACCGGCAATTGTCCAAAGAGATGCAGGAACAGCTATCCTTACCCACGGAAGACAAATCAGATATTATGCGAGGAATTGCTTTCTGCCGATATGTTGCCGGGATTGGATTCAAAAAATATCAGATTGCCGGTGATGAACTAGTTAAATTTCAAGTCATGCTGGCATCTAAAGACAGCCCGGCCTATGAAACAGAGATAGAGCGGTATCTCAACAAGGAGGCAGCCTTGTCCGAAGAATTGGCGGGGTTTATCAGTAAAATATACGTATGGTCAGATTGTGCTGCGGCCGATAATCAATATTGGCCGGAAATATTGCTGGAAAATGCCGCATTACAATATCAAACAGGGGCAAAGATAAGGTGGGAATATTTTTACGATATTAATAAAATCAAGCTGTTATTTTTACCGGGCTATGAATTTGATAACCGTTATTACTGGCTGAACCACCAGCGCCATCTTATCGATGATCTGAACAGAGCGGACCGTTCAAGTGAGTATCTTACTATGATTAAGCCGTCGGCCATTGATGATGACGGTCAGGAAGAAGCTGACAATGGACAGGGGTATAGGTTCCGGTTAAGAAGGGCGACTAGGCTTGTCGAACAGCATCAGATCGGTCATCGCGAAGTGCTGGTCGGTTCCTTTCAGATCATCCTGATTAAGGAGCTGGCCAGCCGCCTGCTGGGGGACAGGGTTGTAATTAAGGATCTGTTTTTTGTTCAGACCATTGAGCCTGAGACAGAACGGCTATTAAAGCTTAGACTGGAAGCAAATCCGGAAACCGGAACAGGACGGTATGACGGCAGGATATGGGAGCTTAGTGATGATAATGAATGGGTCACTAAAACTCTTTTTGCTTGCTTAATAAAAAAGGACGGTTATGCTTCGGACACTGCTGCCGGCGATGAAGAATTTAGGGGCGAAATTATCGGAGAACAAACATTTTATCATGCTCTTTTCCACGCGGGTCTGTATCTGGGCAGTGACTACCAGATCATGGATGCGGTTGTAAAGGGCGAGCGGGAAGCAATAGCAGTACTTAAGAAGACAGATTTTGAACCGGCGGTACTGGACAGCGCCTCGCAGCTATTATATTTATTCCGTGGGCAGGGAACGGATTTGTACCTGCCGTATTATTTTGCATCCTACGAGCAATGGGAAACCCTTAAAAGAGTAAATCGTGTCGAGGCCAGACTGCTTAATGTAACGGAAGATGAAATAACGGCGGAACTATCTTATTATACGGACAGTTGTCTGACTGCGAGATTTAACGATTATCATTTAAAAAAGATCAAGAAGAGAGAGTTATGGTCGCTGGATCATATTATTGGCAAACGCTCTGGCTTGCCGGACGGAACGGAATTGCGTCAGTATCATATTAAACTGGCCGGGACAAGCCTGCAAGACCATCAGGTATATCATCGCCTGACAATACCCGGATCATATTTTATATCGCAGGTAATGCAGTTTGCCATGCATAAATTTCCGCAAGCAGCCTTTGAATTATCCGATATTAGTTTTTTTCAAGCGATGGTTCCGGACGAAAATGTCCCGGTAAAAGAAATGATAACAGCAAGAAAAAATGACACCGGATATGTAATTGACATCTGTTCGGCTTATGGCAATCAGGATGAATTCATCAAGAACGCGGCAATAACTGTTACCCCTAGGCAAGATTTACATGTCCGCATGGAGCCGGAACGGATGCCGGAACGGTCGGATTACGGCCGCCATGTTGAAAGGGCTAAGATCATTGAGATCCAGGCAAAAATAGGGCTGCAGCTAGGCGGCTCGTTCAATTGGATGCAAGACATCTGGGTGGGAGAAGACAGTGCTTTTGCTGAGTTGGCCAATGATGATTTTGCGATGCTTAAGGAAAACTATGGAACTCCACCGGGACTGATAGATACTTCGGCGCAAGTCTTGGGTTTTATTAAAAATAGCACGCAAGAAGAAGCCGGAGCCTACATACCGTTGACAATCAACCGGCTGATCCAGTATCAAAATCTTAAAAACCGATTATATTGCCTAGTTCGTAATGTTAAGGAAAACGGCTTAATGCTTGTTGGCGATATTTTATATTGTGATCCCGATACCGGCCAAAAGGTATTGGAATTTCAAGGGATGACGCTTATGAAAGCAGACAGGAACAAACTTGGCAGCATCAAATCAAATAATAGCATGATATATGAAGAAAGCTGGGACGATTTTAGTGACGGGATTAGCGCAGAAGCGATCTCTTGCCGGTCGGCTGTCGAAATCAGGCTGGGTATTGACACAAAGAAAATCATTATTTCTAAGTACCGGGCGGCAGAAAAGGAATGGCTCATTCTAGACAAGATTGTGCTGGACTGGGAAGATAAAGCAGCTTGGAAAGAGGCGGTTATCAAGGAGATCAACTGTCCGGAACAGCTTTTGGTTATTTTATCCGACTCATCAGTGGGTTTACCTAGGCAGGTTCCGGTGGCGCGAATATCCGAAATAAATATATTGATCACACATTATTATTTAGAACTGTTTACCTTATTACATAAAATAGATTTCTCCAGCCATGTTCTATGCGTTGTTACCAATCAGGTATATAGCCGGGACGCTGCCGCAAATCTTTTTGGAAGCCTAGTCTGGGGAATGGTTCGCTCCATTCAATTAGAGCTGGCAGAGGAAAAGATAGTTTTGCTGGATAGTGACAGAAGTGCCTTTAATTTACTGCCAGTGCTAGGGAAGTTGGTAAGAAACCATATTATGCAAGTGACATATTATCAAGGCACGATAAGAACCCCCTCCCTTGCTACCACAAAAGCTGACGAGCTGTCATCTTCTGCTTATCGCTTTGCGGCTGAGAAAAGTTATCTTGTCATCGGCGGATTCGGGGCATTAGGCTTAGAAACATGCAAATACATGATTGAAGCAGGGGTGCGGAGATTAATTGTAATTGGCAGCAGCAGTCAGGAACAAAGGCAGCCGGAATATGATTCCCTGCATGAGATGCAGGATGGTTTAGATTTGCGTTATTATCAACTGGATATTGCTGCCGATAGCGCCGCCGCAGAGCTTTATCCGATTTTATCCGCGGAAAATCGTCTGGGTGGAATTATATATGCGGCAGGCGTAGTAAAAGATAAGATGTTCGCAAATTATACTGATGATGAGATCCGGTCTGTTTACGGGGCTAAGATCAACGGAATGCTGACATTGGCAAAGATTCTCGACAATATAGAATATGATTTCTGTGTCGGATATTCTTCTGTTGTAGGGGTAATCGGCGCGGCCGGCCAGTCGGTCTATGGTGCCGCCAATAGCTTTATTGATGCCCTTTGCCGCAGTAAACGGGCGCAAGGTAAAAATATGTTTACGATCCAGTGGGGGCCTTGGTCGGAGATCGGCATGTTTTCTAAAGTCAATAATTTAGCGGTCAAACGCTTTGCTGACCGTAAGATATTTGCTATGGAGCCCCAAGAAGCAATGGCGCGATTTCTAGTGAGCCTAAAACGGGGTACCAATCAAATGATCGTGAATAATAAGCAGATCGCTTTAGAAAAAAAGGGAAACATCACGGTATTTGACCATGTTGAAGAATCCGTAAAGGAAAGATTAAAGAAAATCGTCGCCCAGGCGATAGGAACGGAACAAGCTGGACAGATAGAGGAAAGCCGCCGCTTAATGGATTTTGGTATTGACTCGCTGCTAATGATTGAGATCAGAATAAAGATAAATAAAATCTTTCATGTGTCCATAACGTTAGATGAGTTCTTTAATGAGATGACAATTGAGAAATTAGCGGCAAGGATTGAATACACCAGTAAATAAAAAAGCCAGTGTTTCCGCGCCTTCCGCGTATGCACTGGCTTTTCTTTAAGCAGGGGAAGAGGGATTCGAACCCCCGTGAACGGTTTTGGAGACCGTCATACTGCCGCTGTATGATTCCCCTGAGCGTCGGCAGATAAGCTGATAAACTGACGAAATCTATTATATATTACTGCACTGTCATCTGTCAACGAGAAATTACCGAGAAACCTATAGGCCATCCCTCGGACTGCCATTCATCAGCTTCGCAGACAGCGAATTTAATTCATCGAGAAGCAGCACTCAGATCATCTTTTGGTTACTGTTAAACAGCCGTCACACAATCCTGCCCGCCGCATATAATAAAGTAACGCGTGATTTTTCAGAGTTCACCTTCTGCTTGTATTGTGCCAAAAAGCAGGAGGGCAGCGTTAATACAGGGAATTCTACTGTAAAAAGTGACAAAAGAAAAACAGGAGGAACTATTATGTCAATGCAAAGTACTAAGGTACCATCAAGTGAACTGAGCGGCGCGGAAGCAGCTGTAGTAACCAGCAACGAAAATATCGTTTCCTTTACTACCGGAGCGGTTAACTGGACGATGCCGACAACCTGGCCTTTTGTTATCAGTGCCTTGGATTTAAGCGGCATGGGAGCAAGCCTGAAACTGGCAGCGGATTTTTTGCAGGTAATTATGAATGTAGCTTCTACGGTAACTTCTCCGCTTTATATGGTATTTAACCCGTTGCTTTCAGTTTTTCAGCAGATCCTCGAGGCTACGCATCTGGCCTATGTACCGGATATGGCTTCCTTGCTGGCCATGCTGACACAGTTTAGCGGCGTGGCCAACACCCCCAATGTAAGCTTGAAATTAAACTCGACTATCGGCTTGGCCAATGTCGGAACCCACATCCAGCTTGGCAGCACCGACATTGATATCTGGCGGGGCATGGTCGCCGGTCCGCCATTCCCGATTGTAATGCCCAGAGACGGCCAGGTAACCAGTTTTGCTGCTGATTTCAACGCCTTAGCGGCCGTTAATCCTCAGCAGGTACTGAATATCATCCCGGGACTTACCGAGCTTCTGGATATACTGACCAGTATTTTCGGGGTAATAAGCGGGGCTATCAGCGGATTGAGTTTTCTTTTAAAACCGATATTAGAAGGACTGCTTGAACCATTTGGCTTGACAACAGACATTCCGACGATACCGGATATTGCCGCCGATTTCGCCGAAACAGGCTACACTACCGGTCAGACGGTCAATATAACGGCAACCTTGTGGCAGGTACCCAATACGATGGCAGCGGATCCGAACCAAGTCAATATGGATCCGGTAACCAGCAGCTTTATCGGTGCCCCTGTGGAAATGTCGATCGGACACGGTTCCAGCGGTATCGGGGGAACAACCCCGATCTGTAAGATCAACCTCGGCGGAATCGAGCTGGCGCATCTGGCGCCATGGGATGCCACGACTTCGCTTCCGGGCACGGCTTTGAATGCCATAGCTTCCGTGCTGGGATTAAACGGCGCCGCCAGTGTCAGTGCGGCTGAAAGTGGCCAGTTTGCTTCCTCGCTGGTAGTGCTTCCGGAGCCGCTGGCAGTTAACCAAGGTGATTCTTTATATGTAGAGTTTGCGATTGAATCCCCTATTGCCCTTGCTGTCGCCATTGCTGCGCCAAATATGAGCGCCAATATCACTTATATTTAACTAAATTATTTAATTGAATAATACGGATTAAAAGGTCATGCTTGTCATGCATGCAACCGACCCATTGATTTAATAAAGCTGTGTCAAGATTGGATATCTTGGCACAGCTTTCTAAATATATTCCCAAGTTGCGTTGCATTTTCGTCTGTTACTCAACCTTGCCCGGCTTTACCAGCATGAAGGACACAATCAGTCCAACGATGTATAGAGCCGCGGTCACATACAGGACATGATTATAGGACTGACCGGTCATGTTTAGGATCAGAGAGCTCAACTGATTGCCGGCGATTCCAGCAAAAGCCCATGCGGAAAGTGCCAGTCCGTGTACCGCACTAATCGTTTTCATCCCGAAACGGTCGGAAAGCAGCGTGGGAAGATTACTGAATCCGCCGCCGTATCCAGCATTGACTACACATAACAGGATGATGACCAGAATGTCGAGCTGGCTGGTTATGCCGTTGGTGACAAAGGTAATGACCGAGAAGCCGGCCGATAAGATGAAAATCAGCTTGTATATCGTGTTCCGGTCTTTTAACTTGTCGGCTGCCGCCGACAAGCCGATCCGTCCGAAAGCATTGAAGAGAGCCGTCATGGAACAAAGGAAAGTAATCATGGACGCACCGATGCCGGCCGCGGTGTAGATGTATTTCTCTTGGGAAATAATCGCCAGCCCGCAGGTGATGTTTAAGAAAAACATTAGCCATATTCCGATAAAGGTTTTATTTTTAAAGATATCCGTAACTTTTGCATCGGATTTTTTGTGCGGTTCTTCGACCCAGCCGTCAGGTTTTTTAAGTAGCAGATGGCCGCAGTACATCATAATAAAATAAATGACCGCTAGGATATAAAACATATTTACGACCCCGAAATTACTGATAAGAGAAGCCATGATGGGACTGGCAATCATCTTGGCCAGACCGAAGCCGGCTACGGCCAGGCCGGTAGCTAGGCCTTTCTGTTCTTTGAACCAGAGCATCAGCGTCTTGACTGGGGACAGATAACCGAAGCCGAGGCCGATCCCCATGATCACTCCGTAGAAAATAAAGATGCCGGGCAGGGATTTAAGATAAACGCACACGCCGGTGCCCACCATCCCGGCCGTAAAGCAGACTGCGGAGATCAGCGAGGACTTATGGATGTTTTTCTCCACGATATTACCGCCGAAAGCCGCCGACATCCCTAAGAAGAAGATAGCTAGGCTGAAAGCCCATTCCACCGGTGCCACATTGGTGCCGTAACCGATGGCATCGGCAATCTCCCCTTTGATCTGTGACCAGCAATATACGGTACCGATACTGCAGTGAATCAGCAGAGCCGGAATAGCCGCCCGTACCCATTTGTTATTCGATAATTTCTTCATAAGTAAATCTCACTTTCCTATGATGGAATCCCTGTCAGATAATCCCTGCCAATTAATTAGTGTCCAATAAAACCTCGACCGATAATTCCTCGGCATACAATTCCTGTCATTAATCGGATTCCTGTCATATCATCTCTTTAACTCCTTATATAAGATCCCGTCAGCAAGGATAAATCAGTATTGATGCTGCTTGAATCAATAGCTATTATACATCAATGCTGCAAGTTTTCCAATAACAATTTAAGCAAATAATAATATCTTGACATAAACAATGTTTCACATTTAATGATTTTATGGTAATATAGGTTATGAAAGCGGGGTAAAGCAACGGATTGACGGGAGGAATAAGGGAAGCATGGATAATGATAAAGCTTACAGACTTCAGAAAATAGCGGAATATCGAGTTGATTTCGATCCCTTTTTCCGCTATATACCATGGCTGGAAGAACGTAAGGGCAAGCGCCAGTCGCGGTTGTATGACGGCGGCGATATCAGCCACTCGGTATCGATCCCGGTTTATGACGGCACGCTGCTTAACTTTGTCAAAGGCATGCAGGCCACCGGCCTGATGGACCGCAATTATCCTTATATCTATTCAAACCGTAATATGATAACGGCGGAGGACGAGCTGTATCAGATCAGTCAGGCGGGGCTCAAAGATATGGAGGTAATCCTCGGCATCCTGTCCAAATATGTGCTTGGCGGGATGACTAGGGGCAAGTTATGGACAGATGCGGTAGAAAACGGCCTTTTTTATCATGCTTTGGTAAGAATAAAGGAAATCCTTGAAGTATGGGATGAACCACTCGTATAGTCAGGAGCAGTGACAGGAACGGACAGGAGCGGGTATGGGAGATAAATCAGAACAAAAGAAGAATTACATATTGGATATGGCTAAGAAAGTTTTTGTCGAAAAAGGCTTTCTGAGTGTCACCATGCAGGACATCGTCGAAGCGTGTGACATCAGCCGCGGCGGACTTTATTTATATTTCGGCAGTACTGAAGAAATCTTTGCGGAGGTGCTCAAGCTCTCGCAGGCGGAAGAGGACGGGCCGTTTACGGACGGGCTGCCGCCGGAGGCGACAGTTTCCGACATCCTTGCTTATTTTTTTAAGGAACAGAAAAGAGAAATTCTCCGCAAAAAGAACTCGCTTACCGTGGCGCTCTACGAATATTACTTCCGTGGCCGGGTCGCCAAGAAAGACAATTTAATAAAACGTCAGTTTGATGCCGGAGTCATCATCCTAGAGAACTTGATCCGGGACGGCATCCGTGCAGGTGAGTTTTATTGTGAGAATCCCCACGGGGCGGCCAGCAATATTATGTACGTCTTGGAAGGGCTCCGGATTGCCGCAAAGACAATCGGTATTTCCGAAGCGGCGGTCGACAAAGAACTGTTTTATATCATGCAGGGTTTGGTATTTGAGTAATTAAAGCAACAATTTATTAAGTAAACATATTATAGTTGTTTAAAACATAACAGAAACAAGGAGCAGAATATTTATCATGGGAAACGTGAAACGCATCTATGTGGAAAAAAAGCCCCCGTTTGCGGTGAGAGCGAAGGAACTCAAGGAGGAAATCATCAGTTATCTGGAAATGCCGGATATTAAGGACGTAAGAGTACTGATAAGATATGACGTGGAAAACATTTCGGAGGAAATATTCTTAAGAGCGTGCGATACTGTGTTTTCTGAACCGCCGGTAGATATTTTATACCTAGAGAACATTGCCATCCCGGAGAACGGCAGGGTGTTCAGCGTCGAATACCTTCCCGGCCAGTTTGACCAGCGGGCGGATTCGGCGGAACAATGCATCCGGTTTCTAAGCGAAGAGGAAGAGCCGGTGATCAAAACGGCGACAACATATTTAATAACAGGTGATATCACGGACGAAGCATGGAACCGGATCAAGGCTTATTGTATCAACCCGGTCGATTCCCGGGAAACCGGCATGGTCAAGCCTGAGACGTTGATAACCGCATACGACGAGCCACAGGACATCGGCATCCATGACGGCTTCGCCGCTATGTCCATAGCGGATCTGGCGGAGCTCTACGATACTCTCGGTCTGGCCATGACCTTCAAGGACTTTCTGCACATCCAAAAATATTACCGGGAAGAGGAACACCGTGATCCCACCACCACAGAAATCAGGGTAATGGACACCTATTGGTCCGACCACTGCCGTCATACCACCTTTTCCACCGAACTCACCCAGGTAGAATTTGCCGAAGGCTATTACCGCACTCCCATGGAAACCACCTACCAAAGCTATCTTGATACTAGGGCGGAACTGTTTAAGGACCGTGACGATAAATACATCTGCCTGATGGATCTGGCACTGCTGGCTATGCGCAAGCTGAAAAAAGACGGAAAACTGACGGATATGGAAGAATCCGATGAAATCAATGCCTGCTCGGTCATCGTGCCCGTGGAAATCGACTACGGACAAGGCCCCATAACCGAAGAATGGCTGGTCTTTTTCAAAAACGAAACCCACAACCACCCGACCGAGATTGAACCTTTCGGCGGGGCGGCCACCTGTCTGGGCGGAGCTATCAGAGATCCTCTGTCCGGCCGTGGTTATGTATATCAGGCGATGCGGGTAACCGGCGCGGCCGACCCCACCGTTCCCGTATCGGCGACCTTAAAGGGTAAGCTGCCGCAGAAAAAACTGGTCCGCGGCGCGGCCGCCGGTTATTCCTCTTACGGAAACCAGATCGGCCTGAACACCGGCTATGTCAAAGAAATATATCACCCCGACTATGTGGCCAAAAGAATGGAAATTGGCGCGGTCATGGGAGCCGCACCCCGCGACTGCGTGATCCGCGGCGGCACCGCTCCCGGTGACGTCATCATTTTGCTAGGCGGCCGGACCGGCCGCGACGGCTTAGGCGGCGCGACCGGCTCTTCCAAAGTACATACCGAAAGCTCAATCGAGACCTGCGGCGCCGAAGTCCAGAAAGGCAATCCCCCCACCGAGCGCAAGATCCAGCGCCTGTTCCGTCGCGGGGAAGTCAGCAGATTAATTAAAAAATGCAACGACTTCGGTGCCGGCGGCGTATCAGTCGCCATCGGCGAGCTGGCCCCCGGCCTGATCGTCGATCTGGATAAAATACCGAAGAAATATGCCGGCCTGGACGGCACCGAACTGGCGATCTCCGAATCCCAGGAGCGGATGGCGGTAGTTGTCGCCCCCGAACATGCCGACCTGTTCCTTAGCTTTGCTGCCGGGGAAAATCTCGAAGCTGTTCCTGTCGCCGAAGTGACCGCGTCTAAACGCTTGGTTCTAAGATGGCGGAATCGCGAAATCGTCAATATTTCCCGGGCCTTCTTAGACACCAACGGTGCCCATCAGGAGGCGGCCGTCAAAGTAGACATTCCTTCCGAAGCCGATAATTATTTCCGCAAGGCGGCAGTAAAAGGCGTCGCTGAAGCCGTGACGGATGGCGACATCCAAAAAGCTTGGCTTACAGTGCTAGGAGACCTGAACGTCTGCTCCCAAAAAGGCTTGGTGGAAATGTTCGACTCTTCCATCGGAGCCGGTAACGTGGCCATGCCTTACGGCGGCCGATACCAGCTGACCGAATCCCAGGCCATGATCGCCAAGTTGCCGCTTTTAAAAGGAAAAACCGACACCGTGACGATGATGAGCTACGGCTTTGATCCATACCTGTCTTCCTGGAGCCCTTATCACGGTGCCGTCTATGCTGTAACTGAGTCCATGGCTAAGATTGTGGCCAGCGGCGGCGACTACCGGACGATCCGCTTTACCTTCCAGGAGTATTTCCGGCGCATGACCGATGACCCGGAACGTTGGAGCCAGCCCTTTGCCGCCTTACTCGGCGCTTACGATGCCCAGACCGGCTACGGCCTCCCCTCTATCGGCGGCAAAGACAGTATGTCCGGCACCTTCAACGACATCGACGTACCGCCGACCTTGGTCTCTTTCGCCGTAAACATTGCCCGAGGCAATCACATAATAACCCCGGAACTGAAAAAAGCCGGCAACAAACTGGTTCATTTTCTCATCACCAGAGACGAATACGATCTGCCCATATATGAGCAGGTCTGCGAAACCTACCAGCAGATCACCGCGATGATCGGTGAAGGCGTGATCATGTCCGCCTACGCCTTGGATGCCAAGGGACTTGCCGCTGCCCTCAGCAAAATGGCTTTCGGTAATCGCCTTGGCATATCAATCGCCGCCGACATCCCGCCCCAAAAGCTCTTCCAGAACAATCTGGGCGGCATCGTAGCCGAAATAACCCCCGAAGCCCAGGCAAAACTGGAACAACTTGACCTCAAATACCGCATCATCGGAACCGTGACCGCAGAAGCCGTCATCACATATCAGGACATGAACCTGCCACTAGACAAAGCGCTCGCGGCATGGACAGCCACACTGGAAAAAGTGTTCCCGACCCGCGTCAGCGCCGACCGCACCGTCATAGAGCCCCCCCTGTACAAGGCCGGTTCCATCTATGTATGCAAGGAAAAAATCGCTAGGCCGACCGTGTTCATCCCCGTATTTCCCGGAACCAACTGCGAATACGACACCAAGATAGCCTTTGAGCGCGCCGGTGCCAAAGTAATCGATAAAGTCTTCCGTAACCAGACGGCAGATGACATCAGGGAATCGGTAAAGGAATACACCGAAGCCATCACCCGTTCCCAGATCATCGTGTTCCCCGGCGGCTTCTCCGCTGGCGACGAACCGGACGGCAGCGCGAAGTTCTTTGCCACCGCCTTCCAAAACAGCAAGCTGAAAGAAGCCGTCATGGATCTGCTCTATCAACGCGACGGCCTTGCCCTTGGCATCTGCAACGGTTTTCAGGCCATGATCAAGCTAGGCCTAGTTCCTTTCGGGGAAATCATCGGTCAGAAAGAAGATTCGCCGACCCTGACATTTAATACGATTAACCGCCTGATATCCAAGATGGTGTACATCAAAGTAGTTTCGGATAAATCCCCTTGGCTGCAGGAAGCGGGTCTCGGCAGTACATATGTAAATCCGGTTTCCCATGGCGAAGGCCGGTTTGTGGCCTCTAAGGAGCAGATCAGCCGTCTGCTGGCGGCGGGTCAGGTGGCTACCTGTTACGCGGATCCAGAGGGGAATATTTCGATGGACGAAGAGTGGAATGTCAATGGCTCGTATGCCGCGGTTGAGGGGATTACCTCCCCGGACGGGCGGTGCTATGGCAAGATGGCACATTCAGAACGGATTTCGGAAGGTGTGGCGGTCAATATTTATGGGGAGCGGGATATCAGGATATTTGAGTCCGGGGTGCGGTACTTTCAGTGAGTGTTCAGCAGGTTTGTTGGCTTAATGGTCATGGACATATTGCCCAGCAGGTTTGTTGGCTTAATGGTCATCGACATATTACCCAGCAAATCATCTGATCCGGTTCCGGCTCCCGAAAATAAGTGCAACTAAGTTTCCCGCCCGTGTTACCGGCCACTTCCGCTACCGGCGTTCAAGCGCCATCCATGGCGCGTGAAGCCTTGGTCGGACATCCGTGTCCGACCATAGCTAGGCTTATCTTATGCGAGAAACTAAGATGCACTAATTTTCTCCCGCAAGTCACCGGCTCAGATGATTTGCTGGGCAATATGTCGATTCGGTATTCTGACCGGTAAGTTTGTATTGGGATTCACTTAGCATATTAAACATAAGACTCATTATTAGTTTCCATTCACGAGGCTAGATCCCACCATATATTGCGATAAACTGCATAGAGCTCATTATCCCAGTTAATGCTGAACAAAAATAATCAAGTGGTATACACAAGCCTACTAGTTGGAATACCGAATCGCCATATGGCCCAAGCATCATCGGCTCAGGTGACTTGCGGGAGAAAAATAGTGCATCTTAGTTTCTCACGTAAGATGAGCCTAGCTATGGTCGGACATGGATGTCCGACCAAGGCTTCACGCGCCATGGATGGCGCTTGAACGCCGATAGCGGGAGTAGTTAAAACTGAGGGGTGAGGAACTTAGTTGCACTTATTTTCGGGAGCCGGAACCGGAGCCGATGATGCTTGGGCCATATGGCGATGACCGCCCAAGCGAGAACCTAAGGCGCTGACCGCCCAAGCGAGAACCTAAGGCGATGACCGCCCAAGCGAGAACCTATGGCGCTGACCGCCTAGCACTATATGAGGAGTTTAACACATTGAAAGTATTAATAAAAGCCAGAACCCCTATTTTGCTCTTTGTGGCAGTTCTCCTGTCGGAACTGTTGTTGTGGAACCTTTCTGCCGTCATCAGCATGTTCTATCAGGAAATCACTCCCGAGCCACAGAACTGGGAAGGCAGGGCAATCCGGCAGGAGGACGGTTCGTACTTGCTTCCTGACGGGCAGCTTACGGTCACGCTCTCCGGTATACATGAAAAGGTGCACAATCTTCACCTTGACGTAGTGCCGCTTCCTTATGCGGAAGACGTCGGCAGCGCTCAGTCCGTATCTTATGAAATCTCGTTGAGCGATGAAGGGAATTACTATCCTTATGAACTGCCTGTCGGCATTATCGTGGAAGGAATCAGGGCAACGGAGTATACAGATATTCATGCCGCTGGTGAGGTTAAAGATGTCCATGTTACTTTTTCGGCCCCGGCGAATACCGTTGTCGGCAATTTGGCCGTTAAGGCGAATGTGAGGCTGCCCTTTGTGATTTCTATTCCAAGGATTGTTTTAGCGTATTTATTGTTGATGGTTGGCTGGCTCTTGCTTTCCGGCAGAGCCTTGATGCCGGCAGGCCGGAATCTGGGAAAGGGGCAGATGGTGGCGGTTATCGTGCTTCTGGCGTTGCTCATGATCGGCTGTTATCGGCTTGCCGTACTGAATCCGGTGCATGTTAAGCCACCTTGGCCGCATCATCGGCAGTACCAAGAACTGGCGGAACTGTTGCTTAAGGGTAAGGTGGCCTTGGAGGAGAAGCCATCGTTGAAGCTGGTTGAGTCGATGAACCCTTATGATACCATCTGGCTGCAGGCGCAAGGGATAGAGTACAAGGCGGACTACGCATATCATGAAGATAATTATTTTGTTTATTTTGGGATTGTGCCGGAGCTTTTGCTGTATCTGCCTTTTCAAGTGATTATGGGTTTTCCGTTGCCTAATTATATGGCGGTATTTTTGCTTTTTTCCGGCTTTATGGTGATGGTTTTTGCTTTGTTCCGGGAAATTATCCGGAGCTTTTTTCCCGACACGCCGTTTTTGATCTGGTTGATGGTCGCTTTGATGACGGTGTTTGTGGGCAGCCATGCTTATCTGATGGCGGAGCCGGATATGTACAAAGTACCTATTAGCGCCGCGTTGATGTTTACTGCCGCGGGGCTTTGGTTCTGGTTTAAGGCACTGAGGGCGGACGGGGTAAGGGGGCGGCTGTTGCTGGCCATGGGTTCATTCTGCATGGCGCTGGTGGCCGGATGCCGACCACAGATGATTTTGTATTCGGGCCTAGGGATTTTGGTTTTCCGGGAGAAGAAGCTGTTTGCTTTGGGGAAAGATTTTTTTTCGCGGAAAAAGGAAAACTTTTCTTTGAAAGCTGTCGGGGATGTGCTGGCGTTTAGCCTGCCGTATCTGGTGGTCGGAGCCGGCGTCATGTATTATAACTGGATCCGTTTCGGTTCGGTGCTGGACTTTGGTGCGGCATATAGCCTGACCAGCAATGATATGACGAAGCGAGGGTTTGACATAGAGCAGACCCTTCAAGGGCTGTATTATTACTTTATGCAGCTGCCGTTACTTGATACGGTATTTCCTTTTCTCCATCGGAATCCAGTGGAAACGGCTTATATGGGAAAGCTCAATGCGGAGTATGTATATGGTGGACTACTGGCCAGTAATGCATTTATATGGTTTGTCGGTTTTCTGCCTGTCGTCGGGAAGAGGCTTAGGGAGAAAGGGCTTTCCATATTTGTATGGACAGCATTGTCGGTTTCAGTAGCAGTGGCGGTTATAGATACGAATCTTGCCGGTATTCTGCAGCGCTATATGGCGGACTTTACATGGGGGTTCGGCTTGGCGGCAGGGGTAGCGGCATTGGCATGGGCGGAACAGATGGCGGAAAGAAAACATACGGCGTTACCGAAGGTATTTATGGGTATATTTGTCCTTCAGGGCTTGTTTTCGTTGGCCCTTATCTTTGGCGGCGGAGATGCTGCTTTTGGGCTGCAGAACATGGCGCCGCAGGTGTTTTACCGTATTTATTCTTGGTTTTAGGAGCGCTTAAGGAGCTTAAATCATTGGAAATGATACGTTCGTTGGTAAGAAGAGAAGCTGTATTTTTTAATTGACAAATTATGAAAAAGTAATATAATGGAGAAAGAAGTTCCCTTATCGGTCATTTTGACTGTCTGTGTGCGATTCTTTATTTACTGTAATATCCCTAGATTTCATTGTTTTAATAATTATGACATTGAATTATGGCTTGATTAAATAATGATCAAATATTTGTTGAATACTTGACACTAGGAGTGGATGAGAGTATTGTCAATATACAGGCAGTGTTTTCGGTGGCTTAATCGCGACTGTCAGAGCTTACAAGGAGAGCGTATGGTATGTAAACGGCATGAGTTCATGAATAGGATAAAGGCATTGAAAGGGCTTACAGTCCTTGTTCTTTTGATGATATTTTTGGCGGTTTCGCTGACTGCAGAAGCGTTCATCCTGACGCATCGGGAACATACACATGATTTTCGGGGGTTTGGCGGCAGCTGTGCCACATGTGCGCAGGTCAAATATGCGGAAAGTTTGGCTAGACAATTCAGTACGTCTCTTATCAGCACATTATTTTTGTTGATTCAATTAATATCGGCAGCGGCGGTTATTAGTATTGTATATTACCGTTTCGAAGTCCAGACTCTTGTAAAAATGAAAACACGCATGGATTGTTGAATCTATCTCCGGCAGGTAAATACCTTGCCATATGAGAAGTGCTTATAGGCATTGATCAGGGGCATTTTTGAGTAACCTATTTTTGGTTTCAAAAAATCGGAGGTTTAGATAATATGAATGTGAATATGTATGTGAATATGAAGGAGAAACGAAATAAGAGAAATAAGATAAGTAAGATAAGTAAGATAAGTAAGATAAGTAAGGCGGCAACTATATTTTGGGTTTTGATGTTTGTTTTAGTGAGCATATCTGGTTGCAGTCAGAACAATATTGCAGTTGATAACGAACAGATATCGGCAGAGAATGAACAGGCAGATAATGAACAGGCAGATAATGAACAGACAGATAATGAACAGACACCGGCAGATCAGACGGATAGTCAGTCTGTGGAGGATCAGCCAGAAGAGAAAATAAGTATTGTCTGTACGATTTTTCCGCAGTATGACTGGGTGCGGGAGATTTTAGGCGACAGGACAGAGGATGTGGAACTGACGCTTTTGCTGAACGGAATGGCCGATCTTCACAGTTATCAGCCTACGGTAGAGGATATTGTAAAAATATCAAGCTGCGATCTGCTTATCTATACTGGCGGCGAATCTGACGTTTGGGTGGAGGATGTGCTTCAAGATGCAACGAATCCGAATATGGTGATCATCAATCTTCTGGAGTCTCTGGGAGATGCCGCCAAGTTAGAAGAGATACTCGAAGGCATGGAAGATGATGGGCACGAGCATGGCAGCGAAGAAGCGCACGAGGGCGAAGAAGCGCATGAAGACGATGAAGCGCATGAAGACGATGAAGCGCATGAAGACGATGAAGCCCATGATGATCATGAAGAGGTACTTGATGAACATGTGTGGATGTCACTTAAAAATGCTGAGACGCTCTGCTTAGTTATTGAAGAGACATTGTCTGTTCTGGATTCTGAGCATGCCGAGCAGTATGAAAGCAATATGCTCACATATGTAGAAAAACTTTCAACCTTAGACAGGCAGTATCAGGAGGCAATAGGTGCAGCACCGAATAAGACCTTGTTAATCGGGGATCGGCATCCTTACCGCTATCTGTTGGATGACTATGGCTTGAGCTGCTTTGCGGCCTTTGTCGGATGTTCAGCCGAAACTGAGGCGAGCTTTGAGACGATTGTCTTTTTATCAAAGAAGCTTGATGAGCTGGATCTGAAGCATGTTATCGTGACAGAAAGCACTGATCAAGCCTTGGCCAATACCATTATTGAAAACAGCACGGACAAAGATCAGAGGATTCTTGTGCTGGACTCCCTGCAGTCTGTGACGACGCAAAATATGGGGGAAGGCATGACGTATCTTTCCATCATGGAGAGCAACCTAGATGTATTAAAAGAAGCTGTGGGATAAAAGGTACTATAAAACTATATAAAAATACAGCACAATAAGGAGATGTTAATATGCCACAGCTGTCCTGTCAGGACATTACCCTTGGATATGAAGGGAAGATCGTAGTTGCCAATCTTTCTTTTACGGTCAGTGCCGGAGATTATCTGTGCGTGGTCGGGGAGAACGGTTCCGGTAAAACTACTTTGATGCAGTCAATACTGAGGTTAAAAGCGCCTATGTCAGGTCAGGTCGTCACCGGTGACGGCCTGAAGCCTGCTGAGATTGGCTATTTACCCCAGCAGACGGAGGTTCAGAAGGATTTTCCTGCCTCCGTGCGGGAAGTGGTCCGTTCCGGCTGTCTGAACGGATGCGGCTACCGGCCTTACTATAGTAAGGCGCAAAAGGATATGGCAGACGAGAATATGGAAAAACTGGGTATTGCGGATCTGGCGAAACGCTGTTACCGGGAACTGTCCGGCGGCCAGCAGCAGCGGGTGCTGCTGGCTCGGGCATTATGCGCAACTAGGAAGCTTTTACTGCTGGATGAGCCGGTGGTGGGGCTTGATCCCAAAGTCACGAAAGAATTGTATGATATAATAGAAACACTGAACAAAAGCGGCATTACCGTCATGATGATATCGCATGACATTGCCATGGCGGTAAACTATGCTTCGCATATCCTGCATATCGGCAATCAGCAACTGCTGTATTACGGGATTACAGAAAACTATCTGCAGAGCGAGCTGGGTAAGAGATATGCCGGATGGGGAGGTGCCAGGGTATGACAGCGGGAACTTTTTGGGAGAATGTCCAGAAGCTATCAGCTCAGGAAATAATAAGCAAACTGGCAGAATATTTTGAATTTGTCAATGTCCGCTATGCGTTGGTGGTCGGTATTTTCATTGCCTTTTGCTCGGCGCTTCTGGGGGTTACGCTGGTATTGAAGAGATTTTCGTTTATCGGCGACGGGCTTTCCCATGTCGCGTTCGGAGCTACGGCGGTGGCTACGGCGTTAGAACTGGCCAGTGATTTTGTGCTGGTCCTGCCAGTTACGGTTATTTGTGCTATTTTACTGCTTAGATCCAGTCAAAACAGCAAGATTAAGGGAGATGCCGCGACGGCGATGATCTCAGTGGGTACCCTGGCAATCGGCTATCTGGTGATGAACTTAAATCCTCAGTCGACGAACGTGGCCGGTGATGTCTGCTCGACGCTGTTCGGCTCCTTGTCGATCCTGACGCTGACTGCGGCAGAGGTATGGCTATGTGTGATTCTATCGATTGCCGTTATCATAATATTTTTTGTTCTTTATCATAAAATATTCGCCGTTACCTTTGACGAAAACTTTGCGACGGCGACCGGAACCGGAGCAAAAAGCTATAATCTAATCCTGTCCGTAATCATTGCCGTGATTGTCGTCTTGGGGATGAATATGGTAGGCTCGCTTTTGATCTCGGCGCTGGTGATCTTTCCGGCCTTATCGGCTATGCGGGTTTTTAAGAGCTTTAAGGCCGTGATCCTTTGTTCGGCGGCGGTTTCGGTAATATCGGCGACGGTCGGGATGTTGATTGCGATCCTGGTGGGGACACCGGTGGGTCCCACGATTGTAGCTATTTATATTGTCGGGTTTGCGTTTTTTAGCGCAATTGGATTTCTGACTGGTCTAAGACGTTAGTAGAAATGAGGCAGTTTTGCGGGAAGGAGAATAAATGAGGAAAAAGTGGATGTTACTATTAGCAGCCAGCTTGTTATTGACATGGAGTGTTGGCTGTGCGGAAGTTCCGTCGGAAGGCACCGGCAGCGTAAGCAATGGGGAAAGTACCGGAGGTGGCGAAAGCGGTACGGCGGCGGATGTCGATATCGACCTGACGACGCTCAGCAGTACCATGGTATATGCTGAGGTATATAATATCATGACAAACCCGGATGATTATATCGGGAAGACGATCCGCATGCGTGGCCCATATATTAATTCGTTTTACGACGTAACAGGCCTGAATTATCATTATGTGATGATCAAGGATGCGGCGGCCTGCTGCCAGCAGGGAATAGAATTTAAATTGCCGGAAGACCTTGCCTATCCGCAGGATTATCCGGTAGTGGATACGGAAATCGAAGTGGCCGGCGTGTTCGGAAGCTATGATGAGCTGGATTATACCTATTATTATCTGGAAGTGGATGAAATGTCAGTAATCGAAGGATAGGCCCATTGGTCAAGCCGTTTCAGTGTAATTTGCCCGAGCAACCGCCATCAGGCAGTCCGGCGATTACATGAAGCGAGCCTAAGGAGCAGCCTTATGGTCAGTAATCTGGAATATTATAAAGTGTTTTATTATGTGGCGCAATGCGGGAGCCTGACGGTTGCGGCGGAAAAACTGTCCATTTCCCAGCCGGCCGTAAGCCAGGCGGTGAAGCAGCTGGAGACCAATCTGGGTGTCAGGCTGTTTTCCCGCGTGTCTAAGGGGGTTCGCCTGACGAAAGAAGGCGCCCTTTTACATGAATATGTGGCAACGGGATATGAACGGATTGAGCTGGGAGAGCAGAAGCTAAGAAAGATGCTGGATCTTGAACTAGGAGAGCTGCGGATCGGAGCCAGTGATATGACCCTGCAGTTTTATCTACTGCCGTATCTGGAAAGCTACCATGAAAAATATCCTCAGATCAAGGTTCAGGTCAGCAACGGGCCGACACCGGAAACGTTGATGCTGTTAGAGAACGGGAGCATTGACTTTGCTATCGTGAGCAGTCCGTTTGAGAAGAAGCGGCACATGAAAGTGACAGAAGTAAAGGAAATAGAAGATGTGTTTGTTGCGGGACGAAAGTTCATGCAGTACAAAAACCGGATGCTGGATCTGCAAGAGCTGGAAAAACTCCCTTTGATTACGTTAGAGCAAAATACCAGTACAAGGACTTTTATGGATGATTATCTACGGAAGAACGGAGTAGAGATCAGCCCGGAATTTGAGCTGGCCAACAGCGGAATCATCGTCCAGTTTGCTTTGCGCAATCTGGGGGTCGGCAGCGTCATGAAGGATTTTGCCCAAAAAGACCTGGATTCGGGGAAGCTGTTTGAACTGCGGTTCAACAAGATAATACCGAAGCGTCAGTTCTGTGTAGTAACCCATACGGAGAACCGACTTTCGGTGGCAGCAGAGAATTTCTTGGAAGTACTTGGCAAATAAGCGCAGTGGGTTGCAGTAGTGTGAGAGGCGTATATCAGTTATCCGGCTCTCTTTTTTTCATCTTACCGACAGACCAGATAGTCAGCCATAAGAGAATAGGCAGCCCGATGGAGGCAACCAAGCAGGCGGCAAACAGGCGTTCCTTGCCAGGGAAATCCAAGATGGCCACAACAAAGGTGACGATATAGAGGGAGACCAATAAAACGATGCCTGTGATAGCGGCAATCTGTTTTGGTGTTTTTTTCATTGGATATTTTTCCTTTACAGTTTTTCCTTAAGATTGACTATATCACAAATCATGAAGATTGAAAACCCCCCAAGATAGGCGACGATACAAGAATATAGACAAAAATATAATTTTGTTAATTTTTATTGTTTACAAATTTGGTTTTTTCATATATAATCATATTGTTAAAATAACATTTAATATTGTCATACTACAATATCAGGTGTTTAATAATGTATTATTATAAGGAGGTCAAGATGAATATTACCGATGAACAAATGCAGATGCTGGAAAAGCAAGCAGTAGATATGGTTAAGCGCTCAATAAAGGGGGCTTTCGAGTCGCCAGACCTTGTCCGGCTGGGCGAAGATGAAACAGGCAATAAGACAAGCAGGGATATGGGTGAGTCTGTGGTGGCATCTGTGGCAGGCGGAGTGGCAAGCGGTGTAGCAAGTGCCGTTGTGGCTTCCATGATACCAGGACCGGTGGTTCCGGGCTGATCAAAATGATTCATACATGCTTCGCGAAGGTTTGCTGGTTAGTAGTAAATGTTATAAAAAGATAATTAATGGAATAAGATACAATAGAACAATAGCACATATGACAAAGGGGATGGACCGATGAGCGAGATGATGCATGAAAACCAGCGTAATGGTTCCCAGCCCGGTGATTCCAGGCTGATTTTAACAGAGTTGCCACTATAATAAAGGAGCACAAAGGTGCAAAAAAGGATACGTTTAGAATGTGCAAGCTGGTATCGCCGTGATGACGGAGTGGTTCAGATAATCGGCAAAAACGGCAGAACTACTATTTTAAATAAAGCTTATTCGGAAGTTTGGGACAAAATCGGATATGAGATAGAGAGCGGCGATCTGTGTAACGAAATGAAGGATGTTATGTCGGAAGAACTGATTATGCACATTTTGGATGAATTTATCAATAAAAATATGATTACGGTTACATCCGAAGCAGATAATTTTGATATGCTGTTCAATTAAAAAGCGGATATGGGGTGTAACGATGCGAAGCACGGATGTTTTATTGATCAATCTCCCGACCGGGAGCTGGTATAAAGAAAGGCTGGCAGAATCCAACTCAATGCCGCCGCTGGGGCTACTATATATAGCGGCGGTCCTAAAGGATAATGGGTTTGCGGTCAAGCTGGCAGATTTTGCCGTAGAGGAGTTCTCAAAAGAAAAATTATCGGCATATTTAGATGAATGTCAGTCGGGCATTGTAGGTATGAGTACATATAATGAGTCTTGGAATGCCCAAAAGATTTTATGCGAACATATTAAGGCAAACTATCCGGCTATAACAGTTCTGGCTGGGGGTGCTTTTGCGACATTCTGCTATTCTGATATATTGCGTAAAACTAAAACAGACTATGTGCTTCGTGGTGAAGGGGAAAGATCCTTTTTACAATTCTGCAATTGCTTTTTTCATAAGGAAGGCTTTAAGGAAAAAGTCAGAAGCGTAAAGGGGATCGCTTTTTTGGAAGAAAACAATCAGGTGTTTGAGAATGGTCTAGCGGGCCGGATATGCGATCTGGATGAACTGCCGTTTCCTGACCGTAGCTTGGTGAATCTGAAAAATTACGTACTGCCTTTTACGGTAAGTACATCCCGGGGCTGTCCGGGCAACTGTATTTTCTGTTCTTCCAAGTCCTTCTGGGGGCAAAAGGTTATTATGCGTTCGGCAGAGAATATATATAAAGAGGTAGCGCAACTCCACAAAGAGTATAAAACAAATCTATTTTATATTACCGATGATACATTTACGGCATCTAGGAAAAGATGTAATGATTTTTGTGAAATGCTGTTACAATCGGGCATTAAATATATCTGGGGCTGTGAGTCTAGGGCTGATATTGTTGATGAAGAATTAATTAAATTATTATATGAATCAGGCTGCCATAAGATTCAGTTTGGCTTTGAAAGCGCGAATAATGAAATCTTAAGGAAGTTAAAAAAACATGTAACAATAGAACAAATAGAAAATGCGGTAAGACTTGCCCATAAATATAATATGCACATACAGACGTCATATATTATCGGGCACGCATTTGATACAAAGGAAACAATTGAACATACAATTTCTTTTGCAAGATACCTGCGGGACACCTATGGGGCTCGGGTAGCTTGCAGCGTAAATACGCCGTTCCCTGGTACCGAACAATTTGAAAAACGCGAAGAACTGGGAATCAAGATATATACTGATGACTGGTCGCAATACCTTTTGAATGTTCCGATTATCAGTACAGATCATATGTCCCGGAATGATCTTGGATATTATCTGGGAGTGGGTCAGCAATTGGTCGATTAAGGCGGTGTGCCGGTATGGAGCGGAACAGAACGAGAAGGAGCGAGGATTGGAAGTATTAAATAAATATTATATATTTGCGAAAGACAAATATTTAATTAAGCCAATAGAAAACAGCTTTTTCCTTATTTCCAACGAGTTATTTGAAGTGCTGTGTGTCAATGAAACAGGTATTGAAATCATTAATGAATTAGATGGAACCAAGACAGTTAATGATATAATTTCCAAGCTTTCCGGAGACTATGGCATTGAGGAGGATATTATATCCGAGCTGGTAGTGCAGTTTGTCATTAAATTAGTTAAGAGTGATCTGATAACCGATGTTTTGTCTGAATATTCCTCAAATACAATTAACAAGCAAGACAGACTCCGAAGATTCTATGTTAGTATAGCCGGAAGGGAAGGGGAAGAACTGAATCCTGATATCATTGCTGATATTCTGGAAATGGTCCAGACAGATAATGACAAAATATTAATATATGTACATGGCAAAGAGCCAATGCTTCATTCCCGTTTTGATGAGGTGTTGCAAATCCTTAGCAAAACTAAGCAGAACAATATTATTGTTTGTACGGATGGAAATATTTTACGCCATGGCTGGAAGACCGCTATACAAGAATATGTAAATGGTATTATGCTTAAATTTGCCCATACGGATAGAGAAATTAATGATCAGGTATTGGGCAAGGGTCATTATGACCATTATAAAGAAGCGCTGCAGTTTTACCGGGATTGCCGCGTGCCGGTCTACATGAATGTCATACCGACGGAGAAAAATATTGATAGTTTAACCGATATTCAGCAGTATGCGTATGACCTCCATATGAATGGGATTCAATTTCAGACTTCCTGTTTCCCGGGCAGTGTGAAGCCGCAGGACGGCTTGGTCAAAGATTACGAAGGGCAATATAAACAGGTTAAAAAGGAATTATATAAATTAAGCAATTTTTTGAACGCTTGGCGAAACAATCGTAGCAAAAGTGCAGGCCGGGAATTTCCGCTGTTCTTTGAGGATGACAGATGCTTTTCCGGGTTTCGTGCCCTTTCCTGCATGTCTCATTGCGGTCTGATGTTAAATGAAATCAGTGTGGATTTACAAGGCCGGATATATCCTTGTCATAAGCTGCACTGCGATGAGTTTATGTTTAAAAACGCCGATGAGTATCTGGCCAATAAAGATAGATTCAAGAAAGAGAGGGTTACTAACAATAAGTGTAATGAATGTGATTTCTGGCTGATTTGCATGGGAGGGTGCCGGGCAGATACCTATCATCATCGGGGCGAGATGTCGGCATTGAGCAGTGCCTGTGAGGAGCAAAAGCTGAAAATCATGGAAAGGCTTACAATGATTGCAAAAAGATAAGCAATAAAAAGCAAAAGCTGTAAAAATTAATATAATATCTTTATTTGAGTCTTTGCAAAGAATATATATATATATATATCAAAAAACATCTTATTCGTTAATTTAATATTGTTTATTTAAATCAAAGTCTAATCAGACAAAAATAACCACAAATATAAACAAAAAGACTTGCGCAAATTGATTAAACATTATATAATGTACAAATACAAGCACTATATGAATTATAGATATTGTTAGTTGTTTAAGTAAAGGAGACAATACGTGTTCAATTTGCAGAAAAAGATACTTGTAAAATCATTTGTAAAGCCCTATCAATACTGGATAATAATTATTGTCGCGGCAGCGATTATTGGCACGGCTACAGATATCGCAGTGGTTTATTATGTTCAGATGTTAATTGATGACACGGTAATGTCAAATACGAGCATAAATAATATAATTAACATATGCTTATATTTAATAACAACTACTTTTTTGGGCATTTTAGTTAGATTTATTGTAAAGAAAGGTACAATGCTATTTGGGGTTTATGTAGTCAGGGATATCCGTCAGAGTGCCTATCGCCATATAAGTATCATACCCGTTTCTGATCTAGAGAGGTTTCATACCGGTGATATTGTCTCAAGACTTACAAACGATATTTTTACTATTCAGAATTTTCTCCAAAATGATTTTTACTATCTCATATATTATCCGCTCTTGATATTTTTTACCTTTGTCTATATGCTCATTATTAATTGGAAGCTTGTCTTGTTTAGCTCCCTGCTTACTCCGATGATCCTCTTTTTGATTACGCTTTTAAGCAAACCGATAACGAAGTACACCAAATATATTCAAGAAAGCCTGGGCGATGCCAATTCACTGGTTCGCGACAGCGTAGTGGGGGCTTCGGCAATAAAAACTTATAGCTTAAGCAGGTTCATGTCAGAAAAATATAAGGGGATTATGAAAGAATTATTACAAAAGAGTCTTTCGCTAGAAAAGCTCCGCAGTGTCCTAGCGCCTGCCAATGTCGTATTAAGATTGCTCCCCTTTGTGTTATGCCTGCTATATGGCGGGTATTTAATGGTTCAGGGATCATTGGATATTGCTGGTTTTATCGCTTTTTTTCCGCTGCTTAATTACATGCTTCAGCCGACGGCCATGATACCTTATTATATTGGCAGTATCAGAGCAGTAACAGCGGTGACGGAGCACATTTTTGACATATTTGCCCTGCCGCATGAAAGGCAAGACGGAGGGAGTTTTTTGCTGGACGGACATTCTGTTGTGTTAGAGTTCGATAAGGTTTCCTTCCAATACGGGGATCATGAAAAAGTCCTTGATAATTTAAGCTTTCAGTTAGAAACAGGAAAAACCATAGCTATCGTCGGTTTAAGCGGCAGCGGAAAAAGCACCATACTTAAACTGGGATGTGGGTTTTATGAGCCGACGGATGGACAGATCAGGCTAGGCGGGACATCCTATTCCGAATGGAACCTGAAAAAGGCAAGGGAGAATATCGCTGTGGTGTCACAGGATAATTATCTTTTTCACGCCAGCATAGCGGATAATATTTCCTGCGGCAGGCCTGAGACTGTCAGAGAGGACATCATAGAAGCGGCGCAAGCCGCCGGTGCCCATGAATTTATTGTTAAGCTGCCTAGCGGCTATGACACTTTAGTAGGAGAAATGGGAACAGGAATCTCAGGAGGACAACGACAGAGAATCGCAATAGCAAGGGCTTTCCTGAAAAATGCCCCGATATTTTTCTTTGATGAACCGACATCAGCACTTGACACCCAGACAGAAGCTTCTGTGCACGATGCCCTTGTGAAGCTGAAAACAAAATACTCTGTACTTATTGTGACGCACCGTTTGAGCACCGCGAAGCTGGCAGATGAGATCATCGTTCTGGACGGAGGGCGTATCGTACAGACCGGCTCACATGACCAGTTGCTGAAGGAAGAAGGGGCATATAAAGCACTTTACAGTTCCTTAAGCTAGAGATTGATATTTGTTTAACTATAATACGTTGTGGCGCAGATGGGAGATGAGATGGGAGAAATAAAAAAACTGTTTTCTTTGATGGGGCGAAGAAAGTACGGATATTTGACAGGGATTCTTATAACCGCCTGTGCGGAGACAAGTATTTATATTGTGGTTTCTTTTGTGCTACGGGATATGTATAATGCCGGGGTGCGTACAGATATGGCGATCCTGATCCGAGCGGCCGGAATTATGGGGATAACAACAATTACTGTCAGCATTTTATATGGTATGTTCAGTTACATGTACAATGCTTCGGCCAGAAAGGCAATGGCTGAAATAAGGCTTAAGTCATATGTGACGGCAGGAAACCTCCCGGTTTCTTATTTCGAGCAAAATCACAGTGGCGATGTTGTGTCCAGAATGACTAATGATATGCAACTTCTGGAGCAGATATACACCCTTCAGATTTACTCATTTGCCTACACAGTCATTTATGGAAGCGCCTCGGCAGTATTCATGCTACTGACTGACTGGCAGCTCTCTATATATTTTCTGGCAATGGGAGGGATATTGCTGGGGATAAACGCCGGACTGGCAAAAGCACTGCGACGGCTAAGTAAAAAGATTCAGGAATTACAGAGCCGGCTGACTTCCGGGCTGTCAGATTTGCTATCTGGCCTGAAGATTGTCAGGATGTTCCATCTAGAAGTAATTACCTATAAGGAATATGAGGAGCTGAACCGGGAATCGGTTCGCTTGAATAAGAGACGTGCCAATAAAAATGCCTTGATTGAGAGCACTAATTATTTCATGGGTACGGCCAGCTATGCCGGACTGGTTGCGGTGGGAGTTTTAATGGCGACATTGGGCAAGATTGAAGTGGATAAGGTGATCGGTCTTACGCAATTGATGATGGGGGTCACTTTTATGTTTCAGCAACTAGGCAATGCCGTTGCCGGCTTGCAGAGCTCGCTGGCCGGGGCGAGGAGGGTGACGGAGCTGTTGAATGAGAAACCGGAACCGGAATCCTATCATAATCTGGTGATTTCCGAGCAGGCAGAGTACGCCTTGTCGGTGGAGCATCTATATTTCAGCTATGATGGTTCTGCCAACATCCTTGAAGATATCAGCCTTAACGTAAAGGCTGGGGAGATGATTGCGATAGTAGGCAACAGCGGGAGTGGAAAAAGTACATTGATAAAGGTGCTGTTAGGGCTTTATGAAGCCGACAGCGGAATGATTACAGTCAAAAATAACGCTACTACGACTGGAACGATAAACAGGCTCAGAAGTTCGATGTCTTATGTATCGCAGGATGTCTGTCTGTTCAATGCCAGCATCAGGGAGAACGTAAGCTATGGAAGGTTCGATGCAAAGGATGCGGAAATCGAAGCAGTATGCCGGGCAGCACATGCCCATGATTTTATTGTAGAATTCGAAGAGGGTTATGACACGTCAGCAGGTGAAAACGGGTCAAGGCTGTCAGGCGGTCAGAAACAAAGAATTGCATTGGCTAGGGCTCTGTTAAAAGAAGCACCCATCATCCTGCTGGATGAAGCGACATCGGCATTGGATAATCAGACAGAGCGGTATGTGCAGGAGTCGATGGTAGAACTGATAAAAGGGCGGACAGCGATAGTAGTAGCCCATCGGCTTTCGACGATAAAAAATGCGGATAGGATCTATGTTATGGATAAGGGCAGGATTGTTGAATGTGGCAGCCATGATGAACTGCTGCAGACTGGAGGAGTGTATGCCGGTCTCTACCATATTCAGAGGATAGAAAACAAGCTAAAGGAATAGGGAAAAACATATGAAAATTACCAAAGAGCAGCTGTTTGGGCTGACACATGCACAAAAGCGGATATGGTACGGTGAGAAACTGTATCCGGAATTACGGGATGAAATTATATGTCTTATTATTGCTTTTACAGTAGAGATATGTCCCGACTTATTAGCAGAGGCAGTAAATGCCTTGATCAGAAACAACCCCGATATGAGGTTAAGAATGCATTCCCAGGACGGGGAATGTATGCAGTATTATTCAGAATATCATGGTTATCAAGCAGAGGTTCTGGAATTTGCCGGGGTAGAAGCGGACAGACAGGCAGAACAGTATTTCAGTGACCTGTATGACCAGAAATTTGCGTTGTATCATTGTGATCTTTTTCATTTCTCCGTTTTAAAAATCAACAATTCCGTTAGGTTTTTTATTAAAATTCATCATTTAATCTCCGACAACTGTACCATTGCCCTTATTATGGATAAAGTATTGGGTTATTACCGGACACTGAAAGCAGGGCAGAAGGTCCTGGAGCCTATCGGGGAGCAAGGCAGGTACCGGCAGTATTACCAGTGGGAACAAGAGTATCTGGTTTCTGATAAGTATTCACAGAACAAAGAATATTGGAATAATAAATTCAAGACAGTTCCCGATGAATTAAGCATAGAACCGTTTAAGACATTAAACCGGCAGGATTACAGCTCGGCCAAGTCTAAATTTGTGATGCCCGTTGAATTTGTCGACAATATTAAAAGATTCTGCGGTAAATATGATACTACGGTTTACCGGGTTATTTTAGCAGCACTGTACATCTACATTTATAAGGCATCAAGCAGAGAAGATATCATTATTTCCACTCTGAAGCATAATAGAACGGAAGCAACCATGGATATATTGGGGATGTTTGTATGCACGGTTCCGGTTCGCTTAGCAATAGATAAAGAAATGGATTTTCTGGCTGTTTTGCGCCTACTCAGAAAGGAATTGCGATTATGTGCAAAAAATCAAGACTATCCGTATGACCAGCTCATAAATGACCTCAGGGAGAATGGTGTAGACAACGGAAATTATCTTAATGATATCCAAGTGTCTTATCATACGGCATATCCGGCAGAAATTGATTATGCGACATGGTACTTTAAAGGCGGCATTGCCAATGCAATTTATTTTACCATAAGCGACTGGGGGGATAACGGAATACTGGACTTCGAGATCAATTATCGTACGTCGCTCTTTGACGAAGCAGCCATCAACAGAATATACCGCTGTATGTGCAGATTGATAGAGGAAGGAATCCGATATCCGGAACATAAGCTCGCACAGCTAGACATGCTCGGTGCCGAACAGACAAACAAGCTACTGTTTGAATTTAATGCCACTACGGCAGCTTATCCCGATCAGTCGACGATACATCAGCAGTTTGAAGCACAAGCCGAAAGAACTCCGGATCTGATTGCGGTTATTTATAAAGCAACAGCGCTGACTTATTCACAGCTGAACGCTAGGACTAATCAATTGGCGCGGACACTTAGAAAAGCGGGGGTTAACCGAGACAGTATTATTGCGCTGCTGCTTAACCGGACAGAAGAAATGATAATAGCTATACTCGCCATCCTAAAAGCAGGCGGCGCATATCTACCGATAGATTCTAGCTATCCCCTTGATAGAATCAGCTATATGATCAAAGACTCAGGCGCGGAAATCATATTGACAAAGACGGATATGGCTGGGCTGTCTTACGCGGGAAAAGAAATATTTATTGACGATAACGTTTTTTATGATGCCGACCAGAGTAATCTGGCCAATATAAACAAAAGCTGTGATCTGGCATATATGATCTATACGTCCGGCTCTACCGGAAAACCCAAGGGAGTCATGATAGAACATCGGGCAGTTCTTAATTTTGTTAAAGGAATGACGGACCGCATCGATTTTCATGAGAATAAGACCATTTTATCGTTAACCACCATTTCCTTTGATATTTTCGTGTTAGAGGCCCTGCTTCCCTTGATGACAGGAATGAAAACGGTTATTGCTGATGAAACGCAACAGTACGACCCTGTCCAAATGAACAGTCTGATTATCACAAATAATGTTGATATCATCCAGATGACACCGTCTCGCATGCAGCTGCTTTTAGCAAACGGACAGAATATCACCGGACTGAAAGACATTAAGGAAATACTGCTGGGCGGCGAGGCGGTTACGGAGAGCCTCATCAGAAGCTTAAGGCCGTTGACCGGCGCGAAGCTATACAATATGTACGGCCCCACGGAAACGACAGTCTGGTCATCGGTAAAAAGTATTGAGAAGAATGACGAGATTACAATCGGAAAACCTATTGCCAATACCCGTATTTATATTGTAAATAAGCATAACGAGCTTGTGCCGGCCGGGGTTATAGGAGAAATCTGTATCGCTGGGACCGGAGTTGCCAGGGGATATCATAACCGAGAAGAGCTTAACCGAGAAAAGTTTGTTAAAATCCCCGCCGGCTTTAGTAAGGACGGTGGCGGGCATGAGATTATGTATCGAACCGGGGATCTGGGGTGGTGGCGGCCGGACGGTGACATAGAATTCGTGGGAAGAATAGATACACAAGTCAAGCTTAGGGGATACCGGATCGAACTGGAAGAGATAGAGAGGGCTGCTATGGAACACGGGTCGATTACTAAATGTGCGGCTATCGTGAAAGAGAATAACAAGGGGCATCAATATCTTGTCCTGTATTATGCGGCCGGGGAAACTATTGCCGCCCAAGAGCTTGATCGCTTTTTGAAAGATAAGCTGCCTCATTACATGATACCGGGCGATTTTATCTGGATGAAAGAATTACCGATGACACCCAACGGCAAGCTCAACAGGCAAGCGTTACCGGAATCGACTTTGCCGGCAGAGCCAGTAAGCAATACATTCATAGATCCCGAAACTAGGTATGAAAAGCAGGTACTTGATATCTGGAAAAAAGTACTGGATAAGGATGCCATTGATATTCATGAGAATTTTTTTGAAACTGGCGGGAATTCATTCTTTTTGATTATGATGCATTCACTGCTGGATGAAAAGTATCCCGGAAAGGTCAAGATCGCGGATATTTTTGATCATCCGACTATTTACCGACTGGCAGCTTATATTGAGAAGCAGGCAGATAGCATTGACAAAAACGGCATTATAGATAAAATCCTTACTCTGAAGCTTCCTAGGAAATACTTTGCGGAAGACAAAGATGGCCATGAAGGCGGCTCGCTGCATGTAAAGCTGGATTCTTCCTTACACAATGAGATAATCGGCATATGCCGATCAAACAATATAGAATCAGAGTATTTCATGTTGGGAATGTATCTTTATCTTTTGGCGGAAGTTTCTCAGAATGATATCGTATCGGTTCAGGCTGTCAGCAGCGATTCGGCCAGTATGCGGCAGATAAATGTTAATTTTGCTGATGTTTCCAAGTTGGAAGCTTTGTTCTGTCAAGTAAAGGATAGCTGCAGCCCCACCGGAGATGGATTGAAATATAAGCTGGAAAATCTCAATTATCTGGCGCTCATAAAGGAGCCGAATACGATCCTGCCAGTATTTAGCTACAATAAGGAAGAAGTTTATATCAAGAGAGCAATGTATGACCTTATGCTTTCGATAAAGTGTACGGAAGATGGCATGGAGTTTTATGTAGACAGCATTAACAATAGAATTAACCAAAGAACAATGAAAGCGCTGGCAGCAGGATATGTAGACCTGTTATACGCTTACGTTAAACAAACTAAAGTCAAGATTTAAAGGAGGATTGTCATGAGTAAGATTGCTTTTATGTATCCAGGGCAGGGGTCACAGTACGTCGGAATGGGGAAGTCTTTATGGGAGAATTTTTCACTGGTTAAAGAAATATATGAGGAAGCGGAAAATATACTGGGTTTCGGGCTGAAGCAGCTTTGTTTTGAAGGGAGCATGGAAGAACTGTCGCAGACGGAGAATACTCAGCCGGCTATATTCGTGGCAAGCTATGCGGCATACCGGGTGCTGACGGCGGAAACGGGCATACGGCCGCTCTTAAGTGCCGGCCATAGCTTGGGGGAGATCACGGCGCTGACTTGTGCCGAGGCAATCCGTTTCCCAGACGCGGTCAGGATCATAAGGGAGAGAGGGAGGCTGATGCAGGAAGCGGCAGCGGCCGAAAGCGGGATCATGGTTGCTATATCCGGAGTGGATAAAACAACCATCAAAGAAGAATGTGAAAAGGCCAGCCGGCCGGGTGATATTGTAGCTATATCCAACTATAACTCACCGATGCAGGTTGTCATATCAGGAAACCGCGATGCTGTGGAAAGGTTATGTGCAAAGATGAAAGAGCTTGACGGCAGGACGGTTCAATTGAAAGTAAGCGCCCCCTTTCATAGCCCGATTATGGCTCCCGCCGCCGCCGCACTGGAAGCAGTCCTCCAGGATTATCGCTACGCAGAACCGAAATTTGACGTGGTCTCCAATGTAGATGCTAGAACCTATGCCGGAGCCCATGAAATAATTCCCCGGCTTAAAGAACAGATGGTGAAACCGGTTAGATGGCAGGAATCCATGAAGTATTTCCGCCGGCTGGAGATTGATACGGCGATTGAAATCGGACCGCATAATGTCTTAAAAAAACTGATGGTTCAGAATATACATTCGGTCAATACATTTTCTTGTGAAAAAGAGAAGGATATATCGGAGCTAAAGAACAGGCTTGGCACGGCGCCGGAGCAAGAGCCGCCTGCCCGCCCGGAGCTTTCGGTGGTTACCAAGTGTATGGCAGTTGCTGTCTGTACCAAAAACCGTAATTGGAATAATAATGAATATGAACAGGGAGTGATACGCCCATATAACAGGGTCCAAAAGATCCAGGAGAGAATTCAAAATGAGGGACGGCAGCCGGACATTGCGGAAATGAAAGAGGCTATCAATATGCTGATAAGTGTGTTTAATACAAAGAAGACACCCGTCCAGGAGCAGAACATCCGCTTTCAACAGATTTACGAACAAACAGGAACAAAGGAACTATTTCGCGAATTGGGTTTGATATCGGCCAAAGCAATCTAAGTGAAAGGGGTGCGGTATGCAGAAATTAATTGATTTTAAATATATTGATATTGAAGAAGGTAAGGACTGGGACAGACTCCCCGAAACCGACCGGAAAAATATTGCGGTAATCGGCCTGTCGGCAAAATTAGGAGGAACTAAGAATAAGGAGGACCTCTGGAGAATGTTGGCAGACGGCAAAGATGCCATAAAGCCCTTTCCGGAGCAAAGAAGGCAGGATGTAAACCGTTATCTGAATTCTTTGCGGTTATATCCAGACAAGATAGACTATCACCATGGGGCATACATGGAAGAAATAGATAAATTTGACTATAAGTTTTTTAAGATTTCTAAAAAGGAAGCCGACCTGATGGAGCCGAATCAGAGAGCATTCTTAGAAACGGCATGGGAAGCAGTCGAGGACGCCGGTTATGGGGGAGCGCAGTTATCCGGCAAAAACATAGGTGTCTTCTTAGGATATAGTTCTGACTTCGGCGAAGAGTATAAAAAGATAGTCCAGATGATGGATCCGGCCAGTGCAAAACTGGCTGCTACCGGGAACATCAAATCGATTATTTCAAGCAGAATCTCTTATTTATTAGACCTGCACGGTCCCAGTGTGATGATTGACACAGCCTGCTCCTCTAGTCTTGTGGCGATTCATGAGGCCTGCCGCTCGATCAGGAACGGGGAATGTGAGGCGGCGATTGCCGGCGGCGTCAAGATTCTGATGATACCGGGAACAGCAGAGAGCTGTGCTGAAGCAGGAATCCATATTATAAGCGATATTTTGTCTTCAGACGGAAAGACGAGGACATTTGACGACAATTCGGACGGTACCATGCTGGGAGAGGGAACAGCAGCCGTTTTGCTTAAGCCTCTGAACCGGGCTATCGTGGATAAAGACCATATATATGCTGTTATCAAAGGCAGTGCCATCAATCAGGATGGCGGTTCAATTGGGATCACGGCACCCAATTCAGCGGCCCAGGAAGAGGTGATCTGCAAAGCATGGAGGGATTCGGACATTGCCGTGGACACTATTTCCTATATCGAGGCACACGGAACGGGAACAAGGCTAGGGGATAGCGTGGAGATTAACGGATTAGAAAGGGCATTCCGTAAGCACACTGATAAAAAGCAGTTCTGCGCAATCAGTTCCATTAAGACAAATATCGGACATCTGGACTGTACTGCCGGAATATCCGGTTTTACCAAAGCCATTCTTTCTTTACACAAGAAAAAGCTGCCGCCCAGTCTTAATTTTACTTGCCCGAACAGAAACATCCCGCTTGTGGATTCCCCAGTATTCATCAATGACAGCCTGACTGACTGGGATACCGGAGACATTCCCAGAAGATGCGGGGTAAGCTCATTTGGACTCAGCGGCACCAATTGCCATATTATCCTGGAAGAGGCTCCGGTTATGGAAGTAACGGAAGTAAGTAAGGGAATTAAGAGGACAAACCTGTTTGTTCTATCCGCGCAAGACCCCCATTCCCTAAAGGCAATGGTAATAAAATATATTGATTATTTCTATACCGATAACCCGGCTTCCATAAACGACATATGCTACACTGCCAGCATAGGCAGAGGGCATTACCGGTACCGCTTGGCCATACCGGTAAAGAGTATTGAAGAGTTAGAATGTAAGCTGGTTTTACTGCAATCCAATAACTTCCAATATGATAAGGTAAAGGACGTGTATTATGGAGAACACATAGTAGTAAGCCAGGCTAAGGAGGACAAGGAACAAGGCGACATCACCGCGGAAGAAAAGCGCAGTCTTACGGCACAGGCTAATTCCTTGATACAATATTTTATCACAGGCCGGACAACTGCTGAACAATATAATAATCTAGCGAACTGCTATATCAGAGGGGCTGATATAGCATGGGAAACATTGTATCATGCCGGAAGCTATCGGAGAGTAAACCTGCCGACCTATGCGTTTTTAGAAACCAGATGCTGGGTAGAGGATAACGGTAATAAAATTAATACGATGCCCCAAAAGACTGATTCAATAAGTCCGTTGATTGATACCCGTCTGGCCAAGACCTTGAGCCAGGAGATTTACACGACCTGTTTTAGGGTAGAGCGGCAGTGGGTTTTACGGGAGCATAAAGTGTTCGGCAAATATGTTGTTCCCGGGACGGCCTATATTGAAATGCTAAGGACAGTACTGGATAAAGGGAGCAGTGCCCAGCATGTGATGATACGGGATCTCAAATTTACCGCCGCACTTGCGTTGGAAGAAGCTGAAGAAAGAGAAGCCCATCTGCTCATCCGGGATCTAGGTGACCACATAGAATATGAGATTGCCAGCAAGAGTGAAAAGTCGGATGAATGGGTGATACATGTGAGCGGGGAAGCTGTATATGTTACCGAAGCAGGGGAAGAGGCATGGGATCTTACGGAACTCCTTTCCCGGTTTACCAAAACCGATGCCCTGACGTACCGGCAGTTCCCGGATAACCCGATTCAAACCGGAGCCAGATGGGATACCTATGGTCAGATATTCCATAAGGCAGATGAATACGTTTCCCATATTAAGCTTGCGGAAAGCTACCACGAGGATCTGCAGGAGTACTTTATCCATCCTTCCATGATGGATTGTGCGGTCAATACGGCCAATGCGTTTATCGGAGACGGATATTACCTGCCATTTTCCTATAAGAAACTAATAATATATGGTGCGACTCCGCCGTCTTTTTATTGTCATCTTAAACGGAAGGATAAGCACAATAGTGATGAAACGGCAACCTTTGATATTGTATTTCTGGATATGGAAGGCAAAGTTTTATTGAAAGCAGAAGAATATGTCATCAAGAAAGTCAGAGATTCCATCAAAGAAAACCGCGCAGACAGTTATTATCGGACCGCATGGGTCAAGAAGCCGGCAACTGAGCTAAGAGCCGGCTTGGCGACCGGACGCGTGCTGGTATTCACCAGCGGCGCCGCCCTGAGCGGCGAAGTGTTCCGGGAGCTTAAAGCAACGGGAATCGAAGCGGTAGAAGTATCGATAAGAGACTGTTTCCAGCAAGTAACTGCCAGTAGCTATACGGTCGGAAGCAGCCAGAAGGATTATGACAGGCTTATCGGGGAGACCGGGGACGGACTGGCGGCGATTATCCATATGTCTGCGACCGGGAGCAGTGGCGCATATGCAAGTTCGCAGCAGCTGGAAAACGCATTAAATCATGGCATTTACAGTGTGTTTTACTTAGCGAAAGCATTGGCGGAGAAAAAAGTGAAGAGCGTGAAACAGCTGTTTATAATCACGGATTATGCCGAGGCCGTTACGGACACGCAGCATATCATAAAACCGGCCAATGCTTCTGTAAAAGGTTTATTGACGGCTATGGAAAAAGAGCAGCCGCAAGTTGCCTGTCGTATCATCGACATAGATGAGACTGTCAGTGCAAAATCACTGATTTTAGAGATGAGTTTAAAAGATACGCCTTTTGCTGTTGCTTTTCGGGAAAATACTAGGTATGCGGAGACATTCGGGCCGGTGGCCCTTCCCGCTCAGGACGGAGAAGAAAACGTTGCGCAAGAAGCCGGGGGTGCTTATGTGATAACCGGGGGAACCGGCGGACTGGGGCTTTTGGCCGCTAGGCAGCTGGCATCCCGGAAAGGAGGAGTCAAGTTAGCCCTTATTAGCAGAAGCGGCCTGCCCGGCAGGGAAGACTGGGACGGGATTACGGATGACGTGATAAGAGAAAAACTAAATGCGGTCAGGTCCTTAGAAGAAGCTGGGGCAAAGATCGAAACATATTCGGCAGATATAACGGATCAAGAAGCATTAAAGGCAGCGCTTGATGATTTTCGCATGAAACACGGCCGGATACGGGGGATAATCCACTGTGCCGGCATAGCCGGCGAAGGTTTTCTGTTCAGGAAGGATGAGACGGTATTCCAAAATGTAGTCGGCCCCAAAATAAAAGGAACCTGGCTGTTAGAAAAACTGACCCAAAACGATGACCTTGCGTTTTTTGTTATGTTTTCTTCCATTGCCACAGTCGTACACATGGCCGGACAAGGTGATTATGCGGCAGCTAATTCATTTATGGATTCATTCGCTTATTATATGAACAGGCAGGGCAGAAAAGCCGTGTCGATCAAATGGGCACCTTGGAAAGAAGCCGGGATGGCAGTGAATTATAAAGTGGATATGGACAAAGGAGTTTTCTGGCCGGTTACGAACGCGGAAGGCATGGCTTACATGGAAAACATTATCCGTACCGGGGCGGCCGGCATTATTACCGGCCGGCTCAATTATGCCAATATAGATCAGCTTTCAGGCTACCAGCTAACGGATCCGGTACGTCAGGCAATGTATAAAAAGAAATCAGTCAGGATGGCCGACGGCGGAAAAGAAAGCGGCGGAAACATCAATGCAGTGATTACCGGCAAGCAGTCGGCATCCTTAAGTGAAACAGAAATAAAAGTGGCCGGAATATGGGCTGGTTTTCTCAGCCTAGATTCTATTGACATCTACGCAAGCTTCTATGATATGGGAGGGGATTCGCTGATCGCAACGGTATTGCTGCAAGAAATGGAAAAAATCTTTCCGGGGGCTTTGGATATAACGGATATCTTTACTTATCCGTCAGTCGTGGCGATATCAGATTATATCGACAAAAAAATAAAGAAACCTATGCCGAATGAACAAGACAGCAGAAATTACGTTCCCCAAAATGAAAGTATAGCCATTATCGGGATGGCCGGGCGCTTTGCCGACTGTGATAATATAGAAAAATTCTGGACAGCCGTAAAAGAAGGCAAGAACAGTATCCGTGATTTTCCCAGCCAAAGAATACCGGATATCGAACACATGATCAGAGATCACTCCTATCTGGAGTTTATTCAAGGCGATTTTTATACGGAGCTGGCGGAGGATATCAGCAAAATATTCAGGAAAGGCGGTTATCTGAATGAGGTAGACAAGTTTGACGCGGCTTTTTTTGGCATTTCGCCTAGAGAGGCAAAGTACATGGAGCCGATGCAGCGTTTCTTTCTGGAAACAGCATATGAAGCAATTGAAGATGCCGGATATGGCGGGGATAAAATCGTCGGAACTAATACGGGCGTATTTGTCGGCCGGGATAATACCAGTATACCCCTTTACCGATATGTCACGGAACCCGACACCATGCATTTGACAGGCTCTTATGGAGGAATCCTGGCAAGCAGGCTTTCTTACCTGCTTAACATGAAGGGGCCGGCCATGGTAATTGATACAGCCTGTTCTTCGGCCTTGATTTCTATTCATGAAGCTTGCCAGAGTATCCGTAACGGCGATTGTGACATGGCCGTCGCAGGCGGTATCAGTGTATTTTCCTGTGGTACCATGAAGGATATTAAAAATCAGATGAGCTTTGATTCTGTCGAATCACCCGATGATATCGTCAGGACATTTGATAATGAAGCAACCGGAACAGTCTGGGGAGAAGGAGTAGGCGTGCTTCTGCTGAAGCCATTAAACAAGGCGCGGGAAGACGGCGATAATATCCATGCAGTCATTAAAGGAAGTGCAATAAATAATGACGGCGCATCCAATGGAATAACGGCCCCTAGCGCGATAGCCCAGGAAGAAGTTATTGTAACGGCGTGGAAGAATGCGGGAATTGAACCCGAAACCATCGGTTATGTGGAAGCTCATGGAACCGGTACGGTGCTGGGTGATCCGATTGAAATCAAAGGGCTTACCAATGCCTTTGCTAGGTATACGGATAAGTCCCAGTTTTGCGGGATAGGGTCGCTAAAGTCTAATATGGGGCATCTGGTAGCAGCTTCCGGAGTTGCATCAGTGATTAAGGCAGTGATGTCGCTTAAGAATAGAATGTTGCCTCCCAGTATCCATTTTGACAATCCTAACCAGTATATCAATTTTATTAAGTCCCCTGTTTATGTAAATGACGCTTTGAATGATTGGGAAAGTGGTAATTATCCCCGACGAGCCGGTGTCAGTTCTTTTGGGTTTTCCGGTACTAATTGCCATATGGTACTGGAAGAGGCAGAAGTGACCAATGAGGACAGCGGCAAGGAAAACGGGCAGACATATTGTCTTACCGTCTCGGCTAAAAGTGAAACCGCGCTGTTAACCATAATAGAAGAATATAAAAAGTCCCAACCTAAATTACAGGATCAGCATATTGAGAGCATCTGCTGTACGTCAAACACCGGAAGAGGCCATTATACATATCGTCTGCTTATTCTGGTCAGATCAGTGCCGGAGATGATGGAAAAGCTCAGTCAGCTAAACACGTTAAAAACGTTAAAAACGGATGAGCAGCAAGGTATTTTTTATGGACAGCATAAGATAGTCCTAGAAAGTAAAAAGAACCGGAACCCCGGCGACCTGACCGAGGCTGAAAGGGCACAGCTCACCAAAAAAGTACAGACCGCCTTAGCAGGGCTTAGAAATACCATAAATGACAACTATGTTGACTTATTAAAAGAAATCGGCAGCCTATATATTGCCGGGGCAAAGATTGACTGGACTGAAATATATGAAGGGAGAACAATAAAAAAGGCGTCATTACCGGTATACCCGCTGGAAAGAACCCGGTGCTGGGCAGCGCCTAAGAGGTTAAAAAACTCTTTTGCGAAAAGTGAAATCGCACCGGTTCATCCCCTTGTCCACAGACTGGCAGCGGATTCTATCCAAGGTCGGATATATGAGACGTATTTTACGACCGAAGACTGGGTATTGAGCGACCACAAGATTATGGATGAAAACGTGATTGCCGGAACGACGTATCTGGAAATGGCAAGGAAAGCCGCATCTGATGTCTATGGCATAAGTCATATCGAAATAAAGGACATCACTTTTCTTACTCCTTTAAAGGTCATGCAAGGTGAGAAAAAATATGTACAGGTAATACTTATAGAGGAAAAAGAAGGCTTTGATTTTATAATAGCCAGCAGGCAGACAGCGCCTGAGCAGGAAACCGACAGCCAATGGATCAAGCATGTCCAATGGATCAAGCATGTCCAATGGATCAAGCATGTCCAATGGATCAAGCATGTCCAAGGGAAAATCTTTCGTCTGGAAGAGAAGCAGCCCGTCGACCTGAATATTGATGAAGTGATCAGCCGGTGCGGGCAGAGACGTTTACAGGTTGACATGGAAAACATGGAAGGAATATTTCAGTTCGGGCCGCGCTGGCACAGCCTGAAGGAAATAAATTATGGCCTTGATATAGTTACGGCAAAAGTAGAACTGGCAGAAATACTAAGGCCTGATCTGGATGAGTATTATTTACATCCAGCACTTTTGGACAATGCAGTCAATGCGGTCATAAAGGATAATGAGGGTGCCTATTTGCCGTTAAGTTACAAGAGCATTAAGATTTATGGCAGTAGTCCGGCAGTATTTTATAGTTTAATCAGAAAGAAAAAAAAGTCAGCCAGTAATGAAACCATCACATACGATGTGACGCTGGCTGACAGCCAAGGGAAGGTTTTTGCTGAAATCGCCGATTATGTCATCAAGAGATTCGATGCTGAAAAACTAAGAACCGGCTTTTATTACGAGATGGCTTGGATTAAAGAACCGAGGCAGGATACCGGTTCACTTGGGGATGGAACTTTACTGATCTTAAAAGATCTAACCGGGAGGGCGGATGAGCTGGCGGAAAAATTAACAGAGCAAGGCCGGCAGTATATCGAAGCAGAGCTAGGCGATCATTTTGAGAAATTAGATGACAGAACCTATATGATCGGCAATGATCAAGAAGACTATAATAAGCTGGTTGCTGATATAAAAGGAAAAAATGTTACGGGCATCCTTCATATGAGCAGCCTCTGCCGTGACAGCCAGCTGAAGACGTTATCTGACCTAGAGAAAGCCCAGGACGGCGGAGTCCATAGCCTTTATTATCTAACCAAGGCAGTAATCAGCCAGAAACTGAATAAAGAGCTGAATATAACCGTGATATCAAGCTATGCGTATGAAGTAACTCAAAACCAGAAGATTATCCGCCCGCAAAACGCTGCGCTTATGGGGCTGGGCAAGGTCATCGGCCAGGAGCATGATCGGATGAAGGTCCGGTTCATCGATATTGACGAGCAAACCGGCAGTGATGAGCTGTTATCTGAGCTGGCCGGCCGGGAAGTGCCTTATGCAGTTGCCTTCCGGAATCACGAAAGATACGTAGAGCAGTTGAACGGCATAAGGCTGATCAAGAATAACAAGGCTGATATTGCGGACGGCAAGACATACCTGATTACCGGCGGAACCGGGGGACTGGGACTGGAAACGGCAAAATATCTGACTTCCCAGGGCAAGATAAACCTGGCGTTAATTAACCGTTCTTCCTTCCCGGAGCATGATGAGTGGGAGAATATCCTTGCCGGAAACCGCTCTCCCCGGTTATGCGATAAGATCAGAACCATTATGGATATGGAAAGCAAAGGGGCTTCGGTTACCTGTTATAGTGCAGATATATGCCGGCCGGAGGAGCTGCAAAAGGTACTTTCCGATATCCGGATAAGATATGGGCAGATCCATGGGATTATTCATTGTGCCGGTATTGCGGGAGACGGTTTCCTTATGTTCAAAGAGGAAAAGGTATTTAAGGATGTGTTAGCGCCGAAGGTAGCGGGAACATGGCTGCTGGATCAGATGACCAGAGCGGACAAACCCCAGTTCATGGTTATGTTTTCTTCAGTAACAGCCTTGACCGGGGCACCCGGACAAGGGGACTACGCCGCTGCTAATGCATTTATGGACGCCTATGCAGCTTACCGGAGTGCCGACGGACTGAAAACCGTATCCGTTAACTGGCCGGCATGGAAGGAGACCGGGATGGCGGCAGATCATCATGCGACCGGCGACGTCATGGTTTTCAGAGCGGTTTCGACAGCTAAAGCGACCAATTCTTTATCTGAGATACTAGATGGCGATCATAGCCGTATAATCGTGGGAGACCTTAATTACGATGTGCTTACCGTCATCCAAGGCAGCCGTTTGTTCGGCATATCGGAACAGATCGGTTCAGACCTGAAAAAACAGCAGAAAACTGACATCAGCAAGGTTAACCTGCCGGTCAAGACGGTGACTGACCAAGAAATTGTCTTACAAGGCAAAGGGGATGAGGGATACACTCAGACGGAAACGCTCCTTGGGCAGATTTGGGGAGATGTACTTGGGATTTCACAACTTGATATTTATGAGAATTTCTATGATCTAGGCGGGGATTCCATATTGGCAACCAATCTGCTTAAGCAGATCGAGAAGGTGCTTCCCGGTGCAGTAGACATTTCTGACATATTTTCCTATCCGACAGTGGTTAATATGGCAGAATTTATCGATGCCAAGCATGAGAGTTAGGGTGAAAGAAAAGCCATTTCAACTATTGATTTCGAATGCGGCAGAGCCGCAGATGGGTATAAGTAAATATGAATAAATTAAATGAGTTCTTAAAAAAGGTCATCTATAATTGTAGTTTTGATATTACGTTTAACGGTGATAAGCAGGGCGCTATCAATAAATGGGCGGTAAAAAAAGTGTCTTTCGATCAAGCGGGCAGGAACGATGAGAGACCTTTCCTAGAAACAAAATATGTGAATACAATAGGGGCGGATCATGGCAATATTCCTGAGCATATTCTTGAGAAAGCATGGAAGTACTATGTTTCATCAGAAAAGAAATATAATGTTTATCAAGATAATTGCCCAGAAATACTTTTTCCGGATGACACAGAGAAATATATTTATTGTCTCAGTGCCATTTATTGCCGCAGTGAGCAGGAAGTATATATATATATAAATGCCGAAACGCCTCTGCGGGTTTGGATAAACGGGGAGATGGCAGCGGTTACACATTACCGCTACCATGTCAAACCCTATACTATTTTGCAAAGGTTAGATCAAGGCACCAATACGATACTGGTGGAAAAAAGTATCAGAGCGGATTATTCCCATATCCGGGATCAGAGCTTTGTTATCGGCATCAATCCTTTGGCGGCGCTCCTTACAGATCATAACAGAAGGTTCATTGATGATTCGGCGGTTACTTTTGCGGAACAGGCATGCTTTGTCATACCGGATCAGGCATTTTTTATGAAGGGTGAGGAGATCGGGATTACCATTATGAAAAGAAAATATCCCGGAAAGCAGGAAAATGATGTCGGCGTGGAGGTGAAGAACAGTTTTGAGGAACTGATACTTAGCTTGAAGGTTCGAACAAAACAGAGATTTTTACTGGATCTGGCGTCTGAACCGGAAGGAGTCTATAAAATCGAAGTGCATGATCTGATTAATGATAAAAGGTCTGGATCTGCTTACATTTATATCGGGGATTTTAAGACTGGCTGCGATGACCTGCGCAAAAGCGTGATAGAGAAAATAAACGATTCGGATGAAATAGCAGAAGCCCTAGAAAAATATGCCGAAATAGCCAATACGGCTACCGGATGCTACCAATTGGCTCCTGAGCTTATGAATGAACGGATGTACGGTTTTATGCTGGAAAAATATGCCGAAATAGAATCGGCGCTACATTTCGGGCAAGATTCCGGCAATAGACTGATAAATAACATATTTAGAAACAGTGCGTTCCTCTTTAGAAAAAGCAACATAGATGGCGGCAGTATTGCCTATGGGGTTTTTCTTCCGATTAATTACGCCAAGGACAGAGACTATCCCTTGGTGGTAATGTGTGCAACGGGATATGCCGCCTCAAGATACCCCTTACCGGTTCCTTATCAAACGGAAAATAAGATTAAAGACTGCATTATTTTAAATGTTGTTGCTAGGGGAGACTATGAGCATGAATTTATCTATGAAGCCGAATTACAGGGTCTGATTAAGGATATCGTAAGCCGTTTTCATATAAAAAGGAACCGTGTTTATCTGCTGGGAGTATGCCTTGGTGCCAAGGGGGCTTTTAGCCTGGCTTTAAAAATGCCGGATTACTTCGCGGGGATGGCCTTAGTATTCGGGCCGGCTTATTATCTGACCTTGACTCCTTATTTTCTGATTTATGAGAATAGAGCATTTGGCAATATCGGTGCGGAATACTTGAAACATTCTGAAATGGATAAGGAGTACATTAACAACATTGGCAATATACCGGCCTGTCATTTAGCGTTACTCGGTGATTTTGCCGGAAACGTTGCTAGGGATTTGTATGTGACAAGCTGTCTAGGGAACTGCCGGGATTTTTGCTTCGCGGATTTTTTACGGGATGAATTTGACGAACTGGTCAATTCTTTTAAGCTGGCAGAGGAATTAATAAAAAATGAAAAAGATGAATATCCGCGGACAGTCAATTTCACTTCTTATTATAGAAAATACAATAAATCCTATTGGGTTCGGATAGATAACCGTAAGGATCTTACGGAACGGTCATTTATCAGTGCCAAGATTGCCTCGGAAGTACTGATTATTATTAAGACCGAAAATATTGCCGGCTTCTCTCTGCTGCTTAGTGCTGACCAATTGGGCTTAGACCGTACAGTTACTGTGAATGTAGATGGCCGCGATATTGTGGTTCGGCTCGGTGATTACACAAACGTTAGCTTTGAAAGTAATTCGGATGTGACTTCGGCATCTGCCACAGAGCTTGACAGGGATAGCTTTGAAGCGCTGTATTTCAGTTGGGGAACCGAGGTAAGCAATACCGGAATAAAACAGGTATATATGAATAAGTGTGTCATCATAAAAGCAGATTATTATAAGGAAGACAGGCGGGCTTACCTGCGCAAAATGTTTAACCAGCTGGCCGCTCCGTTATCATCGCCGCGCCGCTTTTACCATTATCCTGTTTTTGAGGAAAGTGAAGTAGATATAGACGACTTGGGAGGCGGCAACTTTATTCTGGCAGCCGACACAAGGATGCTGAGCCAGTTCCAGCAAATGATCTTAGACAGTACGGGCATCCATGCCGGTTCTGCTTACCTGCAATATAAAGACAGGACATTTAACGGAGAGTATTTTGCCCTGATAAAATGCCAGAATCCGGTCAATGTCAGGTATTGTACGGTATTATTACTGTTTAACAGTGACACGATGCAACAGCTGTTAACGCAAATATATGCATCTTTTCAATATCATCCGCTATTTGAAAATGACATTATCATTTTTAACGAGCAAGAATATTATTGCGATATTGAATAGAGAATAGAAGAGGTGTAGAGATGATTTTACATGAAGAAGAGATACAGGATCTGGAAAGCTTTTCAGGTTACCGGTTTTGTAATAATATTACAACGATTGATAAAGAAGAGTGGATAGAAAAAGAAATCAGGATAATCAATCAGGCCCAGCGTTTCTCAGGACTGGTCTATGCCAAGATTCCTAACCGAAATCGGAAAATCTGTCTTACTTTTGACGATTCTCCGGATAAAAAGAATACCCCGAAGGTATTGGATATATTAAAGGAACATGAGATTAAAGCGACTTTTTTTGTTCTGGGGAAGCGGGTTCCCCGGTATTCTGATCTGGTCAGGCGGATGGCAGACGAAGGTCATTATATCGGAATACATACCCAGAATCACTACGATCTTACATTACTGAGCAATGAGGAAATAAGGTCAGAAATAATGATTTCATCACAAAATATTAAAAAGGCTATCGGCAAGGTGCCGACTTTTTTCCGGCCGCCCTATGGCGCTTTGGATGACCGGGTCATCCAAGTTCTTAGGGATATGGGGATGAAGATAATCTTATGGTCTGTCAATACCTGTGACTGGCTAGAAAGAAAGCCGGAAAATATCATCCATAATGTAACCCGCCATACCAATAACGGCGATATTATCCTGCTGCACAGCTATGTAGGGAAAGAGCCGACAGTCAAGGCGCTGCCGGAAATCATTAAGATACTCAAAGCTAAAAAATACGAATTTGCTACCGTAGAACAACTTCTGACCGCCTCCGGATACCTGCCGCAGAAATAAGATATGAATACTGGTTATTCCGTACCAAAACAGCACCCCCCGCCCAGAATCGGGCGGGGGGTGCTTTAAGGGGAGGATAAGTATTTAACTTATCTGTTGTATGAATGTAATCAAAGGAGGGGGATCCATTGATTAATCATAGTATAGACCGGAAACGGAAGTTTATTCATAAATAATAAAAAATTTTACTTTTTTGGAAAAGTATTATATACTTACTCTTGAAAACTGACTCATATGATTCGGAACAATCGGAAAATAAAACACAAAGGTGGTAAATACGATGGCATTACTTAAAAAATGGCGGGACATGGCTTACTCGGAAACGGCCAACAAAGGCGATCTGCAGCGGATGTGGGCGGATTATTTTGAAAAAGAAAAAGCAGTTTATGCCACGCTTCTTAAGACCCCCGACCAGACCGTCACCGGCACGGTCAAAGAACTGGCGGAAAGATTCGGTATCGACATCATGATGATGACCGGTATCTTGGACGGCATGAACGACAGCCTGACAAAAGCCAATCCCATTGATGATATGGAAGAAGACACGCCGGTCAATCTGGGCTTTGACAAAGAGCGCCTGTACAAGAACATGGTCGCCGCCAGTGCGGACTGGCTATATGAGCTTCCCGAGTGGGAAGAGATTTTTAGCGAAGAAAAACGCAAGGAACTCTACCGGGAACAGAAAGCCTCCGGCACCGTGGTAAAGGATGATAAGATATATCCCAACGATCCCTGCCCTTGCGGCAGCGGCAAGAAATATAAGAAATGCTGCGGTAGTAAAGTGTGATTTATTTAGCCTGCATTGCGGACAGATAGGAGCTTATATGAAAATAACGTTAAAAGACGGGACGCACAAGGAATATGACAGTCCTTTAAGCATCTTTCAGATCGCTTCCGACATCAGCGAAGGACTAGCCAGGATGGCTTGTGCCGGAGAGATTGACGGCGTAGTCAAGGATCTGCGGACGGTCGTGGCAACTGACTGTAAACTGAATATCTTGACGGCCAGCGACAAAGCCGGGCTTAGCGCGATGCGCCATACGGCCTCCCATGTCCTAGCGGAAGCTGTAAAAAGTCTTTACCCAGAGGCCCGGCTGGCCATCGGTCCCAGCATCGAAAACGGCTATTACTATGATTTTGAGCATGAGCCTTTTTCCCGCGAGGATCTCGACCGCATCGAAACCGAGATGAAGAAAATCATCAAAGCGGGGAAGCCGCTGGAGCGGTTTACCCTGCCGCGCATAGAAGCCGTCCAGTTGATGGAGACGGCGGGAGAACCATATAAGGTTGAACTGATCAAAGACCTGCCGGAGGACGCCGAAATCTCCTTTTACCGGCAGGGAGATTTTGTCGATCTTTGTGCCGGCCCGCATCTGATGAGTACCAAAAACATCAAGGCCTTTAAACTGACTTCTTCTTCCGGAGCCTATTGGCGCGGCAAATCAGAAAATGCCATGCTGCAGAGAATCTACGGGACAGCTTTCGCGAAGAAAGAAGAGCTGGAAGAGTATCTGGTATATCTGGAGAATATCAAACAGCGCGACCATAATAAGCTAGGCCGGGAGATGGAGCTCTTTACGACCGTGGATATCATTGGCCAAGGCCTTCCCCTGCTGATGCCCAAGGGCGCCAAAATCATCCAGACCATGCAGCGCTGGATCGAGGACGAGGAAGACTATAACCGGGGCTATATCCGCACTAGGACCCCTTTCATGGCCAAAAGCGACCTTTATAAGCTGTCCGGACACTGGGATCATTATAAAGACGGCATGTTTGTTATGGGTGACGAGGAAAAGAATAAGGAAGTATACGCGCTGCGTCCGATGACCTGCCCTTTCCAGTATTATATTTATAAGGCCGGCCAGAAATCCTACCGCGACCTTCCCTTGCGCTACGGCGAGACTTCCGTCCTGTTCCGTAATGAAGACTCCGGGGAAATGCATGGGCTTACCAGAGTCCGTCAGTTTACCATATCCGAAGGCCACCTGATCGTCCGTCCCGACCAGATGAATGAGGAGTTTAAGGGCTGCCTAGATCTGGCAAGATATTGCCTTACGACGCTGGGTGTGGCGGATGATGTTACCTACCGCCTGTCAAAATGGGATCCCGATGACAGCGAGAAATATATCGGGGCGCCGGAGGTCTGGGAAGAAACCCAGGACAGGATCCGGAATATCCTTTTGGAGCTTAAGATCCCCTTTACCGAAGCCGTCGGGGAAGCGGCCTTTTACGGCCCCAAAGTTGACATCCAAGCGAAAAATGTCTACGGCAAAGAAGACACGATGATCACCATTCAATGGGACGCGGTACTGGCAGAGCAGTTTGACATGTATTATATTGACCAAAACGGAGATAAGGTGCGGCCATACATCATCCACCGGACAGCGATGGGCTGTTATGAAAGGACGTTAGCATGGCTGATTGAAAAATATGAAGGTAAATTCCCCACCTGGCTCTGTCCTGAACAGGTAAGGGTCCTGCCGATTTCAGATAAATACGAAGAATATGCCCAAAATGTGCAGGCAGAGCTTAAAAAAAGCGGCATCTTGGCCGCTACCGACATGCGCTCAGAAAAGATCGGCTTTAAAATCAGGGAAGCGCGGCTGGATAAGATCCCCTACATGCTGGTAGTGGGGCAGCAGGAAGAAGCCGACCGGACCGTTTCGGTCAGGAGCCGCTTTGCCGGAGACGAAGGAGTCAAGCCATTGAAGGTTTTTATTGATCAGATCAGTGAAGAAATCCGGACAAAGGCGATCCGCAAGACGGAAGCCTAGTGTCGGCAACATTCATTTTTGAGCAGCATAATTGGCAATACAGCAATACAATAAGCAATACAATAAACAATACAATAAGCAGAAACAGTGAATAGAATCGGTAATACTGAGCCATACTACTACTACCAACCAAGAGTAAATTTTCAGGAGGTAAATATGGCTCAGTTAGATTGTACGGTTCATAACTGTCTTTACAACAAGACCATGTGCTGCTGCAAAGGTGATATCCTAGTGGGCGGGACACATGCCGATACAGAAGAAGAAACCTGCTGCGAAAGCTTTTATGAGCGCCGGGGCGATTCCTATACCAGCGCGATCGAGCATCCGAGTAAGTTTATCAGTATCGACTGCGAGGCCGAGAACTGCACTTACAACAGCAACTATAAGTGTACGGCCGATCATGTGGATATCTGCGGAAGCGGCGCAAACACCAGTATTGAAACGATATGTGCAACATTTGAAGAACGGTAAGGGCACCATTGTTACTGTGGAGAACCATTGGAATAATTATGCGAGAATAATTATGTGAGATTAATTATGTGAGATTAATTATGGCAAGGAGTGAACAGTAACTAGCGGAAGGATATTGCTGGATAGCGGACACAGGTAGGGACACAGGCAGACACAGGCAGCGAGGCAGCGAAAAAATAATACTTGACAGCCATACAACAAAGTGTTATCCTACTTAAAGCATGTTGAACAGCATGCTTTATAGCAAAGCAGAGTATCCGCTCTCACCCTGTGGCAATCGCGCCGACAGGTGTTTATAGGTCAGAATATCAGGCATGCGGCACGGTATGTGATGAATTATAGCACATCACCGGAATGTTTCGATAGTTTGGAATGTAATTTAAGTGGATAGTTATGCTATTCACTTATTTTTATGTTATTTTTATGTTTTATAAATTTATATTTTATAAATAGTTAAGATAATATAAATCAGGAATGCTAGTTAAGGAAAGTTTTTTCTTGTATAGAGGAGGGTAAAGTTATTAGCGATTTATTCATTAACGAACAGATCAGGGACAAAGAAGTACGTGTCGTCGGAGCCGCCGGCGAACAGCTGGGTATCATGGCCACCAAAGATGCATTGAAGATCGCGGAGGAAGCCGGTCTTGACCTAGTAAAGATTGCGCCCACGGCGCAGCCGCCGGTCTGCAAGATTGTCGATTACGGCAAATTCAAATACGAACAGACTAGGAAGGAAAAGGAAGCCCGTAAGAAACAGCGGGTGATCGAAATAAAGGAGATCCGTCTGTCTCCCAATATTGACACCAATGACCTGAATACTAAAAGAAGCGCTGCTAGGAAATTCCTGACCAAGGGCGATAAAGTCAAAATAACCCTTAGGTTCCGCGGGCGTGAGATGGCTCACATGGCTAAAAGCAAGCATATCCTAGATGAATTTGCCGAGGCGCTGGCGGATATTGCGGTCATTGAGAAGGCTCCTAAGGTAGAAGGCAGAAGTATGACTATGTTTTTAACTGAGAAACGGTAGTTTGTCGGTTGAGATAAAAAAGTAATGACAGGAGGAAAAATCAATGCCCAAAATGAAAACAAAAAGAGCGGCAGCGAAACGTTTTAAACTGACAGGTACAGGTAAATTAAAGAGAAATAAAGCTTATAAAACCCATATCTTAACTAAAAAATCCACTAAGAGAAAAAGAAATCTCAGGAAGCCGGCGATGACCGATGCTTCCAACGTTAAGAATATGAAAAAGATATTACCATATTTATAATTCGTAAGGAGGAAATTAAGACATGGCTAGAATAAAAGGCGGCATGAATGCCCGAAAAAAACACAATAGAGTATTAAAGCTGGCAAAAGGCTACCGTGGCGCAAGAAGCAAACAGTACCGGGTGGCTAAGCAGTCCGTTATGCGTGCCCTGGCATCTTCTTACGCAGGTCGAAAAGAAAGGAAGCGTCAGTTCAGACGTCTCTGGATCGTCAGGATTAATGCCGCGGCGCGGATGAACGGACTTTCATACAGCCGCTTCATGTTCGGCTTAAAGGAAGCCGGCGTAGAGATAAACCGCAAGATGCTTGCGGATATGGCCGTTAACGATGCTCAGGGCTTTGCCACGCTGGCAGACTTGGCTAAAAGCAAAATTGCATAGGATATAAGAAGAGGCGATATAACCCCGGCGGCAGGATGAGATGTGACTATAAACATCTTGCCATGCGGGGTTTTACTTTCATACATGTTTTCACATATCTTTTTGAAAAGCGGATGACTTAAGATAAGTATTGAGGTAAGGAAGGTAAGGAAGGTAAATAATGAAGCCGTATAAACATAAAGCGCAGTACTATGAAACGGATCAGATGGGCATCATCCACCACTCCAATTATATCCGGTGGATGGAGTCGGCTAGGATTGATGCCATGAATCAGATGGGGAATGATTACCGCAAAATGGAGGAAAGCGGTATTGTCAGTCCGGTTCTGGATATTCGTTGTGAATATAAATCTATGGTACATTTTGATGAGACGGTAGCTGTTTTAGTACAGATCAAGCAGTATAATGGGATAAAATTACAGCTTTCTTATACCATTACAGATAATGTAACCGGCGAATTACGGGCACAGGGCGAAAGCAGCCATTGCTTTCTTAACAAACGGAACCGACCGGTTTCGTTAAAAAGAACATGCCCGGACTTCCATGACGCCTTTGAAAAGTGGGCTGAAAAAATTGATTGACACTCAAAAACAAATCATGTATATTATAACTTGTGAGTTTCATAATATCGGGGTGTGGCTCAGGTGGTAGAGCGCTACTTTAGGGAAGTAGAGGCCGCAAGTTCAAGTCTTGTCACTCCGACTGTAAAACCCTTGATTTACAAGGGTTTTATTTTTATATGTTGTATTCTGTGTTGCATAGTGAAGAAAAGTGATCGTTAGCAAGCTTATTCATTTTGGTAACTTTTTCATCCATAGTATGCCTGTAAACGCTTTTCAAGACTCCATCAGAACCCCAACCGCCACGCTGCATGATATATGCATCGGGAACCCCCAAAGCATGTTGAATGGATGCTGAATAATGCCTGAGGTCATGAAAACGGAAAGGCTTACAGCAAATTCCACATGAATAATGTTGTCATTTATATGGTCACTATTCAAGGCACATATTTCACCACGACGCATAGGCCCAAAAGCGGCCAATAAAATGGGTAACTCCATGTCAGTACCTTTGACATATTGAATGAGTCGTTTAACATCCATATCAGAGGGAATATATAGGCTAGGACGTACCTTTTTAGGTAGAATGGTGTTAAGAGCAAAATCAGGCCGCTCTTGTTTCATAACGGATGCTATTAGACCGTGATTACATCGGACTGTTTTAGGGGAGTGATTCACAGAGTCTTTATTGATTAACTCTTGTATGTATTCTTGAGTGATATTATGAATTTTCTTCTCCATAATATCATAATAGCCTACTTTCCTTATGCGTTTGTACTCTCTGATTGTTCCGGGGGAAAGGACAGAAGAACGGCGAAGTATATAGTTGTCCAAGGCAGAACCGAAGGTTAATGAGGATAATTTTGTAATATCCCTTTTGTTTGCTGCAAACTGTGCGGCTGCATACTCCGCTTCCCGTTTTCCCTTTGGGGAAGGATCGGCCGACGTGAATGAGCGGTAATGTCTCTTGCCGTTTTCATCCATGTGATCGAATACCTGACACCGCCATGAACCGGACGGTAATTTTTTAGCTTTTGCCATAAAAAATAACACTTCCTTTCTGAAAAAATGATGCATTTGGTAAAGGAATGTGTTATACTATTTTTGTCTTGTATAGTATCACATATTCCTTTTGGTGTATGGGTTACATTTATCAAAACCGTTCATGCTGCTAACATGGGCGGTTTTAAACGTATTGACACCACCGGCATAGGTGGTTTATAATGTACTTAACAAGACAGCCGATAAGATAGATACAGCCTATCCGTTCCGGCGAGATTATACGTTTTAAAAAATAACCGTTAGTCTGCCAAGATCAAGACGGTTATTTTTTATGCTTCAATAAAGTAATTATCGCACATAGCATGATTACGAAGGTAAACAACTCCATATATGTAATCATCTAAGCACCCCCTTCCCAAGACCGGATTTAGGATGGCATCACCGCCCTATCGGCTGCCCTGTTAAATATATTATACTGTCAAGGTACTACTTACAGTGACGATGTAAGTCAAACTTACATCCTCTATCGTCAAAGACCGTCACGCAGCCGCCATATTGACCTTATCGGCCTTTCTCAGCGATACATCACTATTCAGCATCAGAGCATGAATACCTCTGCCACCTTCCCTGTCCGTCACATAGCAGGATAATTTCTCACCTTCTATAATCTTTTGGAGATTGTCACATAAAAGATAAGTTTCTGGCTAATAAATTCGCGGAACATATCATTAAGGAAAGGCACATTAAAAAGATCAATAGTCAGATTCACGTATATCAGAATGGTATTTATGTGTCAGGACGTATTGCGATAGAAAGGGCAATGCTGGGTGAAATCCCTTCTTTGTCATCACATAACCGCAGTGAAGTACTTAAATATTTAGAAGTCATGTGTGATGAAGCGGAAGCAGCAGAACTAAACTTGATAGCCTTTAAGAATGGTATTTATGACATTGATTCTGACCGGCTGATACCGTTTGACCCCAATATTATAATCACAAATATGATACCGTGGAATTATAACCGTGATGCCAAGTCCAATCTGGTAGATAAGGTTTTTTACGATATATCATGCGGTGATGAAAATATCAGATATCTATTGGAAGAAGCTGCCGGTTCATGCTTTTACCGGTCAAATAAAATAGGTGGTGGTAAAACATTCGTGTTAACAGGCGGTAAAAACAACGGTAAATCAACATATTTAGATATGGTCAAGTGCATGATCGGTAAAGGGAACTACTCTTCTTTGGATTTAATGGAACTTTCAGATCGGTTTCGCACTGCTGAAATGTTCGGTAAGTTGGCTAATATTGGTGACGATATATCAAGTGATTATCTGCAAGGTAAGCAGCTATCTATATTTAAGAAGATAGTCACCGGAGAAAGTATAACGATAGAGCGTAAAGGGCAAGATCCATTTGACTTTGATCCGGTACAAAAGCAGTTTTTTTCGGCTAATGATATCCCCCGAATGAAGGACCATACCGGAGCAGTATTAAGGAGACTGCTAATTATTCCCTTCAATGCCACATTTGACAAGTCCGATCCGGATTATGATCCGAATATCGGAAATAAATTGAATCAGGCTGAACATATGGAGTATTTCATTCAGTGTGCTTTAGAGAGTCTATAAGCGGTATCAAGTATTCTGTGCTGACAACGGTTTTCAGCCGGGAAGTAATTTGACGTTTTCAAAGAATATTAACCGAGCATTAGGAACTGAATCAGTAAATAAGAGAATCAATAGTAAGGTAATCAAGGTTTTTGTACATTCTGTAGCGGTTATGTACAACTTATTATATATTATATACAGTTGATGTACAACAATTATAGATTATATATAAAAGAATTATATATATATCGCTACTATATACCGCAACACTTCAAAGAAAAGAGGTATAATGAGAAGATTAAACAAAAAAGGAAGGACAAACTTTCAATAATTAATTCCGTGTTGTATTTCGTGTTGCATAATGAAGAAAAATAGGTTGATTTTAAGAAAAACAAAGCAATTTTAGGAAATATATAAGCATTGAAAAATCCAGTAAAGAAGCGGATTTTGATATAAATGGCTTATTTACGGATTTTCTGAAAATAGTTTTGAGCAAGTTCAAGTCTTGTCATTCCGACTAGCATTAGGCCTTTAGCTTGGCTAGGCCTCACCTGTCTTATCGGCTGTCTTGTCAAGTATATTATAACATGTCTGTTCCATATAAAGGAAATATCATTCGTACTACTAGCAAACGATCTGATGGAGCAAAAGGGACTCGAACCCTCGGCCTATGCGTTGCGAACGCATCGCTCTCCCACTGAGCTACTGCCCCGGAACAATCTTATCTTATCACATTCTACACAATTGTCAAATAAAAAATAAGCAATCGCAGCAAAATATTCCAGTAAAATTTGCCCATATTATATTTGCTATCCTTTAAAAAAAGTTTATAATAGTGGTATGTTTATAATATAATAAGATAAGGAATAATGCACTGTAATGATTGATAAGGAAAGGTTTCACGTCTATAACTATATAAAAAAGGAAGAATACCTAGGCAGTATGAACGGCATGCGGTTTATGCTCCACAAAACGTTAAGCGGCGATGCGGAACTTTTGCAGGCTGTAATCTGGCCCCAGCCCGATAGCTATGGCAAGACACCGGAAGCTAAAAAGCGGCGCCAGACCTTTCCTTTCACTGAAGCCGGCCTGGAAAGTGCGGTTGACTGGCTAAATGAACATTGTAGCTTGTGTAGCGATTAAGATATATTTTGCTTGAATTAATATGGTTTCAAGGCTTATAATAAAGTAGTTAACATAAATAAGGGGGGGCATAATATGGCATCCATTGTATATCAGCCAGAGTTTTATCATAGAGAGGTGGCATTCTGCAAGGTATACGGAAGTAAAAATAAATCTGTGGTAGAAAATATTTTATTAAAACACAGGATATCTTATTTTATTGATATGCAGAAAGAATCTATGCTTAGGCGCCTGTTTCTGACCGGAAAAGGCAAGGATAAGACCATTTTTATATTTAAAATAAATGAGGCTGACGTAGAAAAAGCCAGTGATTTGATCAAAGAGTTCGACCAGAACCAGATAACCCCGATTTAGTATCTATGTGTCACCATAGGACAGCGTGCCCATATCAGTTCATTTGCACAGGCCACCTTGTCGGTATATAGTAATAATCGGTAAATAAAATAATATAATTAAATAACAGATAGTCAAGGGGTATCCATATGGAATACACCTATGAGCCGGTTGGAACCTGCACTTCCCGGATACGCTTTAACCTAAATGGAAATATTGTCACAAACGTGGAGTTTACCGGAGGCTGTAACGGCAATTTAAAAGCCATCCCTATATTAGTGGAGGGCTTTACTGTAGAACAGATAGAGGAAAAATGCCGCGGGATCCGTTGCGGCCGGCGCGAAACATCCTGTGTCGATCAACTGGCCAGAGCAGTACGAGAGGCCTACGACAAGGAACGAGACATCATAAATAAGAATTCTTATAAATTGGAATGAAAAAACCGTTCTAACGATTCCGCGGTATTTGTTTCGTCTTCCCCTTCGATCAAAACAGCAATATTATCACCTTTTTGAATATTCATACCCTTTACACTGAACAGGCGCTTGGCATCGCCTGTTTTTCCGTTACACTCTAATATGACGTCAGACTTGGATTTGGAGGCTTCCCTGACTAAATGCCCTACCGCACTGTCTTCTAGGCCGATGGCACTGGAAATCTCATATTGAAAACTTTTCATAATATACCAGCATTCCTTTCTGAACAGTTAATAACTGTATATCTGCTAGTTATTGTACCAAAGTTCTCAATAAATATTCTGTGGCATTCATTATTTTAAGTGCAATATTACAAGCGGCTGTACTTTTCCTCACAATACTTGCATCGGTACACTTCGTTTTTTTCGTCGGCAAGGATGAAGACGTGGGGCAGACCCTGTTCAACAGAAGTGATACAGCGGGGATTTTTGCATTTGATGATGTTTTTGATCTCCTTGGGGAGAACCAGTACTTTTTTATCAACGATTTTTTCGTCCTTGATTACATTGACGGTAATATTATGGTCAATAAAAGCTAGGACGTCAAGATTCAGCTCGTTAATATCACATTCTACCTTAAGTATATCCTTTTTACCCAGCTTATTGCTCCGGGCATTTTTGATGATCGCCACGGTGCAGTCCAGCTTATCAAGCTGTAAGCTGTGATAGAGGGAAAGGCTGGCGCCGGCCTTAATATGATCTAGGACAAACCCTTCCCTGATTTTCCCTACGTTCAGCATGACTTCTCCTTGCCTCCTTCCAGTCCCAGTAACGTCAGTATCAATGCCATCCGCACATAAACGCCGTACTGCACCTGCTTGAAATAAGCCGCCCGCGGATCGTCGTCCAATTCCACGGCGATTTCGTTGACCCGGGGAAGCGGGTGAAGCACCAGCATTTCTGCTTTGGCGGTTTCCATCTTGGCTTTATCCAAGATGTAGAAGTCTTTCAGGCGGACATAATCCTCCTCATTAAAAAACCGTTCCCTTTGTACCCTAGTCATATAAAGAAAGTCCAGACGGGGCATCACATCGTCAAGGCGGATGACTTCTTCAAAACGGATATTCTGCTCTTTAAGCCGGTCGGTAATATAGTCGGGAACCTGCAGTTCTTCCGGCGAGATAAAAATAAACTCAATGCCCTCATAGCGTTCCAAGGCATGAATCAAAGAATGGACGGTGCGCCCGAATTTTAAGTCGCCGCATAAGCCGATGGTAAAGTGATCCAGGCGTCCCTTCAGGGAGCGGATGGTCAGCAGATCGGTCAAGGTTTGGGTGGGATGCTGGTGGCCGCCGTCGCCGGCATTGATGACCGGTATGGAGGACTTGTCGGCGGCGACCATCGGCGCCCCTTCCTTGGGATGGCGCATGGCACAGATATCGGCAAAGCAGGAAATCACCCGGATCGTATCGGCGACGCTTTCGCCTTTGGAAGCCGAAGAAGAACCGGCATCAGAAAACCCCAATACGCTGCCGCCTAGGTTATACATCGCGGCTTCAAAGCTTAAGCGAGTGCGGGTACTGGGCTCATAGAAACAAGTGGCCAGTTTCTTGCCGACGCAGACCGTGGAATATTTCCCCATGTTTTTTTCGATGTCACAGGCAAGGTCAAATAAACTGTCAAGTTCTTCCGCTGTAAAATCCAGCGGGCTCATCAGATGTCTCATACTACATTCTCCTTCTTAGCGTCGCATAAAAAAATCGAAGACAGTATCTTCGATTCTTAGCTTTTAAATGATAACAATTCAGAAGCCGTCTTTCTGGCAGGAACGGAAGGTGCTTCATCGGTATATCCTGCGGCAATCAAAGCCACGAGTTCCCTTCCTTCCGACAGTTCCAGCAAGTCGGTGGCCTTCAGGCGGTCAAAGATACCCATGATAACAGTACCAAGCCCCTGTGCGTGAGCAGCTAGGCAAAATGCCAGAGAAGCGGCACCGGCATCAAACATCTGCCAGCCATCGCCACGGTCGGAGGATAAAAGGGAATGATCAACAGTCTGTTCCGTAAAACGGCGGATGCTTCTGCGGCCGGTAAGACAATCTGATGCGGTCATAATGATGGCTACCTCCTCCAAGATCAACGTCATGACAGGTTATTATCATTGACATTTTTATTTTATCCATAATAGCACATCTCCCGCATGGTTGCAATCAAAAAACAGTTAAATCCTTTTAATTTTATAAATAATTTTCATAAATTTAAGTTATTATTTTTATCAAAACCTTTGCATTTTAATAAAAAATTTAGTATACTCCTAGTATCTGCTGTAATATATAATTATATGTCCGGCTTGTCGGCCGACACTGTTCATAAAAGCGTGAGGTAGATATGGAATATAATGAAAGAAAGAGATTGCTATTATTTGGCCTGCCGTGGACGTTTACTAAATACAGCATCACGGATGACATGATAAATATCCGTAACGGCTTCCTGAAGACCTATGAAGATGACTGTTATATGTATAAAATACAGGATGTCAAGCTGGAGACTTCATTAACCGAAAGAATCTTCAAGCTCGGAACCGTGGTCTGTTATAGCGGCGATTCTACCCATCCCCAGTTACGGATGATCCATATTAAAAATTCCAAAGAAATCAAGAATTTTATTCTGGAGGCCTCTGAGAAAGCCAGAATCAAACGGCGTACCCTGCATACCTTGGACATAGGACTGGAGCCAGACGACATAGACAGCTTATAACAAGAAGAGCTTTAGCAGATGACGTGCCGGTTGCCGCCAATCGGCACGCTGTTTGTATAGCTCTCTTTTATTGCAAAGATAACGATGCAAACATAATATAGCAAACATAAAGAAAAGAAGGATGTAAGTAATGGAAAAAGAAAAACGCATGGTATTGGATATGACGAAGGGCAGGCCGGTGTCGCTGATCGTCAGGTTCATGGTTCCCCTTTTATTTGGCAATGTTTTTCAGCAGCTCTATAATATGGTTGACACGATCATCGTCGGCCGTTATATCGGCGTGAGTGCCCTAGCTGCGGTCGGTGCCACTGGGACGATCGTGTTCCTGATATTCGGATTTGTGATGGGTCTGACCAGCGGCTTTACAGTCTTGACCGCGCAGCGGTTCGGTGCCGGTGATATCGAAGGGATGAAGAGCAGCGTGGGAAGCGCGGTAATCCTTGCCGCCATAGTCACTTTCATCATAACGATCATAAGTGTTTCCAGCATGGATCTGCTGCTGCGGGTCATGAATACGCCGGAAGATATCTTGGCGATGTCCAAAGACTATATTGTCGTCATCTGTCTTGGCCTGTTCTGTTGTGTGCTTTATAATCTTGCCAGCGGCATCCTGCGTGCTTTGGGGAACAGCCGGGTGCCGCTGTATTCCCTGATCGTGGCGGTAGTTATCAATGTTTTCCTAGATATGCTGCTGATTGTCGTGATCCCTTTAGGGGTTGCCGGCGCTGCCATAGCGACGGTGGTCTCGCAGGCTATAGCCGGCATTGTCTGTGTAGTCTACATCATCAAAAAGATGCCCTTGCTGCAACTGGAAAAGCGGCATTGGAAGCTGAACCAGCACTGTGCCGGCAATCAGCTCAAAATCGGCGTACCGATGGCGCTGCAATTCTCGGTTACGGCCGTCGGAACGATTCTCGTCCAGACGGCGATCAATCTGTTTGGCTCAGTCATGGTAGCGGCATTCACGGCCGGCAATAAGATAACCCAGCTGGTGACGCAGCCGTTTGGCGCCATGGGTATTACCATTGCCACGTTTGCCGCCCAGAACCGCGGCCTTGGCGATATTAAAAGGATCAGGCAAGGGGTCAGGATATCGTGCATTCTATCGACGGTTTACGCGGTGGTGATATTTGCTGTCGTCCTCCTTATCTTTCCTTACATCATCCGTTTATTTGTTGAACCCGTTGAATACAATCTGATCATTGACTATGCCCGGATATCGGTAATATACTGCGGCATCTGTTATGCGGCACTGGGGGCGATATTTATATTTCGCAATGCCATGCAAGGCTGCGGGCATTCTTTGCTGCCGTCCATCGGCGGAGTCGTGGAAATGGTAGTCCGCGTCAGCGCCGCCTATGTGGCGATAAAGATGATGAGCTACCGTGCCGTTTTTGTGGCCGACGGCATCACTTGGGTGATCACCGCGGTTTATCTGGGTATCTGCTATCTCTATGTCTTTAAGAAGCATTATTCGGCCGATCAGGTGTCCTATCAGAGTGCGGCGGGGTCAGCAGTCTTTCAAACAGAAGCCCGGCAAGAATCCAGTTGGGAAGATAATCTAGGCGGATGACCTTCTTGACATGCCATTTGGAACGGTCATAGTTCCACGGGCAGATATCTTTGTCGGCTAACAGCGTTCCGGTGGCATATTCCGCAGTCAATATCAGGGCAGCGTAAAATAACCCGCGTACTAAGGGGCGCTTGCCTTTAAGCATCCGGCAGAAAGGTTCCAGCAAGGCAGCGCTTCCATAGATCGGGAACATCCACAGCGAGGTCTGCCCCATCAGTTTCATGTCCCGCCGCCGTAGCGAATTTAAAGCGGTAAAGCTGATTTCAATACACCAGCCGGTAACCCCGCATTTCAGAAAGTTAAGCATTAATTTCTTCATTACTAAGTGCTCCCTTCACCGGCACCCATGCCTTTCGCGGTCATGTCGGCGAAACGGCAAAATAACGAGTGTCTTCACAGTGTAAGTATGTGCCGTCGGAAGATAAATATGCGTTTCGGTTACCGACCGGTTACCGGTTTGTTTATAGGAATATTTATAGGTATATTTATAGGTATGTTTACAAGCGTATGACAAGCCTATGTATATGAGGTACGTAAATGACATATAAAGAAGCAGAAGAATATATCAACAGGATCCAGGGTTTTGGCAGTATGCTTGGCCTGGATTCGGTCAGGGAGCTGTGTAAGAGGCTGGGCAATCCGCAGGAAAAACTTAATTTTGTGCATATAGCGGGGACGAACGGCAAGGGTTCGGTTCTGGCGTTTGTATCAACCGTGCTGAAAGCGGCGGGCTTCCGGACCGGAAGATTTTTTTCGCCGGCTATTTTTGAATATCGGGAAGGGATTCAGGTAAATGAGCATATAATGTCAAGAGCCGCCTTTTGCCTTTATTTAGAGAAGATAAAAACCGCTGCCGACAGGATGACGGCGGACGGCCTGCCCCATCCGACTGCTTTTGAAATAGATACGGCCATGGCTTTTTGCTATTTTCTTGACCAGAAATGTGATATAGTAGTCCTGGAGAGCGGCCTAGGCGGCGCTCTTGATGCCACCAATATCATCGAGAATACGCTGGCAGCGGTGCTGACACCGATCAGCATGGATCATGTCGGCTATCTGGGGCAGTCTTACCAGGCAATAGCGGAAAATAAGGCCGGTATCATTAAAAAAGGCTGTACGGTCATCAGCGCGCCGCAGCATGACGCGGTAAGCCGGGTGATAAAGGAAAAATGCCGGCAGTCCGGCTGCCCGTTACACTGGTCGCGTCCGGAGCAGGCGCGCGGGATAAAATACGGAAATCCGCTGTCTCTCCGAGACGGTCTAAGCAGCCGGCAGCGTTTTAGCTATGGCCCCTTTAAAGAGATAGAGATTACATTGGCCGGAAAATACCAGATTGACAATGCTATCCTAGCTTTGGAAGTCTTGGAGGTCCTGGCTCAGAAAGGGTTTCCGGTAAAGGAGCCGAAGCTGCGGAAAGGTTTGCGGGAAGCAACATGGCCGGGCCGGTTCCAGATACTGGACCAAAAGCCGCTTTTTATTGCCGACGGTGCCCATAACGAGGCGGCGGCGGCAACCTTGGCGGAATCCTTGCAGCTTTATTTTACAAACCGTAAGATAATCTATATAATAGGGATATTGAGAGATAAGGATTACCGTAAGATACTGGAGCTTACCTATGGTTACGCGGATCAGATCATTACCGTTACGACCCCCGGGAGCAGGGGCATGGGAGCATATGAACTGGCTCAGGAAGCCCGCAGCTTCCATTCAAGCGTGACCTGTGCCGACAGCCTCGAGGAGGCTGTCGAGCTGGCCGGCTTGCTGGCTGGAAAAGACGGGGTAATCGTGGCTTTTGGTTCCTTGTCTTATCTCGGCAAGCTGATCACAATCGTAAAAAGTGGGTAATTACAAAATACTATAAAGTAAAGCGATGGGGGTTTACATGATAGACCAAGAAAAAATCGAGAAAGCGGTAAAGCTGTTACTGGAAGCGATCGGCGAAGACAGCCGCCGGGAAGGACTTGCGGAGACGCCGCACCGGATAGCCAGGATGTACGAGGAGATTTTCGGGGGGATGGGAGATGATCCGGCCTTGCCGCTGTCAAAAACCTTTACAGCCGCCAATAACGAGATGATTGTCGAAAAGAATATTGTTTTTTATTCTATCTGCGAACACCACATGATGCCTTTCTTCGGAAGAGCCCATGTAGCATACATACCGGACGGCCGGGTCGTGGGCTTGAGCAAGCTGGCCAGAAGCATTGAGATATTTGCCAAGAGACTGCAGCTGCAGGAACAGATGACGGCTCAGATAGCGGATGCCATAATGGAGCACCTAGCCCCCCGCGGTGTCATGGTGATGCTGGAAGCGGAACATCTGTGCATGACGATGCGGGGCGTCAAGAAGCCGGGCAGCCAGACCATGACAGTTGTGACGCGGGGAATATTCAAAGAGGACAGCAGACTAAGGGACGAGTTTTTTAACCTGTTAAGGATTTAATAGCATGATGAGTACATAGGTAGATAATATATGATAGTAAGTATAGTAGGTGTTAATTCGCAATTGCGTGATTTGAGGTCGAAAGGAAATCAATATCTATGGAAAGAGCTTCAAATATATTAAATCATGATTTATTCAATGTCTATCAGAAGGAAATCAAGCGAATTGAAGATGACGACAGAGCGTTTTGCTGCCATGATTTAACCCATTGCCTAGATGTAGCCAGAATCGGCATGATATTAAATCTTGAAGAAGGGCTGACGATACCCAAAGAAATGATCTATGCTGCCGCTCTGCTCCATGATATCGGCAAACACATGGAATACCGCGAAGGAATACCTCATGAGCAGGCGAGCGCGGTACTGGCGCCTAGGATCCTAAAGGACAGCGGATTTGACGAGCCGGAAGTGCGCCTGATCGTGCAGGCGATTGCCAGCCACCGTTCCGCGCATATTGCCACAGCTCCCAATCTGAGCGGCATCCTCTACCGAGCGGATAAATTAAGCCGCCCCTGTCATTCATGTAACGCATCACAGGAATGTGACTGGAACAGCACGAAAAAGAACCTGCAGATCCAATACTGATACGGAAATAAAGGATAAAAGGGATAAAATGAAGATTGGTAACCACGAATTACACACGGACAAGCATACATATATTATGGGCATCTTGAATGTGACGCCTGACTCTTTTTATGACGGCGGCAAATATAATCAAAAGGACAAGCTCCTTTTCCGGGCGGAGAAAATGATAACGGAAGGTGCCGCGATACTGGATATCGGGGGTGAGTCCACACGCCCCGGATATGAAAAAATAAGCGATGACGAGGAAATTGAGAGAGTAACACCTGTTATTGAAATAATTAAATCACGATTTGATACTCCCGTTTCGTTGGACACCTACAAGTCAAAGGTCGCCCGGAGCGGCATCGCCGCCGGAGCTGATATGATCAATGACATCTGGGGTTTAAAGTACGATGACCAGATGGCAGAGGTGATCCAAAAAGGCAGGGTTTCCTGCTGCCTGATGCATAACCGCGAGCATGTCAGCTACCAAGACTTTATGGCAGAGCTGAAAGCTGACCTGCAGGAATCTATAAGGCGGGCGGCGGCGGCAGGTATCGCCCGGGAAAAGATCGTGATTGATCCCGGCATCGGTTTCGGCAAAGAATACGAACATAACATGGAAGTGTTTCGCAACATGGAACAGTTAAAAGAACTGGGCTTCCCTTACCTTCTCGGGGCCAGCCGGAAATCAGTGATTGGGCTGGCTCTTGACCTGCCGGTGCCGGAACGCTTGGAAGGTACATTGGTAACGACTGTTATGGCGGTTTTGAAAGGCTGCTCTTTTGTGCGGGTGCATGATGTCAAGGAAAATGCCAGGGTTATCGAAATAACAGAAGCTATTTTAAATCATCGCAGGGGATAGCAGTGAAGATAGAAGTGAGTATAGAAGTGAATATAGAAGTGGCAAAGCAGTAGCATGACAGTGAGGATAGGGGATGTTGCATATGGATGAGATAAGAATAGAAGAACTTAAAGTGTATGCCTACCACGGTGTTTTTCCCGAGGAGAATAAGAAGGGGCAGAATTTTTATATTAACGCCGTATTGTATACCGATACCAGAAATGCCGGCTTAGAAGATGACTTGGCTTTATCTACCGACTATGGCGAAGTAGTACAATTTATCAGCGATACTATGCAGGAAAAGGCTTACCGGCTGATTGAGACGGCGGCGGAACGTCTGGCTGAAGCGGTTTTGCTGACTTTTCCGCGGATACATGCGATAGATCTTGAGATACGGAAACCAGAAGCGCCGATAAGTCTGCCGTTCTCCTCCGTATCGGTAAAAATAAACCGCGGCTGGAAGAGTGTCTGCATCGCCACCGGCGCCAACCTGGGCGATAAAGAAAATCAGATCTGTCAGGCTGTCGGCCAGATAAAAGACCACCGCCTGATCCGCAATGTCCTGGAATCCGCCCTCTGCCGTTCCGTACCATACGGAAATGTGGAACAGCCTGAATTTATTAATGGCGCGTTGGTTTTAGAGACATTGATGCGGCCGGAAGAACTGCTTCTCTTTTTGCAGGAGCTGGAGAGGCAGGCCGGAAGGGTAAGAAAGCCGACGGAAGACCGCTGGGGTCCGCGGCACCTTGACTTGGATATCCTGCTGTATGACGATATCATATTAGATAGCAAGGAACTCACCATCCCCCATCCCGATATGCATAACCGCGATTTCGTGCTGCGCCCGCTGGCTCAGCTGTCTCCCTTCCGGCGTCATCCCCTGCTCTTAAAGACGGTGAAACAGTTGTTAGCAGAACTTTGTGATCAATATATATTGGGTGAGGAATAAAAGCGCGGTATTTATGTACTGCCTTTACTACTTAGAATAAATGTTTTTATAAATTTTATCTACGAAAGGGGGAATTGTTACAATCAGTGGAATAATCCCCTATCTAAGAAAGTATAATTCTTGTATAGGGTTTTTTGTAGTTAATAGTTAAACATTCAACTCAGAATTCGATAAGTAGTTAAGAAGATCGTTTGCGCATAAGATATTTTGTTGACAATCCATTTGTTATATGATATATTTGTGTTGCAACTTACTATTTCAAGCATAAGGAGGAAACTGAAATGAAAACAAAAAGATTAGCATCTGCCGTATTGTCAATTTGTCTATTTGTATCTATGTCAATGAATACTTTTGCAGTTGAAATAAAGATGGCAGAACCTTTGAGTGGAAATGTTGATGCAGAAACAGAATATGCCCCATTAGGACAGCTAACAGAAGATGAAAGAGAGTCCTTGTTAAACAAAGATCCTGAAACGAGCCCTCAACTTCATCATTTTCACCTTACCCCACATTTACATGAGATCACGAGTATTACAAATGAGTATAGCGGACAAAGAAATCGTGGTGTAGTGGCACAGACTGTTAGCCGTGTAAATACTTCAGCTGTTCTTACATATGAAAGAAGCAGAGGGATCAGCAATAATTTCTCAGTTAATATTGGTTTTAGTGATGATATTATAAGCGGAGAGTTAGGTTATGATGTTACTTTTGAAGACAGTGCAACCGCTAGCTATGCCGTTAATGTAGATCCTAATATGATGGCTTCGATTACCTTATATGATATGTATGATGTTACTGAGTTTAACGTCAAAACAACTTATTCACATGGCGCATTGCCAGCGGTATATTTTACATATGATTATGGAACAGGATGGGCAGAGCAATGGACGCATTTTGGGTTTTCTTCAAGAGTCTGGTAAGTTTATAGTAAGTGGGAGGTTCTAACTCCTGCAGACCGCTTTGATTTTGTGAAAATTATCCGAGATGTAGCTGTTTTGCGAATTTGTGTGATTAACAATTGAGCAGCTTCGGTGTTATCATTACTTCATCGTAAGGATAAACCGGAGCTGCAGTGCGTTCATATTCTCTGTCTCTATAGTTTATTAGTTTTATTGTTATAACTGCAATCAACAAATCTGGCTAATTATATGAAAAAGTAAATCTACTTATCTAAGAGTAAACACTACATGCTTTTTGGAGGACGATATTATGAGGACGCGTCGTATGTTTTTTATTATTGCAACCACATTATTTTTTCTAGCGATTCTGATCACTTCCTGTTCGAGTCAACATAATGAGCCGGATGGCGTTATGACAAACTGGGAAAACGTTAAAATGTTACCTTTTTCCGGTTATATATGTGGCTTTCAAAATACAAGTACGTTTCTTCAGATTCCATTATTTTTACCACAGAATGATAATATAGATAAGAGTTCAATATCGGCAGTATCACTTTTGGGACAGGAAAAAGAATTAATATGTACGGATTATCAATTATCCATGTTTAGGGATAGTAGTGCTACTGGTTATAAGCTTACTACATTTTCTTTTAAGGCTCATTTACCAGAAGCAGGGATGCACCATGTCGATAGATTGAGTATTAGATTTAATGATAATACTACTAAAGAGTGGGAGCTGGGTAATATCGAGATTATAGTTGAAAATGAAGAATTGTCTATTGATTCGGATATATTAAGTATGCGGGAGTTTATTGTTAATCAGACACAATCTTATAGTTTCAAGATAGCGTATGCTAACACTTCAAATAGCGATATAATGATTGAAGATTTCTCATATCCTGAAAGTTTATACGAAAATGTACATATAATGAAGTATAAAGACTTTAGCTTACAAGAGGCAGAAGAGGGATTAGGTATACCGGCCAATTCTGAGAGGACATTCTTGATTACTTTTACACAAAAAGAAGTTCTTTCTAGGTCAAATAATCAATTTTATTTTATGCTACCTTTTGTATTCTATAGTGCAAATGGCGTTAGATATCATCAACCAGCGCAGACACAAGCAACAATTGTTCAAACCCCAGTTACTAAAGAATATATTGTAGATTTGATGTATGGGTAAAAATTGAGACTGCATAAGATGTTTTGTGTAGTCTATAAAGAAATCTAACCTATTATTCAAAGGTACTTAAATCTAGTATCTATGGGATTGCATACTTCTAGCACTAATTCTGAAGTATAAAAAATAAAAAAATAACACCAAAATAAAAAACTGGATAATTTTAACATTTACTCACACTTTTTATAATAAAATTAACCATAAGTCTGCCGTAGCGAACCTACGACAGGCAATATTCCATAAAGGAGGATTTTTATTATGAAAAGTAACAAACTCATAGCTTTGCTGATGACCATGATCATGACGGCTCTGCTGGCTGCCTGTGCCGACAGTGAAATCGCGACATCCAACGATACCAGCGAGGTATCATCCATCACCGCTGACGATGTGGAGACCCCCACTGATCTTACCGGTAAGCTGGTGGTCTGGACGCTGGCTAATGACCTGACGCAGTTTGCCGAACGGATGATGGAGTTCAATCCCGGACTGGAGATTGAGACGGTCGTCATTGCGCCGGCTGATTATCCTACCAAGGTTCAATCCGCTTTACTTGGCGGAGAAACCGAGCCGGATGTTATCGTAGCAGAACCACAGATGCTGGGCAATATGTATGACGCGGGATTCTTTGAGGATTTGAATCAGGCACCGTATAACGCCCAGGCTTACGCCTCTCTCGTCGTGGATTATGTCTGGGACGTAGGGCAGGATGAAAACGGCATCCAACGCGCCATCAGTTACCAGATGACGCCGGCGGGGATGTTCTACCGCCGGGATATCGCCCTTGATGTTTTCGGAACTGATGATCCGGCTGAAATCGGCCAATTATTCCAGGACTATACCACCATCCTGGAGACCGGGGAGACCTTAAAAGATGCCGGCTATAAAATCTTCGCCTCCGATGGCGAGATGAGTTATTTTTCCGGAGATGCCGCTTGGGTCATCGACGGTACCTTAAACGTAGCACAGTCCCGCTATGACTATATGGACTTGGCGGTCGCCCTCTATCAGAACGACCTGACGGCTTTTGCGGCACAGTGGTCGGCACCTTGGTATCAGTCCATGTCCGGTCCGGTTCCGATCCTGAAAGCCAGCACCAATGTCTGGGATGAAGCGGCCATCGCGGCTGACGCCGAAGGCGCCGATACCGCCGAATGTTTTGCCTACGGTCTGCCTACCTGGGGAGCCTTGATTTTACGTGACAATGCCGGAGAAACCGCCGGGAACTGGGGCATTTGCAGCGGTCCCGCCTACGGCTTCGGCGGCGGCACTTGGATCGGTGTCAGTGCCAACAGCGAAAGAAAAGAACTGGCATGGGAATTCGTCAAGTTCTGTACCTTGAATGAGGAAACCTCCGATTGGTGGATCGAAGCCTCCGGCGGCGACGTGGTTTCTTATATTCCGGCGCTGGAGAAGCACGCTGACGATGCCAATGAAGCCTATGGCGGTCAGAATTCCTTTGCTTTCTGGATGGAGCAGTCGCAGGGCATCGATTATTCCAAGGTAACCAAATATGACCAAGTTATCGGTGATGCCTGGGGGGCAGCGATTACTGCCGTCAAAACTGGTGAACTGGATAAAGAATCCGCCATTGAAGGCTTTTATGATCAAGTTGCGGCAACCTACCCAGAGATTACGATAAACCGCTGAGGCGATAGGTAGCCCGCTTTGCGGGTGACTATTATAAATATATAATATGCGGCACCGATACCGGACACCGATGCCGGATATCGGTGCCGTAGCATATCTATGCCAGGCGACAGCAATCCGATACGCCATTACCCATGATCAAAAGCAGCCGTGTGGGTCTGCCGCACAGATAGGAGACTGTATGGCACGAAATAGAGTTCCGGCCGGGCCGGCCAGGAAGAAGAATATTAACAACATCGCATATCTTTTTATTGCGCCCTTCATAATCGTCTTTTTAATTTTTAACGTTTACCCCGTGCTAAGAACCTTATACCTGAGCTTTACCAGCTATCCGGGTTACGGAGAACCACAATGGGTAGGGCTGGCAAACTACAGCCGGGTCATAAATGATAAATTTTTCTGGGGCTCCCTGTGGAATACCATAAGGATCTGGAGCGTCAATATCGTGGTGCAGCTGGGAGTCGCGTTCCTGCTCACCATCGTTTTTAGTGATATCAAATATCGAATACGCGGACTAAGTGTTTTCCGGGCGGTTTTTTATCTGCCCAATCTGATTGCCGCGGCATCCATCGCCTTTTTGTTTAAGACTTTGTTAGACTGGCGGTTTGGTACCTTGAATCAGATTCTGGCCAGAATAGGGGTAGACAATCCCGTGCCATGGCTGATTTCACCGGACATTGCCCCCTTTTCCGTCGCTATGATCAATGCCTGGATGTGGTTCGGCAATTCCTTTATCATCTTGATGGCCGGCGTCCAGGGCATCCCCAAGGATTACTTTGAGGCGGCGGCAATCGACGGAGCCAACCGCTGGAAGGTATTCGGCAAGATAACCATACCGATGCTGCGGCCGATCTTGATCTATGTGTCCATTACTTCGCTGATCGGCGGCCTCCAGATGTTCGACATTCCTTTCCTGATCGCTCAAGGCACCGATATGACCGCAATACTCCGCGGACCGCTACAGACCGTCGTCATGTACATGTATGATTTCGGCTTCCGGACCTTCCAGGTGGGATATGCCGGTTCCATAGCCTATGCCCTGTTCCTGATCATCTTGGCCGCGGCTGTGATCCAGTTCAAGATAATGAATAAGGAGGATTGATCATGTGGACTGTAATTAAGAAAAGTATCTTATATATTTTACTGCTGGCCTTAGCCCTGATCTGTGTCCTCCCCTTTCTGCTGATGATAGTAAACGCGACCCGTAGCGGGCGCGAAATCATGACCTTTTTTACCCTGATCCCGGGAAAATCACTGGGAGAGAACTGGGAGGCAGTGTTTAATTATTTCAATCTGTTCAGAGGATATTTTAACAGCCTGGTGGTAGCTGTCCCCGCCACCCTGCTGACGGCTTATTTTTCCTCGCTGACTGGCTATGCTTTGGCCATCTATCGGTTCCGGGGGCGTAACCTGATGTTTGGCGTTATCGTAATTTTTATGATGATACCGGGTCAGCTGGGGCTGCTGGGATTTTATAACCTGATCAGCGGGCTGAAGTTGGTTAATTCTTATATACCTTTGATTATTCCGGCAGTGGCGGCTCCAGGAACCGTATTTTTCCTGCGGCAGTATGTGCTGTCGGTTTTGTCGAAGACCTTGCTGGAAGCTGCTCGTATCGACGGAGCCAGGGAGATATATATTTTCCACAAGATCGTCCTGCCGATCATGGCTCCTGGTATTGCGACGATGTCAATTGGGGCTTTTATTGGTAACTGGAACAGTTATCTGGTGCCTTTGATTGTGTTGACTAAGCCAGACCGTTTTACGTTGCCGGTTATGATTGCCTCACTGAGTGCTTCGACTGATATTGCGACTAATCAGGGGGCGACTTATCTTTCGGTAGCGATATCGGTTATTCCGATTCTGGTGGTGTTTGCGTTTTGTTCTAAGTATATGATTAGTAGTATTACGGCGGGGAGTGTGAAGGAATAGGGGGGTCATCGTTATATTGCCTGGGTATTATTGGCTGTGCTGGGGTCATCGTCATATTGCCTAGGCATCATCGGCGCCGGATCCGGCTCCCGAAAATAAGTGTAGCTAAGTTTCTCACCTAGCAGTTTGGGCTGCGGCCGCTACCGGCGTTCAAGCGCCCTCCGTGGCGCGTGAAGCCTTGGCCGGACCTCCGTGTCCGGCCATAGCTAGGTTTATCTTATGTGAGAAGCTAAGCTACACTAATTTTCTCCCGCAAGGAACCGGCGCCGATGATGCCTAAGCAATATGACGATTCGGAATCTCAACTGGTAGGAGACAGACTGGGAATAATGGAATTAAAGCATCTCTTTTATAGGGTGGGAGATGTGATGAGAATTAACAAAAAAAGTAGTTTAATTTAATGGTTTATATAGATAGAGGTTACGCTATAATAAAATAAGGGAATTCCGAAAGTTATATGACAATTAATTAATATGTTGCTTTTTCTATAAAAATGTAGTAAGTTGATATCAGGAGACGAGGGGAATTGTACAGACGCGGACCGGGACAAAAGAAACCGACTGAGAGCTGATGTGATTCTCGGACGGTTTTTATTTTACTTAAGGAATAATGATCTATCATACTAATGAGAAGGGAAGTTTAAGAAGTGAGACAAAAAGTGAGACAAAAAGTAAGAAAGTTGTCCGTGGTATTTGCGGCAGTTATCTTTTTATGCGGGATCAATGAACCACTGGCCGCAGGGGCCGGGATCTTGGATGCGGCATATCTTAACCTAAAGGAACCGGACGGGGAAACGGCGGTAACCGGAGAAAACATGGCGGAAACAGAGGCCGCAGAGAAAGCAGAGGAGGAAAAAGCGGCGGCGGAAAAAGCGGCGGCGGAAAAAGCGGCGGATGAGGCAGATAATCCGGAAGCAAAGGAAGTAACCGAAACCGTTGCAGAAGAAGACGGCGTGGCTGAGAAAGGGACAGGGGAAGTTACCTTGATAGACGGATTGAATCTGGTATCTGATCCCACGGTTCCGGCGGCGGCTTCCGGCAGCGGTGATCCGCCGGTATCTATAGCAGCCGGGCAGATATATGACGGTATGCTGACGGCCGGCGAGATACATACTTTTCAGCTTACCGTACCCTATAAAGCGGTCTGTACTATAAAAACGCAGTCGAATGTCGGCCAGACACCGCATCTTTATAATGCGGATAGTATAGAAATCAGTACGTTCAACAATTATAATGGCGGCATCCGCATGGGGAAACCGCTGCTGGAGGCGGGGACCTATTATGTCAAGCTCTCCGGCCCGAGCGGCAGCTACAGCATCAGCTACACTATTGACACACTGGCGGACGCCGCTGACAACAGCATAGCGGAAGCTACGGAAATCGGAGCGGGGCAGGAGCATGAGGCACTGCTAAACTTTGCCGGCGACATAGACTATTTCAAGATTACGGTCCCCTACAAAGCGGAATGTACGATAAGGACGCATCCGCCATTGCAAGCACGCCATAGTTCGCAGCTATATGACTAGGACGGAGCGGAGATCAGCATATTCGGCAGCTATTCCGGCAATGCCCGTGTGGGGAGGCCGCTGCTGGAAGCGGGAACCTATTATCTGAAAATATCCGGCCCGCGTGCAAGCTACTTTGTAAAATATACCATAGACACCAGAGAGGATGAATACGGCGACATTGCGGAAAATGCCTATGAGATTGCCGGCGGGCAGGATTACGCGGGAGCGGTAAACTATACCGGCGACGTGGATTGCTTAAGATTTACTGTCCCGTTCAAGTCCGAGTGCACTATCACAGTCGTGCCTAACCCTGACCCGGTTAATCTGAATATATATGTTTATGATGAGAATGAGGCGGCAATCGCCATCCAGACATTAACAAAAAACAACGGCTACACCGCCAATATTACCAAGACATTAAGTGCAAGAGCGAATAAACATAGTTTGTACTTTAGTACGCGAGCCATTGTTTTAATGCATTATATTGAGTCGGGTTCAGACACTTTTTTAAAAGCGAACTCTGACGGGTGGGATTTGAGACGGATGGCAATGATATTTAAAGCATATTCAGCGTATTAGAGACAGGAAGCTGTCAGCTGTTTTCCCTGCTCCTGCGACTCAAATCCATAGCGCAGGCTGTTTGCAAACTTCCAGTTGGAATACCGAATCGTCATATTGCCCGAGCCTCATCGGCGCCGGTTCCTTGCGGGAGAAAATTAGTGCCGCTTAGTTTCCCGTCAAACGAAAACCCAGTGGTGGGCGGCCAAGGATGGCCGACCAAGTCAGCACGCGCCAAGGAGGGCGCTTGCTGACGACACGTAAGCTACCAGTACTTTGGGCGGAAAACTTAGCGGCACTTATTTTCGGGAGCCGGAACCGGCGCCGATGAGGCTCGGGCAATATGACGATGACCGCCCAACCCATTCAGCCGATGGCAAAGACTTACCCCAAATAAAAAAAAGAGAATATTAAGATAAAATGATTACTTATTATAACATGCCGGATGTCGTACAATGGAACAAAGCACAGTAATCGGAAACCCCAAGGTGCTTTTACGATACTTTAAGCAGGTTATATACTTAACCAAGAAAGGAGAACTTACAATGGAGAGAGTACAAACGAAAAAAAGGGAAATCTACAGAGGCCTCGGTCTGTTTCTTGCCGTGTTTATGTTAGTGACATCCATATTGCCCCTAGCAGGAGGCGGCACCGGCAGCGTGCAGGCGGCTCCCGCGGCAGCGATTACGTCCATGGCTTATTTTTCGCCCAATGACGGTCCGGTGCTTAACGTTTCCGGTGTCGGAGAGGCAAGCTTTGGCTTTGTTGCTCCGGTCTTTAACGGCGGTGCCAATACATGGGCAGAAGTAGTAGAAGACCTTCAGATCAATGTGCTGGTAAACGGAGTGTGGACAGATATTGACACTTTAAGTCAGTATGTTTACAACTCTAACTGGGGCAACTGGCAGGATGCCGGTTTTAACGGCTACTGGTTCGTGGTTTCCGACACGACCGAACTTCAGCTGGTATCACGGACCAATCCCAGTGTGTCGCTTACATATGAGCTCAACTTCACCAACCTTGGCGTTTTAGAGATTACTTCTATGACGGCGACACAAGGGCCGCAGATCGCCGCTGGTATCACCGGCGGGGCGGGATTTACCTATCCGTCCTTTAATGGCGATCCGGGCATCACCTATGCCCAGGTGGCGGACGACCTGAAGATTTTTGTCTGGTCGGATGAAAACGAGGAATGGCTGGATATTGATAATGCGGCCACTGGCTTTGTTTACGATCAGAACTGGGGCCAGTTCTGGGATGGCGGCGGCGGCTTATGGTTCACGGTGGAACGCACCACTAGGGTCAGACTGGCTTCCAAGACTTCACCGAACGTGGTTCTGGATTATACCATTGTGTTTAATGAGCCGGTCAGGACCGACTATGTGCTGTCGGCTGACGTGACAACCTATGTCGCCGGCGATAACGGTGCCATCGGGGTTCCGCTGCCGATGATAGACGGCGATTATCCGCGGGCATCGGAGCTGGGAAACTTTGTTTATCAGAAATTAGTCAATGGAAACTGGGTGGCTCTGGATGATTTTGCGGCCAGCGGCTTTAGCTATCAGGCCAACGGATATAATAGCCTGTCCGCCAGTGATCAGTGGGGATATTGGACGGATCATATATATGGGCTATGGTTCCAGCCGATCCAGGAGAATATGCAGATCCGTATCGGTTATCCGACCGACGGAGAGCCGGGCGGGCCGGTCGGCAATAATTATATTGTCTATCAGTTTACCGGTAATCCCAATGCGCCGCGGCCGGACGTGTCGGATCTGGGGAATATCGAGCTGGGAACCGACTTGGATGCGGATATTGACGGTTGGGATATGATCTGGAACGACGAGTTTGACGGGAATAACCTGAACAAGTCGAAATGGGGTTATGATGCCGGCTATTATCTCAATGACGACCCTTCTACTTGGGGGTGGGGTAATGCCGAACTGGAATATTATACCGAAAGTACTGACAATATCTTTGTGGAAGATGGCAAGCTGAACTTGCGGGCACTGGATGATCCGACTACCTTCCCGCAGGATCCGAACCGGGTGGCTCCTTATTCTTCGGGCAAGGTCGTGTCAAGAGATCTGTTTTCCTTCAAATACGGCAGGATCGACTTTAGTGCCAAGCTTCCGGCTGGCGATGCTTTGTGGCCGGCGTTGTGGCTGCTTCCGGCCGATGATGCCTACGGTACTTGGGCAGCTTCCGGAGAAATCGATGTCATGGAAGCCCGCGGCCGTCTGCCCGGAGCCAGCAGCGGCGCGCTGCATTTTGGCGGGCAATGGCCGGCTAATACCCATATCGGCGGCGACTATGCTTTTGAAAACGGAGAGCGGTTTGATACGGATTTCCATACCTATAGCCTAGTCTGGGAAGAGGACAATATTAAGTGGTATGTTGACGGCAACTGTTTCTATAAAGCCACCAATGAACAGTGGTATTCCCTCGGGGCAAACAATAACGAGAACGCGCCCTTTGACCAAGAATTTTTCATTATAATGAACCTAGCGGTCGGCGGATGGTTTGACGGCGGTATTGTGCCGGATCCGGATATTTTCCCGACTACGATGCAGGTTGACTATGTCAGGGTCTATCAAGCGGAAGGCAGCAACAACGGAACATATACCGACAATGGCGGTTCCGGTAGCGAGGAGCCGGAAGAAGTGCTTCTGTCAGCCGGCCGGCCGGTCACGGCATCAGGCTCGGAAAATGTTGTCTTCGGGCCGGAATGTCTGACGGACAGCAACCTTGGTTCAAGGTGGTCTTCCAACTTTGACGACAGCGCATGGTTTGTTATGGATCTGGAAAGAGAATGTCGCATCAGCAAGATGGTTCTGACCTGGGAGCCGGCTTATGGCAAGAAGTATGAGCTATATGTATCCCAGGACGGCATAAATTATACGAGGGTGTTTACCCAGAATGACGGCCAGGGCGGCACGGAAACGATTGAACTGACGCCGGTCAATGCCCGGTATGTCAAGTTCCAAGGGGTGGAAAGAGCGCTGCCATATGGATACTCGCTGTGGGAAGCGGAAGTATTCGGCACGGAAGGATAAGAGAACGCACTTCCAACTATTGATTAAAATTATCAAAAGAAGCAATTAGTTGTCATATTCATGGACCCCGGCCCCCGCCTTTAAATGGATTGCCAGGTCAAATATAAACGGCAAAAGAGCTTACCACCTTATAATATTAAATATGTCTTTATTTCTGATATATTTTTTGTTATTATGGTTATATAAAAAAGGATGGGAGCAGGGGTGATGAAACAACATAAATACGGAAAACTTATTATTGAATTGTTTATATTACTGATATTTAGCGGCATATTACTGATATTCGGCGGCTGCCGGCCGTATGCAGACCCCGGCGGAGACGAGCAGGCTGCCCAGGTTATGTCCGACGATGTTTGGCCGGAACAAGATAAGCCGGACTCTACGACGAGCGGCGGCCAGGAAGCTAGTCGGGAAGCTGACCGGGATGCCAGTCAGGAAACCGGCCGAAAAGCCGATCAAGAAGCTGACCCGGAAGATATCGTTACCTTAGACTGGTATATTAATTTCTCGTGGTATGATACTGTCTGGGGGGATAATATGGTATCTAGGGCTATCACGGAGAGAACCGGCGTGGATGTCAATTTCATCGTACCCATGGGCAGTGAGACGGAAAAATTCAATTCCCTGATTGCTTCGGATGCGTTGCCGGATCTCATCACGCTCGGCTGGTGGGAAACCCAGGTGGATGAAATGATCGGCCAGGATATGGTGTATGCGCTGAATGAGCTGGCTGACGAATATGAGCCGTATTTCTGGGAAGTGGCGGATGGCACAGTCATTGACTGGTATACCAGGGAGGACGGCAATATCTACTGCTACCCCAATTCTTTTTACCGGCCATCCGACTATGAAGAATATGATAACATCGGTTCGCAGCAGACATTTCTAGTCAGGAAGGACATCTATGAAGCCATCGGCAGCCCTGACATGACGACTCCCGAAGGATTTGCCGCCGCGGTAAAGGCTGCGGCGGAAAGCTTCCCATTAGTAGAAGGCAAGCCGCTGATTCCCATCGGAGCCCATGAATTTAATGAAACCGGCTGTATTTCTTTTGACCTGCATCTCCAGAATTTCTTGGCAGTTCCCTTTGAAAAAGACGGGGTCTACTATGACCGCTACTCCGATCCGGAATACATAAGCTGGCTGAAAGTATTTCGGCAGCTGGGTGAAGAAGGCTATCTTAAAGAGGATATTTTTATCGATCAGCGGATGCAGATGCGGGAAAAAATGGCAGAAGGCCGGTATTTCTGCATGATCTATCAGCGTACCGATATCGAGGAAGAGCAAAAACTGCTTTATGCTCGGAATCCGCAGCAGATATATGTCGCGGTTGACGGACCGAAGGATTCCCATGGTTCTGACCATATTCTGCCGGGGGCCGGTATTAACGGCTGGACAGTGACCTTGATTTCCCGCAACTGCCGGGATCCGGAGCGGGCGATGCGCTTCCTGACTTATCTGATGAGCGAGGAAGGCCAGAAAATGACCTATCTCGGCATCGAAGGCCAGACCTATGACATCGTGGACGGCAAACCCTGTCTCAGGGAAGAAGTGTCCCGGCTGATGAATACCGACCAGACCGAGTACAACTACATCTATGGCGGTAATAACGCTTATTGGATGCTTCAGGATAATGTGACGCAGCTTCCGTGGCTGCCGCCGCTAGAGCCGCCGACCGGCCAGCTGCTGGAATGGACCTATCCCTATACCAGATACCTGGGCCAGTATGAGATTAATTTTGACAGCAATTCTCCCGAGGGGGAAGCAAACCGGCAGATCCAGTTATTATGGAGCACTGTGCTGCCCCGACTGCTGCTGGCTCCCACGGAAGCGGAGTTCGACCGGCTATTTGATGATTTTATAAAGGAGCGCCGCCATCTGGGCCATGATGGCGTGATGACAGAGTGTACCCGACAGATGAAGGCGGCCAAGGCCAAGCTGGGATTGGATGTCACGATCTAGTCTGTATGGCATGGGGAGGTTGACAGTTTCATGGATCAGTTCAGATCACAATTTAAAAAGCTGCGGTTAAATGTGAAATTTACCATCGTGATCATCTTGTTTGTCTTGCTGCCGATATTGGCTTTTTCCCTGTTATTATTTAGAGGCATGGAAGAAAATGCCGTAAACCGCCGTCTGGATGCCATGGCCTATCGGATGGAAAAGAGTTATGACCAGATTGTTAAAAACATTGATGCCATCAATATGTCCTCACAGTTCTTTCTCAGTGATGCCGGCTTGCGGAACCATCTGAAAGCGGTGAAGAACGGTCAGCAGATCATGCCTCTGGAGCTCATGGATTTTTATAATGAAAACATTATATTACTGGAGCGTATGCTGAATAATAATCCATATCTTTATCAGATCCGTGTCTATGCCGACAGCCCCGATATGCAGGAAATGATGCCGATCCTGTACCGCACTGAGCGGATGCGCCGCCTCAAGTGGGCAGCAAAAGCAGGCGGCGGCAGGGAGGATATGGAGCCCGGCTGGAAGTTTGATTATTATGATACGCTATTTGACGCGGAGGCTGTCAACCGCAATAAGAAAATCATGTCACTGGTAATGCCGGTGACGGATATTAAAGAAGGGCAGATCGGCATCATGGAAGCAGCCATGTATATGGAAACCATGTTTCCGGTAATTTATGATCCGGAGCAGGGGACCTTCGGGTTTTTTGCGGACGAAGACGGGACGGTTTATTTTGATGACAGCATGGACAGCAGTAATAATGCCGATCTGGATTTTTATATCAGCGACCCGGATATCAAGGCCACATGGCAGAATAGGGAAGAAGCCGTTTTCTACACCAGAATTAAGAACCGGCCGGTTATTGTAGGCATCAAGCCGGTCGCCGAGATGAACGGCGTATTGGTGTGTTTTGACAGCATGCAGGCAGAGCTGGGCAGCGTCGGCCGCCTGCGGCTCATGTTCATTGCCGTTGCCATGGTCATTGTGGTCATCCTGATCTTTATCATCAACCTCATCGTCAAGGGCCTGCTGCATCAGTTTTATGATATTCTCCACTCGATCAGGGAAGTGCAGAAGGGTGATCTCGACGTGGTGATCACCGGCTGCGGGACGGACGAGATGGGTGAGCTGGGAACCCAGATCAATACGATGCTGACGCGGATCAAGCAGCTGATGGCGGACAATGTAAACCGGGAGATCCTAGCCCGCAATTCCGAGATCAGGGCCTTACAGAATCAAATCAATGCCCACTTTATCTATAATGTCCTAGAATCAATCAAGATGATGGCGGAAATAGATGAAAAATATGCCATCTCAGATGCCATAACTGCCCTAGGTAAGCTGCTCCGTTACAGTATGCGCTGGAGTGATGATTATGTGTCGGTCGCGGATGAACTGGACTATATCAAGAATTACCTTAAGCTGATCAATCTTCGTTTTGATTACGAGATCGGCTTGGCAGTAAATGTGCCGGAAGACATCATTTGCCAGCGGGTGCCGAAGATGTCCCTCCAGCCCATCATTGAAAACGCGATTTATCACGGTCTAGAACAGCTGGCGGAAGATACCAGCATATATATCAAAGGGCTCAGGGACGGCGACGACTGCGTGATTGAGATAACTGATATGGGGAAAGGCATGAGCGAGGAAGAAGTGAGCCGGCTTGATTTTAAGATAAATGGTACGGTCGAAACCTCCGGCGGCGCCGGAAACGGCATCGGCCTTAAGAACGTTCAGGACCGGATCCAGATCGGATACGGAGAAGAATACGGTCTCAGGATATGTTCCCAGCTGGGCCTTTATACGAAAATCATCATCAGGATACCGGTCACGGTCACATTGAGAGGGGGCTGATATGAATAAGATTCTGGTTGTGGAAGATGAAAAATTGATCCGGCAAGGCATTGTCTCAATGATCCGCCGCTCTGGCATCCCGGTCGCCGAGATAGGAGAAGCGGCCAACGGAGAAGCGGCCATGGAGCTTATTGCCGGTCAGCAGTTTGATGTCGTATTTACCGATATCCGCATGCCGAAAATGGACGGACTTACCTTGGTAAAAGAACTCCGAAAGCTGGCGGCGCCGCCGGTAATGATTGCTGTCAGCGGTTATGACGAATTTAATTACGCGGTAGAAATGTTACGTGCCGGGGCAAGGGAATATATCTTAAAACCGATCGAACGCGACGTCCTGGTCCGGCTGCTAGGGCGGCTTGAAGAGGAAATCAGCCAAAAGAACGCCACCGAACAGGGACATATCAGCATTGGCTACCAGCAGCTTAAGTACTGGATGTTAAACGATCTTATGACAGCTGCCGAAACCGATATCTTGGTCAGTCAGTACGGGGAATGGTTTTTCGCGGCGGAATATGTCGTATGCTGTACCAACAATACTAAAGGCATCGCGGCTTCCGGTGAGCACCATATTTATCTGAGTGATGTGGGAGCACATGAGCTGTATATCATCGAAGCAAACGATGAGCCGGACGTGTGGGAGCAGCTGCTTCAGGGCAGATATGTGGGCATCAGCCCCCGCCACTGCGGTTTAAGAGAACTGAAAACAGCCTTTCAGGAAGCTGCCGACGCTAGGCAGGAAGCCTTTTGGCGGGATAAAAGGGTGATTATTTATAAACCTTCGGAAGGCACCGGAGAAGCGGATATCCCGGATAAGGACATCCACCTGACCGTCCAGCAGATGGGAAGCAGTCAGGAAAAAGCCGCCAGACGCTACATCAGCGAAATCTTTTATCAAGGCCGCCGGGGCAGCTATCCGGCAGCGGTTATGGAAAAAAGCATCCGGCTTTTATTGCAGCTCTTACAGGAAATGTACGGTACTGTTCTGGAGATGCAGCCGGACACGGCGGATCTGTTTGGCCCGCTGTATGTTCATGACTGTGCGGAAAAGCTGGAGCAGTCGCTGAATCAATGGCTGGACCGGCTGAGTGAGAAGCTCTGGAGGGATTATGACGATTATCGGAACAAGCAGAAAATCAAGCAGGCAGTCCTATATATCCATGAAAACTATAATACCGACCTTAATATGGCAGTGGTATCCAATGCGATATCCATGAACTACTCCCTGTTCTCTCATACGTTCAAGCTCTATACCGGCAGCAAGTTTGTCGATTACATCAAAGAGCTGAGGATTAAGGAAGCAAGGATACTGCTGGAAACTACCGATCTTAAGATCCATGAGATCAGCCAGAAGATCGGATATGAAAACGAAAAACATTTTATGAAGACATTTAAAATCGTATGCGGCGTTTCGCCGACAGAGTACCGTAAGAACATGTTACATAAAACGAATAAATAAGCTTTGGGGGATAATGACATATGGATAGTCATCAGTATTTTTGCATCGAAAACTATGCTAGGAAGCCGGAGTTTTCCAGCTTTCTTCCGGGCATAAGCGGAATAAAGGGAGTGCCGGCCTGGTGCTGTTACGTGAACAGGGGGCAGGCAGTCGCCAGCTTCGGACTGGAAGATAAAGACCATGCCATCATGGAGTTTTACCCGGCCCATCAGGCATACCGCAATGTTAGATTTTTGGGCTTTCGTACCTTTTGCCGCATTAACGGGGTGTACCGGGAGCTGTTTGGTGACGCCGGTCAGCCCCATGCCATGAAGATATCCCAAAACACCTTGGAAATAGAAGAAAACAACATAGAAGGCGGCATCCGGACGACAATATGCTACTACATCCTGCCGGGCGAGACTTTTGGCGGCTTGATCAGAAAGGTGACCATCCGGAATACCGGCACGGACAGCATGGAGCTGGAAGTGCTGGACGGCATGGCGGCACTGGTACCGTACGGCGTGGATATGGCCGCCCTCAAAAACATGGGACAGACGATAAAGGCATGGATGCGGGCAGAACAAAGCCCTGCCGGCTGGCCTTTGTTCCGGGCTAGGGCAAGCATCAAGGATGAGGCGGCGGTCACCGCGGTAAGCGGCGGGAATTTTGGTTATGCGGTTATGGCGGATGGAGCCGCCATGTCTTGGACTACTGATCCGGCGGCCGTGTTTTCTTATGATACGTCACTACAGAACGCCGAAGGCTTCCGCGCCAAGGGTACGGACGGCCTGTTTTGTGAGGACGGATGCTGTGAAAACCAGTTCCCTTGCTGCTTTTTCGGGGTAAAACGGCAGATTGCCGGCGGGGAAGAACTGACCTTTTACGAACTGTACGGTCAGGTGAAGGACAGTAAGGACCTGGCGGGCTTTCTGGACCGCAAGCCCGCCAAGGCGTATTTTGAGGCCAAAGCCGCGGCGGCCGACCGGCTGACGCAAGAATTATGTGAGGCTGTCGCCACCAAGACGGCCAGCCCGGACTTCGATGAATATTGCCGCTATACCTACATGGACAACACGCTGCGCGGCGGCGCTCCTATTTTGCTGCCGGGTGGCAAGGTTTTTTATGTCTATTCCCGCAAGCACGGCGATCTGGAAAGGGATTACAATAATTTCCGGATGCTGCCGGAATTTTATTCCCAGGGGAACGGCAATTACCGGGATATATGTCAGAACCGCCGGATGGATAATTTCTTTACCCCAATCGTCCAAAAAGAAAATATCCGGCGCTTTTATAGCTTGATCCAGCTTGACGGCTACAATCCCCTCGCGGTAGAAAGAGTGACCTTCGGTCTGGCGGAAGAAAAATGTGAAAATATCTTGGATCCGCTGACCCAAGAGCAAAAAGAGGAGCTGCAGCAAAGCCTGTCCCTGCCCTTTACGCCGGGCGCCCTCTACCGGAAGCTGGATACCATGTTACCGGCCGATGAAAGGGATATTTACTTTGCCAGGATCATGGAAGCGTCCGAGGAGGAAAGCAGTGCCGAGTTCGGCGAGGGCTACTGGTCCGACCACTGGACATACTGTCTGGATCTTGTTGAAGCCTATCTTTCCTTGTATCCCGACCAAAAACAAGAACTGCTGACCGCCGAAGAGTATACCTATTACCGTACCCAGATACCGATCCTGCCCCGCCGCAAGCGCTATGTAAAAACGGATAACGGCATACGCCAATACCGTTTCCTGGATGAAGGCAAGAAGGTCACTGCCGCGGATAAACATCTGCGCGCCGATTTCGGCCGCGGCAATATTATCAAGGTAACCCTGCTGGAAAAGCTGCTTATGCTCTGTGCCACCAAATATGCTGCCCTTGATGCTTACGGTATGGGCATAGAGATGGAAGGCGGCCGGCCGGGCTGGTATGATGCCCTCAACGGCCTTCCGGCCATGTTCGGTTCCAGCATGGCCGAAACCTGCGAACTATCCCGGACCCTGGATTTTGTCATCGCCGCTCTGGACAGCTGCCCCGGCCCGCTTCGGCTGACCCAGGAAGTGGCGCTTCTGCTCCAGGCGATGGACCGGACAGCGCTGGCCGGCATGGATAAGCAGTCTGCCCAGGAACTCCTCATCATCTGGAGCAAACGTAATGATGACAAGGAAAAATACTGGCGGGAAACTTTTCAGGGCATCAGCGGCATAAAGACTTCCATGGCTAAAGAACAGGCGGCCGCTATCCTCGCCCATCTAAAAGAGGCGGTTGACCACGGCATTCAGCGGGCCAGACAGATGACGGGAGAACGATATCCGACTTACTTTGCCTATGAAATGACCGAATATACCGAAGCCAAGGGCGAGATCAACCCGCTTTATTTTAAGCCTGTCCCGCTCCCGGCCTTTCTGGAGGGAGCCGTCCGCCATCTGAAGCTTCCCGGCTCCAGACAGGAGAAAAGCAAACTGGCCGCGGCGGTGAAGTCCAGTGAGTTATATGATGAAAAGCTGAAAATGTACAAGGTAAACGCCTCCTTAAAAGATGCGTCCTATGAACTGGGGCGGGTAAAGGTATTCACCCCCGGCTGGCTGGAAAACGAATCGATATGGCTGCATATGGAATATAAGTACCTGCTAGAACTGCTGAAATGTAAGCTATATCAGCAATATCTCGCGGATTTTGTCAACACCGTCATTCCTTTTCTGGATCCGGCGGTTTATGGAAGAAGCATATGGGAGAATTCCTCTTTCATTGCCAGTTCCGCCAACCCTGACCGGACGCTGCATGGCCGTGGTTTCGTAGCCCGGCTCAGCGGTTCCACCGCCGAATTCCTGCAGATGTGGAAAATCATGATGTTTGGCGATGAGATATTCAAGGAAGCAAACGGCAGCCTGAGTCTCACCTTCGCGCCCTGCCTCCCCCGCATCCTGATTGGTGAAGACCGCAAGGTTGAAGCGGCTTTCCTGGGCCGGACAAAGGTAAGCTATGAGTTTGCCGAAAGAAAAGACTACATCCCCGGAAACTATCAGATCCAGGATATAGAGATGACCTTCCGTGATAAAGGAACCCACATCGTCAAGCAAGGAGTCCTGGGGCATAGTTTGGCCACAGAAATAAGGGAAGGGAAGGCTATAGCAATAAAAATAAAAATAGAATAGGAGACGCACAATGCAAGCATCAATAATTACAACCAGTCTGGATTCAGGAAAACGGTGGGAAGAAGCATCAGCCCAGACACTTAATATCGAAGAATATATGCACGTCATCAACCTGTTTCCGGATATCAGGGAGCAGGAAATCCACGGCTTCGGCGGTGCTGTTACGGAAGCGGCGGCACATTGTTATGCCGCGCTTTCTGAAGCCGGGCAAAACACCGTGACGGAAGGATATTATTCGGAGCGTGGGCTAAGATATAACATGGGAAGGATACCGATCCATAGCTGTGACTTCAGCCTAGGTAATTACACATATATCGAAGAAGGCGATAAAGAGCTGAAAACTTTCAACATAAGCCACGACGAAAAGGAAATCCTCCCCCTGCTGCATCAGGCGCTGCGCCAGGCCGCCGGCCAGATTGACTGGCTATGTGCCCCTTGGTCGCCGCCGGCATTTATGAAAAGCAACCGGGATATGAACCATGGCGGCAGCCTGCTGGAAGAATACAAGGAAAGCTGGGCAGCCTACTTCGTGCGCTTTATAAAAGAGTACCGGAAACGTGGCATATTTATCCGGTATGTTAATGTCCAGAATGAGCCGCAGGCAGTCCAGACCTGGGATTCCTGTATTTATTCGGCTCGGGAGGAAGGGGATTTTGTGGCCCGTTTCCTTGCGCCGGCCTTCAAAAGAGCTGGCTTGGATGACATCGGCATCTTTATCTGGGATCACAACAAAGAAGGCTTATATCATAGAATACGGGATACTTTTCAAGTTGAAGGCTGCCGGGAACAAGTGGCAGGGGCTTCCGTGCATTGGTATACCGGCGATCACTTTGATGCCATCCGGGCAGTACGGAAAGTCTATCCGGAACTCAAGATATTCTTTACGGAAGGCTGTGTGGAATATTCCCGGTTTGCGGATAGCGGCGAAGTGCAGAAGGCGGAAATGTATGCCCATGATATCCTCGGCAACCTAAAGGCTGGCTGTAATGCTATCTTGGACTGGAATCTGCTGTTGGATGAAAACGGCGGCCCCAACCATGTGGGCAATTTCTGCGCGGCTCCGATGATGGCCGACGGCAAAGGCGGCGTGGAAAAGCACCTGAGCTATTATTATATAGGGCATTTCAGCAGATATATCTTAAAAGGCGCCCGGCAGATCCTGACCTCCTCGTACACAGACAGGATCGAAACCGTGGCCTTCGTCAATCCCGACGGCAGCCGGACGGCTGTCATGCTTAACCGGACGGACATACCGGCAGAGCTGGTTCTCCGGGAAGAAACGGCCTGCCTGCCCTTGCGGATTGCCCCTCATAGCATAGTAACGGCAGTCTTAAGGCCGTGAAAATCATTTATAATATAAAGTTAATGATCCGATCAACCCAAATCAATAATGGTTGAAACAATAGTTTTATTATAGTATGATAAAGACTATAAAAGAGCAAAGGAGAGTTTTATTGAGATTTCACGAACTGTTAAGAGAGAAAGTACATGAATCGGTACTATCGGTACTGCCGATTACTGTCATTGTTATGTTTCTCAGTATGACGATCGCACCGCTGACACCGGCCACGCTGCTGCTATTCTTGATCGGTGCCGCCATGCTGATCTTGGGGATGGGCTTCTTCACTTTGGGAGCGGATATGGCGATGATCCCGATGGGGGAAGGAATCGGCGTCCAGATGAGCAAAACCAAGAAAATCACCGTGTCACTGGCAGTATGCTTCATCTTGGGCTTTCTGATTACTATTGCGGAGCCGGATCTTCAGGTCTTGGCCGAGCAGGTTGAGTCCCTTGATAATATGATCCTGATCCTGACGGTAGCAGCCGGGGTGGGATTTTTTCTAATTATTGCCGAATTACGTATGTTGTTAAAGATACCGTTATCCTATACTTTATTTTTCTTTTACGCTATTATCTTTATCTTATCTTATTTTACCCCCAATGCCTTTGTGGCGGTTTCCTTTGATTCAGGCGGGGTAACGACCGGTCCGATTACCGTGCCCTTCATCATGGCGCTCGGTATCGGTATGGCTGCCGTGCGAAGCGATAAGAACTCCCGGAGCGACAGTTTTGGCCTGATTGCCTTATGCAGCATCGGACCGATCCTATCCGTCATGATCCTAGGGATCTTGTACCGGCCAGAAGAAGCGACCTATACGCCGGTGTCTATGGTGGAGCTTAATACGACGAAGGAAGCGGGTGCGGAGTTCCTGAAAGCAATCCCGGTTTACGCACGGGAAGTGGCTTTGGCATTAATCCCTATTGTGCTGTTGTTCCTGATATTCCAGTTCATCGCCAAGAGATTTCATCATCGGCAGCTGATCCGGATTGTTGCCGGTTTTATCTATACATATGTCGGCCTTGTGCTGTTTTTGACCGGTGTCAATGTGGGCTTTATGCCGGCTGGACAGAATATCGGCGCGGAAATAGCCGGGGACAGGCATAAGTGGCTATTGCTGCCGATCGGAATGCTCATCGGGTATTTTATTGTCCGAGCGGAGCCGGCCGTGCAGGTACTGACCAAGCAGGTGGAGGAGATCACCAACGGTTCCATATCTCAGAAAGCCATCGGCCAGAGCCTGTCCATCGGTATCGCGGTGTCGGCCGGGATTGCCATGCTCCGGATCCTGACCGGGCTGAATATTATGTGGTTCCTGATACCGGGCTATGCGATTTCCCTAATTATGACCTTTTTTGTCCCGCAGATATTTACCGGTATCGCGTTTGACTCCGGCGGCGTTGCCAGCGGCCCGATGACGGCGACCTTTCTACTGCCATTGGCGGTAGGAGCCTGTCAGGCGGTCGGCGGCAATATTATGACCGATGCTTTCGGCATCGTGGCGATGGTGGCCATGACGCCGCTACTGACCATCCAGATGCTGGGGCTAACCAGCAGGATCAGGCACTGGCTTGAGAAACGGCGTCTGGCCGAGCAGACGGAACCGGAAGGAGTGCCGTCAGCAGCCGGGATGGAACCGTCGGAAGATGTTATTATTTATTTTGACTGACCGGTCGGTAAGTACCCATCTTACACCAGCGAATATTATAAGAGCGAATATTATAAAACCTTGATATATATCGCTATATAGATATGTGTATCACTATTGCAGAGATAGTATATGTAAGTATAATCAGTATAGAATAGATAAGTATAGATAAGTATAGATGAGTATAGATGAGTATAGATGAGTATAGATGAGTATAGATAAGTATAGATAAGTATAGATAAGTATAGATAAGTAAAGATGAGTATAGATGAGTATAGATATGGAAAGGGAAACGTCATGGCGGAAAAAACAGAAGGCATAAAGCTGGTTATGGCATTTGTCGAGCGGGGACAGGGGACAGCTGTTGCCAGGCTTTTTGCGGAGTACAGAGTGGTCTGTAATTTTCAGAGCGTCGGACAGGGAACGGCGTCTTCCGACTTACTGGATGCTCTGGGTTTTGGCACCTCGGAGCGGGACATCTTGATCAGCATGGGATGCGACAGTAATGTAAACCGGCTTATGTATCAGTTACAGGAAAATTTATACCGGGACTTGGATGCCAAGGGCATTGTATTCGATATGCCGCTGTCAGGGATTACCAATCTGGCCGCCGGCAAACTGTTTGAAAAACGGCTGACACCGGAAGAAAATGGAAATGGAGGCGGAATAATGAAACAGAGCGGAAATGACAGCCTGATAATTGTCGTGGTAAATCAGGGAAATACGGATGATGTAATGGATACAGCTAGGAGTGCCGGAGCCAGAGGGGGTACGGTAGTCCGTTCCCGGTGGGCGGGCGGCCACGAAGATACCATGCAGTTCTACGGCATCAGCCTTCAGGCCGAGAAGGAGATTATCTTTATTGTTGCTGCCAGAGAAAGCCGCAACGCAATCATGGAGGCGATTAATGAGACACATGGCCTGAATACGGCGGCAGCGGCGCTGACCTGCTCGCTGGAAATTGAAAATATTGCAAAGTTATAATTATAAAAGAGCCAATAAAAACAAAGGATCAGTTAAATAAACTATGAAAGAGAAAAAAATACAGATAGCAACAAAAGAAGCAAACGTCTTCGCTTCTTGATCAATGTACCTGTAGGTGTTTTGTTAGGCGGCACCTTTGCTATCTTATTTATCGGCGAGGGAATAACATTCGGATTACCGGAATTGTTTTTACTTTTCTTAACACTCTATTTCGACTTTGCAGTTCAGGTACTGATACATGAAGCCGGGCATCTGATTGCCGGAATTATAAGCGGTTATGAGTTTGTGTCGTTCCGGATATTTAGTATAACCTTTATCAAAGAAAACGGCAGGCTAACCAAGAAGAAGTTTTCTTCTGCGGGCACAGTCGGCCAGTGCCTGATGGTAATGCCACACAGAGACACCAAAT
>DBDG01000009.1 GCA_002293475.1 Lachnospiraceae bacterium UBA938
ACTCGCCTTAGAACATTTGAAAAAACAAGTTTATGGTGGCATGAGTTTGAAAAACTTACAGAAACTTGCTGGTTGGGACTCATCTTTCTTAGAAAGAGTTCTCTTTGCGAGTGAGTAAAGTAAATGCGGTGACCCTGAATTAGTATTATTTTCGCTGCAAGCTGTTTTCGCTAAAATTAGTAAATAAATGCCGCTTAGTTCCCGCCAGCCAAAAAACAGTGATGGCGCGGGAAACTTAGCGGCACTTATTTTCGGGAGCCATAACCGGAGCCGATGAGGCCCGGGCATACGATGACCTAGAATATACGATCCTATCCAAAAAACTCCACCCCAGCCCGTTCCAGCACGCTTGTCGCCACTTCCGGATCCGAAGTCTTGATCGCCAAGGCCGCTTCATCTGTCCCGGTACACAAGGCATACATATACTCTATGTTAATCCCGGCATTGCAAAGAACCGTCAGGATTTTTTCCAGCGCCCCTACTTGATGCGGCATTTTAACCGCCAGTATTTCCGTTAAAGTGGCGGACAGCTCATTCTCCCGCAGCGCGTCCTTTCCCGCCTGCGGATCGGATACCAAAAGGCGGAGCATACCGTATTCGCTGGTATCAGCCAGACTTAAGGACAGGATATTGATATTCTTCTCCGTTAAGATGCGCAGAACGTCGGAAAGCCTGCCTTCCCTGTTTTCTAAAAAAACCGATAATTGTTTCATGGGTTTCCTTTCTTTATTTTCTTATATATTTTTCGTAAAACGCCTTACATGGCCGTTTCTTGAAATGGGGTTTAAAGTTGCCGACAATGTTTTGTCTGTTATATTATATGAGCTTACGCTTATCAACGACGCGCACCGCTTTACCCATGCTTCTTTCAATAGTCCTCGGTTCTACGAGTTTAACTTTTACCGCCAGTCCGATGGCTTCCTGGATAGTGCGCTCGATCTTGCGGGTCAGGTCTTCCAGTTTCCTGATCTCATCGGAGAAAAAATGTTCCTCGACTTCAACATGTACTTCCAAGATGTCCAGATTGTTGACGCGGTCTACTATCATAATGTAGTGAGGCGAGGTTTCTCCCATTTCCAGCAGGGCAGCTTCCACCTGGGAGGGAAAGACGTTAACGCCGCGGATAATCAGCATGTCGTCGGAGCGGCCTTTAAAGCGGCTGATCCGGGATAGGGTGCGCCCACATTCACAAACATCATAGTTAATACTGGTCAGGTCTTTGGTGCGGTAACGGATCAGCGGTATTCCTTCTTTGGTCAAGGTCGTAAATACCAGTTCACCGGTTTCTCCGGCGGCAATCGGCATTAATGTTTCTGGGGAGATAATCTCCGGCAGGAAATGATCTTCATATACATGCAGCCCGCTATGATATGTGCAGTCACAGGCCACTCCGGGACCCATGATTTCCGACAGGCCGTATATGTCATGAGCATTGATGTTGAGTTTTTCCTCTATCTGAAGGCGCATCGCTTCGGTCCACGGCTCAGCGCCGCAGATGGCCGCTTTCAATTTGATATTACCCAAGTTCCCTTCCGCCTCTAAGGTCTCTGCGATGTGCAGCAGATAAGAGGGGGTGCAGGCGATGGCGGTTACTCCAAAGTCCTCCATCATGGTCGTCAGTCTCTTCGTATTTCCAGTAGACATCGGAACCACGGTGGCTCCCAGATGCTCCGCTCCATAATGTGCGCCAAGGCCGCCGGTAAACAGACCATAGCCGTATGCCACCTGGATCGTATCGCCTTTGCCGACACCAGCCATCGTCAACGCCCTAGCCACACATTCAGACCAGACATCAATATCTTTTCTGGTATAGCCTACTACAGTGGCTTTTCCAGTTGTTCCGCTGGAAGCGTGGATACGGACGATCTCTTGCTGCGGTGCGGCGAACAGACCGAAGGGGTAGGTGTCCCGCAGGTCGTCCTTGGTGGTGTAAGGCAGCTTATGTAAGTCTTCAATACCGGTGATATCTCCCGGCTCAATCCCTGCCGCCTGCATCTTTTTACGGTAATACTCGACATTGTGATAGACCCTGTTGACCGTTTTGGCCAGCCGTTTGCTCTGCAAAGCTGTCATTTCATCACGGCTCATGCATTCTTTTGCTTCATTCCAGATCATTTTATCTGCTCCTTCTCTCTTATTCTATTGACTGACATCTGATTCGTTTTAAGTTTTTAATCAGAGACTGTACCCTGTTTCAAAAGCCTTTTGATTAATGGCGATTGTCTTGGCCGGAACCGTCTGTTCGATCACCTGCATCCAATCTTCCTTTTTAAACTCCATGCTTTTGGCGGCAAGACCGATCACGATCGTGTTAAATACCCGGGAGTTACCCAGCTTCTTTGCTTCTGCCATGGCATCCACGGTTACGACGGCGCGTTTTGCCTTTAATCTGTCGATAATATCCGCCGGATATTCCGCCATGCCGGTCACTACCGTCATCGGATCCATCCGCTGGTCATTGACAATCAGCACCCCGCCCCTTTTTAAGAAATGAACATAACGCAAAGCCTCTAGGCGTTCAAAGGCAATCAGGATATCGGCTTGTCCTTCCTCGACGATCGGCTCCGCCACCTTGTCTCCGTAACGGACATAGGTCACCACGCTGCCGCCGCGCTGCGCCATGCCGTGGACTTCCGATATCTTCACGTCATAGCCCGCCGCCTTGGTAATGCCTCCCAGTATGCGGCTGGTCAGCAGGGTTCCTTGGCCGCCTACGCCTACTATCATTATATTCTTTGTTTCCATATATCACGTTCTCCTGTTTTTATTTATAATGGGGCTCCGCCCCATACCCCACGCTCCGCGCGGCCAAGCCACGCTACGCTCACTAAAGTAAAGATAAGGAATGGGGCTCCGCCCCATACCCCACGCTCCGCGCACTACGATATCAAAGGCGGGCAATGGCTCCGAACTTACAGCTGCTCATACATAGGCCGCAGCCGTTGCACATGACCTCGTCTATTTCCACGGTGCCGTCTTCCGCCTTTCGCATCGCCGGACAGCCAGGCGCTAGGCACATGCCGCACTTTTTGCAGCTGTCCTTATCTACCTGACATTTCCCTTTCGGGACGAAATCCTTTAACAAAGCACAGGGAGACTGGGCGATAATGACCGAGACCGCTTCTCTGGCGACTTCCCGCTTGATCGTCTTCTCCAGCTCGGTAACGTCAAAGGCATCCACTTCATAGACATGTTCGATGCCAAGTGAACGGCATAAGGCGGCAATGTTGATCATGTAGGTGACATCACCTGTCAAAGTCTTGCCGGTTGCCGCATGGTGCTGGTGTCCGGTCATGCCGGTGGTGGAATTGTCCAAGATAAGTACCGTACCGGTTGAATTATTATAAACCATGTTCATCAGGGAATTGATGCCCGTATGCAGAAAAGTTGAATCACCGATGATCGCCACCCAGTCCTTTATGTATTCCTTCCCTTTGGCTTTTTCCATGCCGTGCAGGGTAGAAATACTGGCTCCCATACATATGGTAGTATCCACTACATTTAGCGGCGCGACGGCGCCCAGCGTATAACAGCCGATATCACCGGCTCCGTGCAGTTTAAGCTTCTTTAAGACCGCATAGGTGCTCCGATGGGGACAGCCCGGACAGAGGATCGGCGGCCTGGCCGGTACGGCTTCCGGCTCGTCTGTTTCCGACTCTTCACCCAGCAGCGCGCTCCTTATCATCTGTGCACTGTACTCGCCCTGAACGGTGAAGATATCTTTGCCGACGGCCACTATACCCCAGGACCTGACCTGTTCTTCAATGACCGGCTCCAGTTCCTCGACGATGTACAGCTTCTCCACTTGAGCGGCAAACTCTTCAATCAGCTTACGGGGCAGCGGATGGACAAGGCCAAGCTTCAGTACCGAAGCTTGGGGAAGGGCTTCTTTTACATACTGGTAGGGTATGCCGCTGGTAATGATACCGATCTTCTTATCGGCATATTCCACACGGTTAAGATCCAGCTCATTGGCATCCTCCGCCATTCTTTTCAGTCGCTCCTCGACAAATATATGACGCCGGATCGCATTGCCTGGCATCATCACGTATTTGGCAATGTTTCTGGCATAAGGCCGGTCAGCTATCTCCTGCCGTTCTTCCGGGTAGACAAAACCTTGGGAGTGGGCTAGGCGGGTCGTGGTACGCACGATAACCGGCGTATCGTACGCTTCTGACAGCTCAAAAGCCCGTTTCGTATAGACCCTGGCTTCTTCACTATCGGAAGGCTCCAGCACCGGAACCATCGCCGCCCTGGCTACCATCCGGGTATCCTGTTCGTTCTGGGAACTGTAAATGCCCGGGTCATCGGCAGCGACAAGCACCAAACCGCCGTTCACGCCACAGTAAGAAACGGTAAAAAGCGGATCAGACGCCACGTTTACCCCTACATGCTTCATCGATACCAAGGCACGAACGCCGCTGATGGAAGCCCCGATAGCCACTTCCATCGCCACCTTTTCATTGGGCGACCACTCGGCATATAGTTCATCCTTGTACCGGATAATATTTTCACTGATCTCTGTGCTGGGAGTGCCCGGATAAGCTGCGGATACCTTTACCCCTGCTTCATATGCCCCTCTGGCAATCGCGGCATTACCCAGCATGATTTCTGGACTGTTTTGACTATGCTTGTTCAATTTATCTCCGCCTTTCTTAAATGTTTACTAATATATGCTGAAGCAGTAACAAACTGTCGAATATTCTTCCCTATCATATCATAATTTACTTTCTATGAAAACATTTTTATGATATGATTTTAATGCTTCAAATAATTACCAAGCCAAACTGGCGGAAATAGATCTACTTTCTATTTCCTGCTGATTTATTAACACAATAACCTAAAGGAGAACCTATGAGAACCCGAAAACTACCAGAAGAATCCCGTACCGAGCAAGTCCATTTCCTGCGTTATGAAGACATTAACGGTGAAGGACGACTGTTTGGCGGTAAACTGATTGCTTGGATCGATGAAGTCGGCGGCATTACCGCCAGACGCCATACCGGGATGAAAGTGACTACCGCCGCCATCGATCATCTACAGTTCAAAAGCCCGGCTTATCTGAATCAACTCGTTGTCGTAGCCGGCCATGTCACCTATGTCGGCAACAGTTCTGTCGAAGTCCGGGTGGACGCTTATCTAGAAGCCCTGGACGGCACCCGGCGACCCATGACCAGAGCCTATATTACTTTAGTAGCACTGGATGACAACGATCAGCCTGCCCCCATTCCCTATGATATCGAATTGACCGGCGAAGGTGCCAAAGGCGAATGGGAAAGCGCCGTGAAAAGAGTTGAACTGCGGAAGCGGCGGCGATTGGAGGGTTTCTGACGAGCCTAACATACTGAATATATCAAATTTACTACACAGACCGCTATAATAAGCCAATCAACCTTATTGGTCTTAAAAACAGCTCTTGTTCTTTCTACGCAATAGCAACGTGCTTCCATTGCATATACGATTTCGTCGGCTCGACGGATGGTTCGAGATAAAAGCGGGAAAACAATATACGCAACTCTTCTGATTGGGTTCCTGTTCAATTGAATACATCGTGACCTTTGAGCACTCATCATTTCGGAATAATTGTCCAATATAACCGGCAGCAACACAAATGTAAGATTTATCATGGTCGCAACTTGAACCTCCGGAATAAAGGGAACGGGACGCAAATACCACTCAATCACATTTTTCAATGTAAGCAGCGGCGTTGTTCCGGTCATGACGATGCAGGCTATCAGGATGATGATGAGCCGCCCGGCAAAACGTCCGCCTGCCGTTATACCTTGAACAGAAATGTTTGTAAGAAGAGAGTTCGGAATCGGGTCGCCCGGCACGCTTACTGCGTTTGCTATAAATACAAGAATAATAATGGCCGCAAAAAACTTCATTTCTTTTAGTAAGGCATTAACTGGCAGTTTGGTCAAAATCAGGGCAATAACAGTAATAAACAGGGCTCCCAGATAATTATGCCACTCAGATGCAAAACTTGCTGACAGGCTCACCAGCAGCAAACATATCAGCTTCAGCCTGCCGTCCATCCTATGCAGGACACTGTCCCTATGAATGTAATGAAAAAAGCTTATTTGAGCCATGTCAACAAGCTTACCTCCTCTCCGCTTCTAAGCGGCATTCTAATGCCGTATTTTTCAGAACAGTGAATCACATCTTCCGGTTTTCCATCCGCCACAAGTTCTCCTTGATGAATAATTACTAATCTGCCGGCATGAGCAAGAACCTTTTCCAGCTCATGAGTAACCAGAATAATGGTATGGCCGGCTTTATGCAACTGGACAAGCTGTCCCAGCACCTGCACAACCCCAGGATAATCCAATCCGGTAAACGGCTCGTCAAAAATAATAATCTGTGGCTTCATGGCAAGGATGCCGGCCACGGCCAGCTTTCTTTTCTGACCCCCGGACAGCACATGCGGACTCTGGCTGGACAACTCACTCAGACCCACTATTGCTAAAGTTTCCGCTACAATCTGCTTCACTTCGGCTACCGGCAGATTCAGGTTTTCCGGGCCAAAAGAAACATCTTCCGCTACGGTCTGACCGACTAACTGACTGTCGGAGTCCTGAAAAATCAGTCCGATTCTGCGGCGGGTCTCCGCGATATTTTTACTTATCGGTTCTCCGTCGATAAGCACCTTGCCGGCAGAAGGAACCAGCAGGCCGTTAAGATGACGAATAAAAACCGTTTTCCCGGATCCGTTTGCGCCGGCAATAATGACAAATTCACCATCATTTATCCGTAGGCTGATATCCTTGATCGCTGCCGTGCCGTCCGGAAAGACATGTGTCAGGTTTTTAGTTTCTAAAACCGGCATTTAGTTGTCCTCATCTGACTGCGCCTCATCTGACTGCGGCAAAGTAGCAGATTGTACCATCTGTCGGAAACGTGGCAGGAGAACCTTAGCCAGTGTCGTTGCTACGATAATCTTGATCATGATACCGGGGATAAAGGGAACCAGTCCGGCCGTCAGCGCTACCGGCCAGTTTAAGCCGCTCTGTAATTTCAGCCACGGCACACCAAATGCATACAGCATTATATTGCCTACAATCAAGGCAATCAAAACGGTAGCTAACTTTATTTCTTTTTTCCTTGTAATATATCCGATCGAAAAGGCCATCAGCAGATAACTAAATAAAAATCCACCGGTCGGTCCTAAAAGAGTGGCCAGCCCCGCCGCACCGCCAGCAAAAACCGGTAATCCCAATGCTCCTAATACGAGGAATAAGACTATGCTAATTAATCCATAGTGGTAACCGAGAAAAAGCCCTGTCAGCATTGCAAAAAAGTCGGACAGGACAATCGGGACAGGCCCGATTGGAATCGGAATGCTTATGTATCCTCCGATAATAATTAGCGCTGTAAATAAAGCGCAATAGACAGTCATACGAAGATTTAACCTGGATTCATTGCTACTTGTCATTTGTTTTTCTCCTATTATTTGTATTCAAAAACCGTTATGTAACTCTTTATAACGTTTCCGTAAGGATGATTTTATCAAAAAAAGAAAATAATGTCAACCTTTATTCATATATAGGTTGACATTATACTGAACTTGATATCTCAGCCTTTTCTGATATAATTAATGCATGTCACTTTATTCACCCATCGATAACACTTTATTGTTACAGTAGCAGCTTACAAAGATCCTTTCAAATATTCTCGACATGCATGAGGTATATTATGAATACTAAAAATACCATACTCACGCTTTTAGAAAAGAACTGCGGCAAAAGCCTATCAGGTGAAGAAATAGCGCAAATGCTACACATATCCCGCAATGCGGTCTGGAAGGCTGTAAATTCGCTTCGGAAAGAGGGATATCGTATTAGTTCGGCCAATAACAGAGGTTACACTTTGCTGTCTGGTAGCAACATATTGTCTGTCGCAGGCATGCTTCCGTTTATAAATAATCAGGAAATTGCCACACAAATACACGTATTCAAAACTGTTGATTCCACAAATAAACTAGCAAAGGAAATGGCTGTCCAAGGTGGTGAACACGGAACTGTCATAATAGCAGATACCCAAACATCTGGCGTAGGAAGATACCGCCGGCCTTTCTATTCACCGTCCGGGAGCGGACTATACATGAGCTTTATTTTCCGTACCGAGGCTTTGGGGTTTCCCGATCCTTCCCTGATAACGACTTCCGTTGCTGTCGCTGTCTGCCGAGCGATTCAGGCTGTCTCAGGAAAACGGGCAGAAATAAAATGGATTAATGATATATATTTAAATGAAAAAAAGATATGCGGCATCTTAACAGAAGCCATAACCGATCTTGAAAGCGGATGTATCGACTGGATTGTTGCCGGAATCGGCATCTATGTAAATAATCAGACGGCGGATTTTCCTGACGAGCTACAGCAGGTTGCCGGTTCCTTGTATCAGCACAGACAACATCATATAGGAGACATCAACCGGAACCGCCTAGCGGCGGAGATAATTAACCGATGCCTAGAATTGACGTCATGGCAAGATGACATATCCATCTATGAAGAATATCGGGAGCGTTCCCTGCTGCTGGGTCATAGAATAACAGTATGTGAATCGGCTAAACATTATGAGGCGACCGCCATTGATATTGATCGGAGCGGTCGCCTTATCGTCAGAAAAGATAGCGGAGAGGTCATCGGAATATCGTCCGCCAAGGTGTCCGTCAGACGAATTGAGTCCTAATTATACTGCTGTCACCCAGCCTGCCGGATCTGCGAGCCGACCTAGCTGAATGCCGGTTATGGTATCATAGAGCTTCTGGGTCAAGAGCCCGATGCCGCCGTCGGCAATCTGCGCTACGGTATCACCCTTACGGAGATGACCCACCGGCGATATCACTGCTGCCGTTCCGGTTCCCCACACTTCCTGCAGATCACCGTTTTGAGCAGCTACAAATAATTCCTCTGCCGATATCCGCCGTTCTTCCACCTCATAGCCCCATAGTTTACATAACTCAATACAGCTTTTCCTAGTAATCCCGGGCAGGATGCTGCCGTTTAACATCGGCGTAACCACTTTATCCCGGATCCGGAAGAAGATATTCATAGCCCCGACTTCTTCAATATATTTCCGTTCAACTCCGTCCAGCCACAAAACCTGCGAATAACCCTCATCATGAGCCTTTACCTGAGCCTTCAGGCTGGCCACATAATTGGCGCCGGCCTTGGCTTCGCCCAGCCCGCCACGCACTGACCGGACATACTCTTCTTCGATCCATATTTTGACCGGATTCAATCCTTCCGGATAATAAGCTCCTACCGGCGACAAGATAATCATAAACTTATAAGTTGCCGAAGGCCGCACCCCTAAAAAAGGATCCGTCGCAATAATAAACGGCCTGATATAAAGGGAAGTCCCCGGCTTGTCCGGTATCCACGCCGCATCCATTCCGACCAGTGCCTTGATGGCCTGTACATAATCTTCCTCCGGTATCGTCGGAATACAGATCCTCTCACAGGTGTCATTGGATCGCTTGGCATTGCACTCCGGACGGAACAGCAATATCCTTCCGTCTTCCGCCTTATATGCCTTTAAGCCCTCAAATAATTCCTGGCCATAGTGAAATACCATTGCCGACGGCTCCAAAGAAAGCGGGGCATAGGGTACGATCCGGGGGTCTATCCACCCTTGGCCGCTTACGTAATCCATAATAAACATATGATCCGTAAAAATCGTCCCAAAAATCAGCGGGTTATCCCTGTCCGGCAGCGGCTTGGGAACGGAAATCTGTTCAGTTCTGATATTTAGCATGGCATACTCCTTTTTATTTTTATTATCTTAATGATTTTCTTAATGATTATTACCTTATTGATATATTATCTTATATTGATACTTAATATCTGTTCTTATCTTAACGTTAACATCCTGATATTTATTGTGAACTGTATCAGCCGGCCGCTACCCGTCAAAACGTTGATATCTTAAAAACTCATATGTAATGTCAAAATAGCTCTGCTCATCGCTATCTGCCGTTATCTGCCATTCTTTCATTTGATCCAGATCTGGAAAATACGCATCTGCCGCATAGGCGCGGTCTATTTTCGTAATATGAGCCACATCGCAGTAAGGAAGCATCTGCCGGTAGACGCTTTCCCCGCCGATAATATAAACCGCTTCGGAAGGATATTTCTCTAACTCCGTCAGCAGTTCGGCCACACTATGCTTCACTGTGGCATCCTTGACTTGGAAATCCCGATTGGCGGACAAGATGATATTGATCCGATCCTTAAGCGGCTGAGCCTGCGGAAAAGTTGCCAATGTCTTTCTCCCATATACCACCACCTTACCGGTTGTCTCCTGCCGGAAAAACTTATGGTCGGCCGGAATACGGATCAACAGATCCCGCTTGTTCCCGATGGCCCAGTTTTTATCCACTGCCGCAATAATATTCATGGTTTACATCTCCCTCTATTCAAATCGCAATCGGTATATTTTCAACCTGCGGCCCGGTCTCATAATCATCCACCCTGACATCGTTTCTTGTAAAACAGTAAAAATCCTTTATCTCCGGATTCAGCCAGAACGCCGGTGCCGGCCGGGGTTCCCGGCTGATCAGCTCTTCGATGATCGGTATATGACGGTCATAAATATGCGCATCGGCTATCACATGCAGCAGCTCACCGGCATCCATGTCACAGACCTGCGCCATCATATGCAGCAAGACTGCATATTGTACCACATTCCAGTTATTGGCCGCCAGCACATCCTGAGAACGCTGGTTCAGGACGGCGTTCAAGGTAAGCCGGTTCGCGCCCTTTTTCTGGGTTACATTAAAAGTCATGCTATAAGCACAAGGATACAGGTTCATTGCATGAAGATCCTGATGTACGTAAATATTGGTAATGATTCTCCGGCTGAAAGGATGGTTCTTCAAGTCATATATCACCCGGTCAACCTGATCCATCATCCCTTCTTTATACTGGTGTTTCACCCCCATCTGATAGCCGTAGGCTTTACCGATGGATCCGTCGGCAGCGGCCCACTCGTCCCAGATATGACTGTGCAGATCATTGACATTATTTGATTTAGCCTGCCATATCCACAGCATCTCATCCACCGCGCTTTTCAGCGCTGTCCGCCGTAACGTCAAGATCGGAAACTCTGCTGCCAGATCATACCGGTTCACCACCCCAAACCGCTTGACCGTATAGGCTGGTGTCCCGTCGTCCCAGCGGGGTCGTACCTTCTCTCCCTCCGTACTGGTCCCATTCTCCAGAATATCCCTGCACATATTAACAAAAATACGATCAGCTAGGCTCATCTTGCTTATCTCCTATCTATATTTCCGGCTTTCCTTCTGCTTTTTTCTCGTCAAGTATTTCCAAAAGCATAGGCAGTATTTCTTCGTTTGAACTATCGGTACCGTATAAAGAAATACAAATCATCTGATGACCCCTTAATTTGTTTAATTTTAGACGCAGTCTTTTAAACCATCCACAAGTCAGCAAATATTTTTTTTCGTTTTTCAGCTTTACTTCTATGAAACGATTTCCCCGTGATCTGCCCATATACATATCCTCGATATCATCCCAGAAAATAACACCTAAGGAATTGATCGAACTATTATCTATGATGCCCCGGCTGTCGGCGGCAAGGACTGCGTTGCCAGATACCATCCTCTTTAGCAGAATGACAGTATATAACAAAAAATAAACAAAACAAACCAAAAATAAAGCTTTGCCAACGACTATGCCAACCGGATTCCTTGAAAAAAACCAAAAGGTTCTAACGTAATAACTTTCGGGATTACTAATTAAACAAATAAATGAAAGAACGCATATAATAATTGACATAAATATAAACATTATCGTACGCATATTGTTCATATGCACAACTATCTTATACTTCATACTCTATTTCTGCCATCTCCTTATTAGCTATTTTATTATTAATATATATTATAATATTTATTTTTAATTTCATCCCTCCCATTTATCACACAGCGAATTAATCTGATCGGCGAACTTCGCCAGATCCTTATTGGCACTGCCTTCATTCTTACGGATAGCCGCCAGCAGCCGCTGGCCTGCTGCCTGAAGACGGGCAAATACCTCGGAAACCGCCTTCGCCCGCTTCTGTAGCGGTATCGGCGCCGCTTCGTATTCAAAGACACCGGACGCAAGATCAAACCTTGTTCCGCTATAGGGTGCATAGGCACTGATGCCATGCTCATCCGAAAGGCACTGCGCAAAACCGGCGCTGACCGTGTCCTCGCCATGTACCACGAAAACCTTGGCCGGCTTCTTTTCAAAGCCGTGAATCCATTCTAACAGCCCTTCCTTATCCGCGTGCCCGGAAAGTCCGGCCATGATCTTGATCTGCGCCCGGATCTCGATCGTTTCGCCAAACAGCTTAACAGCCGGGATCCCATCCGTTATCATGCGTCCCAAGGTTCCGGCGGCCTGATATCCCACGAACAGGATCATACATTCCGGTCTCCAGAGATTATGCTTCAAGTGATGCCTGATCCGCCCGGCTTCGCACATGCCCGAAGCGGATATAATCACCTTGGGGTTTGGCTCAGTGTTGATGAGCCTTGATTCATCACTGGTGATCGACAACCGCAAGCCGGGAAAAGAAAGCGGATTGATCCCTTTCTGCACCAGTTCCATTGCCTCCCCATCAAAACAATGAAGTTCATTCTTATGGAAAATACCTGTGGCTTCCACAGCCAGCGGGCTGTCCACATACACTTCAAAGCCCGGATGTCCTTTAATACGTTTTTCCGCCTTGATTTTCCTCAGGAAATAGAGTACCTCCTGCGTCCGCCCCACGGCAAAAGACGGAATTACCACATTGCCTCCCTTATCAAAGGTCTGCTGGATGATCTCCGCCAAGGCGCCCACATAATCCAGACGGTCCTTGGCATGGTAGCGGTCGCCGTAAGTCGATTCCATAACGACATAGTCCGCCGCCGCCGTTTTAGACGGGTCGTTGATCAGCGGCTGGTCCTTATTGCCGATATCACCTGAAAAGACCAGTTTCTTAGTAACATCCCCTTCCGTCAGCCATACTTCGATGCTGGAAGAGCCTAACAAATGCCCAATATCAGTAAAGCGGATCTTAATCCCATCACATACTTCAGCCTCTTCTCCGTACTGATAGGGAACCAGTCTCTTGATGGCGCCGTCGGCGTCTTCCATGGTAAACAAAGGCTCCGGAGGCTCCAAGCCGGAATTCCGGCTGGCCTTGCGGGCCTTCCATTCCGCTTCCTGCATCTGAATATGCGCACAGTCACGCAGCATGATGCTGCAAAGATCGGCAGTTGCTTTCGTAGTCAGGATCTTCCCCCGGAATCCCCGGGAATAAAGGTATGGCAGCATGCCCGAATGATCCACATGGGCGTGGGTCAGAAATACATAATCAATCAAAGCTTCCTGAACCGGCAGGCTGCAGTTCTCAAAAACGTTCCGGCCCTGTTCCATCCCGTAATCAATTAAGATATGCTTCCCGCATGCCGTAAGATAAGTGCAGCTCCCTGTTACTTCGTGACAGGCCCCGACAAAAATTAATTTCATACCTTCCCTCCTGATCATAAGCTAGATCATGTTGTACTTTCAATGATGTAATCAATACCGCCATACTTCCCTTCCAGGAATCCCCGATAAATATCCACATCTTCATCGTCTTCCCAGCTGCCGTTATAGAAAAAACCTTCTATATCATATTCATCATAATCTTCTGGTTCTGATCCATTATCTTCATTTTGCCTGACTTCATTGACAATCCTTACTTTAATGCCATATTTATCATTCAGTTCTTTTTTTATCCCTGCCGCCGCCGCCTTGTCGGTATCCATAAAAGCGATGTTCCACCCCTCCTTGGCGAGCTGGATCAGGGCTTTCAGTTCTTTATCACCCACCCGGCCCATAATCGCGCACACTTTAGACCATTCCATAACACTTCCTCCTTAGGAGCAGTTCTCTTTCGTTTTTATTTATAATAGATATCTCCGAATTACATATAACAAGGATAAATGTAAAGGGTAGATAAAGTAAAAAAGATACTTCATCCTTAGCCCCCGTTTCCCGTTATAAAACCAGATCAAGATAAATGCCGGAAGACAGTATGCCTCCCATATAAAGGAAATATAGCCGACAATCAGAGAAAGCAGCCGTTGCCTGTATAACAGATAAAAAATCACGATCAGCAAAACTCCGCTATAAGCGTAATCTGTTTTAAGCTGAAAAGCCGTATAACCACCGGCCGTTACAAATACAATTTTAATAATCCAAGCCACCGGCCGCAGCGAACGGCCGTTCAGACGTCTATCGGCCTCGTCCATTCCCCATATCGTAAGCAGTCCGATCAATAAGGTAAAAAAAACGTTCAGCATCACTGAATGGCTAAGAAGGGCATAATGGAAAGGAAGCTGTGATAAAAAGGCAAAGATCAGCAGTCTCACGGCATAATTTAACCGGCTGGAAGTATGGTAAAAACCTTCTACCAGTAAGAAACAATAAATGGGAAATGCTGTCCTCCCAATGTTTCTCATCACCTGATAAATAGCCTGCCACTCTTCTATATCCATGACATCAGGAACCAGATAGCCCAGACTAGGAAGCCGGCTCCAAACAGCAGCACCGGTGTGATCAACTATCATGACTATTATAGCTATTATTTTCAACGTACTGCCGCTGATACCTGCACCGCTTTTTCGTTCCATCATGTTATCTTAAGGCTCTCCTGCCATCCCTGCCGCATACGTAGTCTCCTAATTATGGTCAGATTATAACACATTTGATTAATATAAAGCAAATATAGATTTTTAACCTACAAAAACCTACAAAAGTAACGCCCGCGTTCCTGTCAAGAACCGAGCGTTACTTTGTGCCAATGATCAGAGTGGCGAATAGGCTGTATCCTGACTTGCGCCTAAGGAGCAAAAACGCCCTCAACACTCTTGACTTCGGCTTCTTTTTCCTCATGACTCCCCCCTAAGATCAGCAGTTCATGAATCAGAAGCGGGGTCAGTGACAATATGGACAAGCCGATCCATTCGCCACCCGAAAGCATCACTGTCCCAAATAGGCTGATAAAATAAGGCACCTGGGTGACCAAGATCTGTAGGAATACACCTATGCCGATGGCCGCAAGCATTACTTTATTCTCCAGAAGCTTCATCTTGAACACCGACTTGTTGACATCTCTCATCCCGACGGCATGAACCAGCTGACTGATGGCTAGGACCGTAAAGGCATGGGTCTGCGCTTTGGCAAGAATATCATCAATATTCAGCATCTTGCCCAGATTGGCTAGGCTGACCGGTATTTCATGGGCAGCAAGTGCCGCATAAGGCACTTGGATAAATGCAACCAGGCTGATCACGGCAATGGCAATTCCGTAACACAGGGTGCAGCGTAAGCCGCCGTGGGCAAACAGATTTTCTTTTTTATCCCGAGGCTTCTGTTTCATCAGGGCATCCCCGTCATTTTGATCCACTCCGAGTGCCAAGGCGGGCAGTGAATCGGTAATCAGGTTAATCCACAGGATATGGCTGGCCATGAGCGGCGTCGGAAGCCCGGCAAATACCGCCGCTATCATGGTAATGATTTCCCCGAAGTTAGAAGACAGCAAGAAAAGGATGCTCTTGCGGATATTTTCAAATATCCCCCGCCCTTCCCGGATAGCTTTTTCGATGGTGGCAAAATTATCATCGGTTAGAACTAGGTCGGCGGCATTCCTAGCCACGTCGGTTCCTTCCTTGCCCATGGCGATCCCCACATCAGCCGTCTGCAGTGAGGGCGCGTCATTGACGCCGTCGCCGGTCATAGCCACAATCCGCCCTTTCCGCTTTAGCGCTTCAACAATCCGCACCTTATGTTCAGGCGAAACCCGGGCATAGACCCGGACATTTTCCACCAAGCCATCAAACTCCTCTTCCGAAAGGCTTTCCAGACGGCTTCCGGCCAGACACTCCGCCTTGTTGGCGGCGATTCCCAGTTCTTTGGCAATGGCAAAGGCTGTATCGACATGGTCGCCGGTGATCATGACCGTATCGACGTGAGCCTCTTTAAAGCAACCGACCGCCCCAGCCGCTTCCGGACGGGCCGGATCGATCATGCCCACCAGACCGATAAATATCATGTCCTTCTCATCGGTCAGGTCGCCTTTCGTCTTCATGGCTACCGCCAGCACGCGCAGGGCGTCGGAAGCCATGGCATCGACAGCCGCCAAGGCCTGTTTTTTCTGGTAGGAGGTAAAAGAAGTTTCCTTGCCGTTGATCAGGATCTTGCTGCAGGCGGATATCATTTCGTCCGCAGCGCCCTTGATATAAGCCAGCTTGGACTTGCCCCGGCCATGAACCGTGGTCATCCTCTTCCTGACCGAATCAAAAGACCGCTCCTCCACCCGGGGCAGCCGCTCTTCCAGCTTGTCCTTCCTGATCCCGTAATTCGCTGCCATATCCAGTAGCGCCAGTTCCGTCGGGTCGCCCAGCCGGCTTTCCTGCTCGATCACCGCATCATTACATAGAACGCAGCCCTCAATCAGATGCCGGTTATGCTCGATGTCCAGTGACGTTGCCGGCAGCCGTTTCTGGTCGGTATAACATTCCTTGACCGTCATCCGGTTCTTGGTCAGTGTCCCGGTCTTGTCCGAACATACTACATTCACTGCGCCCAGTGTCTCTACCGAAGGAAGCCTTCTGACGATGGTATTTACCCTCACCATACTTGATACACTGATTGCCAGGACAATCGTTACAATTGCCGGAAGCCCTTCCGGAACTGCCGCCACGGCAAGCGAGATAGCCGTCAGCAGCATATCACCAACATCACGTTGCTGCAGAACCGCCACGATGAAAAGTACGGCACAGATGATGACCGCCGCTATGCTTAATACCTTGCCCAAGTCCCCGAGACGCTTTTGAAGCGGGGTCATCTCACTGCCTTTTTCGTTGATCAGCCCGGCTATTTTGCCGATCTGGGTGTCCATGCCGGTAGCCGTGACGATGCCCTGTCCTCTTCCGTAAGAAACTACCGTGGACATAAAAACCATATTCTTTCGATCACCGATATTGTCTGCTGACGTCAGACAGGCCGCGTCCTTTTCCACCGGCACCGATTCCCCGGTCAAAGCCGATTCTTCTGCCTTAAGGTTGATGGCGGTTAAAAGACGCAGGTCAGCCGGCACCTGACGGCCCGCCTCCAGAAAGACGATATCGCCGGGCACCAGTTCTCCGCTGTCTATCTCAGTTTTCCTGCCGTCCCGTAATACCAGCGCCTTAAGGCTTGTCAGCTGTTTCAGGGCTTCAATGGCCCGCCGTGCCTTGCCTTCCTGAAAGATTCCCATCAAGGCGTTGATCAGGATGACGGCAATGATAATCCCGGCGTCGCCTGCTTCTCCCAGAAATAAAGATATGGCAACTGCCGCCAGCAGAATATATATCAGCGGGTCATTAAGCTGATCCCAAAAAAGAGCCGGAAAGCCTTTTTCCTTTTTTTCCTCCAGCCGATTAGCTCCATAATTTTTCAGCCTTTCCGCAGCATCATCGGCGGTAAGTCCGCTTTCCATATTGCTGTTCAGCTGTTTTAACGTCTCAGCTGCTGTTTTATCTGCATACATATCGGGTTCCTCCTCTGCTGACGCATCCATGCTTGTATTCATGCTTTGCTTGCAATACACGCTAGTCATTAATACTATGCTTGTACCTAATATTATGCTTGTACTCTGTATATTATGCTTAAATAGAGGCGGTGCGCCCACATTCTTGCAAAGAAAAAAAAGCGAGCAAGCTCGCTTTAAATAATCCCATTACTATGTTTATGTTCTGATTTCACCGCACCGTTCGCAGATATACTGCGTATAGCCTTCTGTCGTATCTGTCGCTGGAACGAACCTGACAATGGAGAATTTGTGGTTATCCGGATCTATATCAATGGGTTTATGCTCTTCTTCGCCACAGGAGCAGTTGCCGGTCATAATCCCTTGATCGGTACAGGTGGCTCCTTTATACTCATACCAGACAAAATTGTGACTATGTGGGGTCGGCGACGGTGTAGCCGTGGGCGTGGCCGACGGCCTCGGAGTAGCCCCGGATGGAAGCGGCGACGCTGTAGGGGTCGGCGATCCTTGAAGCACCGGAATCACTTGGGAATCAATCATAGTCTGGCAGACCGTGCAGATTCGCTGCCGGACTCCCGTCTGCGTGGCAGTGGCATTAGTGACCACTGTCCATCCTCCGGCCAGATGGCCGTTGGCTTGTATGTTCTCCCTGTAATAAGAACCGCAGGAGCAGGTATATCTTCTGATGCCCGCCATCGTACATGTCGGTTCACTTTCAATGGACGGCATATATTGGTGAACGTGAGGCGTTGTGGCAGGCGTGCTTCCAGAACCGGTGACCGGTATGACCTCGCTTGCTAATATCTCATCGCAAGAGATACACTTCTGGACTCTTAGGCCTGTTTTGGTGGCCGTGGCCGGTTCACTTACTTCCCAGTCGTCGGCCTGATGGCCTACAGCCGGTGTCTCCACAAAATAAAAATCATCACATTCACAAGTGAATTGAAGGCGGCCTCCGCTCAGACAGGTGGCTTGCAGGTAGATGCTCTCCTTATAGTCATGGACATGGCTTGGCGAAACAGAAGGAGTTGCCCCCGGACTTGTCGTTTCCCCGGGCGATGCAGAAACATCCGGAGTTCCCGTCGATACTGCTAGGGGAGAACTGCCGCCCATATTAGGATTGAGCGAAGAATAGACAATAACACCGGTAACTGCCAGGCAGACAACTATCGCGAGTATCCCTAATATTGAATTAAAGACCTTAAATATTCCGCCCATACATAAATCTCCCTTTGTAAATATTATATACGGTTTGTCATAAAAGGTCTATATGTTTTTTATTCCAGTGATTTACTTCCAGTGTTGTCCCTGCTCGTACCTATCTTATCGACAGCCGTATAAAATAAGCATAATTATCTATTTCGACACTATCTTTAATAAATGTCAGAACAAAACGATAGGTTCCGGCGCTCAGCTCCAGGGGTTCATAGACGATGTCAATACTGTCTGAGATAGCCTGATAAACAATTTCCCCGTCAGGACTTATTAATTCAATGTCAGTCAAGAAGCCCTGTGATTCATACTGGAGATTCATCATGTAAATACCGTCTTCCGGAACATCTATTGCAAAGACATTCTCTTCGTACTCCTCAGCCGTAAAGTCTCCGTACATATCTATTACCGGCCGACGGGATGCCAGCATGAAGCCGCTCACAAAGGTAACGGCAATACCGCTCATAAACAGGATAGCGGTCATGACAGCCGCAATAACAGCCGCTTTCTTGTGGCCTGCTTTCTTTTCCTTATTTGCGGCCTTGCTGTGAAGGAGCCTGCTGCCCGCCACGAACAGAAACGGCGTTGTAGCGCTTAAAACTAGGAAGACGCCAAGCGATGACAGCAATTCCAGCGTCGATAACGAAAGGTCTGCTGTAGTCGACAGGCTCTCACTGTTCAGTGCGCTCACCGTAAGGGATACGGCATTATTAAACAGATGAAGCAGAGCGGGAATCAAAAAATTACCGGTTTCCAACATCATATAGCTAAGGATTGCGCCTATCATGGCGGTTCCTATAAAACGTATCGGATCCAGATGAAAAATACCGAAAATAAGACCCATGATCAGCACTATGAGCCACTTGCTTTTTATATTACGCATCGAATATTGGATCAAACCCCGGTGCATTGCCTCTTCACATACTGCCGGCATTACCGCGACGATGAAAAAGGAAATAATAAAGGGAACGGAGCCGAACATATCCGACATGGCCCGGGCTAACTCGGTCACCTCTTCATGTACAAAAAACTGAATAACTAGGCTAAACATCATGTTCAGAATAAAACTGGCAAGCCAGAATAGCGGCACAGCCCAAAACTGGCGTAAAGTGACTTTTTTAATCGGAAAGACTTCCTTAAGAGAATTCTTCGTAAGAACCACCGGAACCACTGCAAACAACAAGATAATCACTTCCGTCAGCATAAGCCCGGTCATCCCTAGGTAATACTGCAAGGAAGCGCTTACCGTAATAAATACTGCCATATGGACGATAAACATAATAATGCCGTGAATCGGCTTTAGCTCAATTTGCTTCGTCATTTCCCTCATCTCCCCCTTCCTCATATCCGTAAACTTCCAAGCCGTATATTGCCTCTTCGTCAGTAAATCCGTCTAACATCAACTCTTCCAGCAACTCCTCGCGGGTAAAGGACTCGTAATAGGTATAGATCTCTACTGCCCTGACCGCCTGCTCAAACCAGTCGGCACCGCAATATTGCGCTCCGTATATGGCCTGCTCCCACGTAAATCCGTCATATTCCAACTGGTCTACCAGTCCCGCATATGAACATGCCTCGTATTCCACATACCCGACTGCCATACCCAGTGCCTCGCTGAACCAGTCGGCATCGCAATGATCTGCTCCGTATATGGCATCCTCATAGGCAATACCGTCTTCTACCAAATATTGAACCACCATTTCATACGATAGATAGGAATACTTCAAATAAAGTTTTGCCAGGACGACGGCTTCCTTTTGGCCTAGTGTTTCTCCATCGTAATTTTCCGGGACGGCCTGGGCGGTATTGGCTGTTTTTTCTTGCAGGTCTTCTTTTAAATCAGCAACTTCGTCCAGCAAGTCCTCATTTTCTTCTTCCAGCCTTTCTATTCTAGTGCGGAGCTCTTCAAAACTTTCTGCTATGGAATGCCTGCTGCCGGTAGCTCTCATCATGCCGCAGGCGGTAAAGGCCATGGATGTTACTAATAACAGGACTGCTAAGGCAATTTTCTTCATCGGACTGTCCTCCCCAAGGATATGTTTGTATTTATTTTAGCTCTGTAGCCTATGTTCGCATAAACTATATATCTGTTTATTATATTCCCTTTTATGATTAATAACCCTTAATTCTTCGTATCAAAAGAGCCTGCGTAACATGAACTATATCATAAATAATCATGGATTAATATGAATTTGTAATTATTACTACAATTTTAATAAATATTACTATATCTAAATATCTTTTACTTATTTTAGATTCATGCCTTATTCTATGTACGATAACACATTAATGCATCAAATTTGCATATTATTATTAAGGAACTCACAAGTTTGATAGTAAAATTCTCAAAATAGCTAATAACGTAAAAATAAAACCCTCGGTAAAACCAAGGGCTTCAATTAACTGAAGAGCGCGAGACGGGACTCGAACCCGCGGCCCCGACCTTGGCAAGGTCGTGCTCCACCACTGAGCCACTCGCGCATATTAGATTAATCTGTCTATCATACCTCACAGACAAATAATAATATACTATATGGCATTTGCTTTGTCAATGAAAATCTCCAATATTTTTCCTAATTTCCTGTCTTTCTATTTTGCATTACGAAAACATGAGGCAAATCATCTTATCCCAAAGCCATCCCGTAGCCTTGTGCCTGTTACCAGATACTCTAGTATATCGGCGTCATGTATATAAGGAAACACATAATAGCCGCACAGCTGATCGCCGTCTTCCGCTCTTATATAGAAGGTGAGGCCGTTCTTTTCCACTGCCGGCATTTCGTACCTTTCGTAGTCAGCCTGGATGAACAGATAAGAAGGGATTGCCGTTTTGACATAGCCGAGCGTCCGGTAACTATAAAAGGCGGCATACATCAACAAGACAGTGGCAGCCATGACAGCAGAGATTTTTGTGAGCTTAAGCCAAAAACCTTTTTCCCGCTGGAGATAAAAAACCGGGACAATCACCAGCGGTGCCAGCAGACATGCCCAGCCATACTTTACCTGCGGTATCGTAAGCAGCCAATAAACCAGATTAGCAAAGATGACCACTCTGACCAGCATCATCGGCCAATCCAGTTTCCTACGCGTCAAAATATCCTTAATGACCATGAACACATCATAGATCAGTATTCCGCCGACGGCAACGTATAAAATCTTATGGCTGGCCGATTCACCGGCAAACCAGTCCGGCACCCACCTAAGGCCGACATTCATTACCTCTTCCGCCGGTTTCCATACTCCCCGAACGCCGTGTATCATGCTGCCTGCCGCCGCTTTCATGATTTCAATGTCACTTTTCCACCAGACATCAAACCAGTCAATGGCACTTGCCAGATAAACCAGATAGCCGCTCGTCCGGATATTAGTCAGGAAAAAAGGAACCGCAACGGCGATACCGGTCAGAAGATAGCCTATGATAGGTTTCCACGCTCTTTTTTGTATCAGCCGCCCGGCCGGATAAACCACTAAAAGAGCCACAAGTACTGCTGAAGTTTTCACCACCGCCGCGAACACCGCCAGTATGCACAGCAAGGCATAAGGAAAAACTGCCTTCTCTTCTTTCTCCAGCATCGCTATCCACTCTGTGAAAATAAAAAAAGTGAGGCAGTTAGGCAGCGTATCGGTGTAGGGGTCGGTAAAAAATGAGGTAATGATAATCACGTAGACTATTTCCGCTACCGCCATAGCATCGGCAATATGGCTTCCCGGGCGTTTATACTTAAGCAGCCGAAAAAAACCGTGCAAGAAAAGCAAGAGTGCAAAGAAACCCCCGCTCCCCTTCAAAGACTGGCCAAATATAAATTGCATGCTGAATAATGCGTCAAAATAATGCTGGGAACTGTTAAAGCCAAGCGAAGGAAACAGGTTAGCAATACCTTTAACACTACCATACTCTTCGATCCAGCGGATCGTCTGGGCATGATACCAATCCGTATCAATCAATTTGGCCGGGCCGGCCGCAGCAAGGGCAAAGACGGCGGCCACCATAATCAGGGCGGCGGCAAAGAGACCGGCCTTTTTGCCTCTTATGGCATCGTGAGCGATCATATCCGTCTTCCAGTCAGATAACATCTGTCGGATATCCTTCCGGCAGACGACGGCAAAACCAAGGCAGAACAAAATCAGCACCATATTGGCCGCTGCCCCTACGCCCGTAAACAGGCTGAAGACTTGGGCATAGCAGGTAGTAAGCATGATGCCGATAAACATAACATGAAAAAAACTATATTGACGGGCGGCGCCAAACATCCGGCATATCAGCTTAAGGCCGGCATAGCCTGTGATGAAGATAACCATACCCATATATATCCAGTTCAATAACAACGTCAGCATAGCCGGTCTCCTTACTTAAACCCCTTCCGTCCTGTCTTCTATTCCGCTGCTTGCTCATATTTTACACGGTATATCCGGCGCAGGGAATCCTCAATTCTTGCTTCAGATATAATTCCCTCGTCTACCGCTTGCCACACGCCTGCATAGGCCTCCTTAAAATCCTCCGGCATCAAAAGCATGTCTGCCCCTGCCTGCAGCGCCTTGACACAGGCTTCAGCCGATGTGTGATATGCGGTTATCGCGCCCATATCCAAGGCATCGGTTATAACGATACCGTCATAACCTAATTCATCACGTAATATTCCGGTAATCACGGTATCGGACAAAGACGACGGCGTATTATCACCTGTCACATTGGGCAATGATACGTGGCTTACCATTACAAAATCCGCACCGGCCTCGATACCGGCGAGAAACGGCAGCACCTCAGCGGCCAGTATTTCCTCCCGGGTTCTTTCATTAACGGCCATTCCTTCATGGGTATCGGCATCCGCATTGCCCAACCCCGGAAAATGCTTGACACAGGAATAAATACCGGCATCCCGCAGACCGTTTACATATCCGGCCACCATGCCGGAGACCATCTCGGCATCACTTCCAAAGGAACGTTCTCCCAATATCGGATCCTCACCGGCCAAAAGCACGTCCGCCACCGGCGCAAAATCGGTATTAAAGCGATATCCTGCGAGGTAACTCCCAATAACAACGCCAGCCTCATAGGCTTTCTGCTCATCCCCTGCCGCCCCGATGCTTCCCATCGAATCAACCGGTTCTCCCAGGCCCATACCTGCCACCCGGCTATGCTCTCCGCCTTCTTCATCCACTCCCAAGAAAATCGGGTATTTACTGTATGTCAAGGTATTATTCAGCATCTCGCTCAGCTGATCTTCCGACTGAATATTCTGACTGAAATAAATCAGCCCGCCAACAGCATATTCCATCAGCTTCTCGCTGGTGACATTGCCCGCCTGGATTACCTGAGCAGTATCCGTCAGGGCTTCCGGAGTAATAAAGAACAAACCAGCAATCTTGTCCTCCAGCGACATGCCGGAAATAATCCCGTCAACGATTTCATCCAGCGGATCAGGGGCTTCCTCTTGGCTTTCTTCCACATATTCTGTTGGGGCTTCCACCGTTATCTGCTCTTCCGCCAGGTTTTCTTCGGGCAATGCTTCCGTTTCTTCTTCGCGTTCCGCCGACAAACCGACAAGATACTTCACGCCGAACACCCCTCCTGTTATTAAGACGGCCAAGAGTAACACGGTTGTAACCGTCACCATAATCTGATTCCGCACCCGGCGTTTTCGTCTATACTCCCGTCTTTCCCATAATTCGTTTTCTAAATTATTCCCTTCCACGCTCGCTGCTCCCTGTTAAATATTTGTATACCACATATAGTATATAATAACCTATATTTCTTATTATTTCTACTATAATGTGTATTTATTAATTATATTTTGTTAAAGTCGAAGCGGGTATTAATCTTTTGATTAACACCCGCTCCTAAACTTCCTTGTCCAATGGTTTATCCTCCACCTCTTGGATTTGTCTGAATATCCTTTTGACTGATCTGCCTTACGGATATTCATTATTCAATTGTAGTAAACTTTTATCTTTCGTATTCTTTCCATTCCTCATTTGTACAATAGTACAGTAACGTTCCCATTATCTTTGGTTATCCGCTGCTTTTTCTGATGTACTTGAGTACGATTCATACTTGGAACAGTGCTTTCAATGCATCATATTATTGAAATTCTTGGTGTGTATCTATTAATACTGATACATTGCTTCATAATACTTCTTGTACGACATTTGGATATGATTTCTCGTACTTTACTCTTTCGTGCCCTGTTCTTTTGTACTTAAAAGTTTACTTACTGCTAAACAAGCCTTACTCATCTGAAAAACTCAACTTACTTCCGGTGGATCTTACCTTCCTTTCGGTCGTTTTATCTATATGAATTAGAACTGTTTATAGGATAATTATATCACTATTTTTATATTTGTCAACATAATTTTGCAAAAATTTGCAAATTATTTCATATTGCAACAAACAACCAAGCTTGTCTCAGACTATTTTCGGCATTATTAGATATTGTGTATGTATTGTATGAACTTTTAAAAATATTCATACAATATTTAAGTTCTCTTCTTTTACAATGGGTATCGTTCGGTTAGCTTCTGTACGATTGCCCGTGCTTCAGCGGTACCGTCAGCTCCCGTATGAATAATCAGGGAAATTGCCTGCGCAATCTGATCCATATCATCTGTATTAAGCCCGCGCGAGGTCACCGCCGGAGTCCCGAGGCGGATACCGCTGGTTACGAAGGGTGATTTGGGATCATTGGGGATCGTATTCTTATTGGCGGTAATATTGGCTTCATCCAAAAGTTTTTCAATGGCTTTGCCAGTCAGGTCGAAATTGGTCAGATCAACCAGCATCAAATGGTTGTCCGTACCTCCGGATACAATCCGGATCCCTCTTGACATCAAGCCTTTACATAATGCCCGGGCATTGGCAATTACATTTTGCTGATAAATCTTAAACTCTTCACTAAGAGCCTCCTTAAAACAGACTGCCTTGGCGGCAATGACATGCATCAAGGGACCGCCCTGGATGCCGGGAAAAATTGCCTTGTTAAAATTGTATTTTTCCGCAGCCGCAGCATTGGCCAGTATCAGACCGCCCCTAGGGCCTCGTAATGTCTTATGAGTAGTCGTGGTCACCACATCAGCGTAGGGTATCGGGCTTTCATGCTGACCCGCCGCCACAAGACCGGCAATATGTGCCATATCCACCATCAGCACGGCTCCTGCTTCATCGGCTATATCCCGGAATCTTTTGAAGTCAATTCTCCGGGCGTAAGCGGAAGCGCCGGCTATGATCATTTTGGGCTGACATGACAAAGCGGTTTCTCTCAGTTTATCATAATCAATGAAGCCGTCATCCCCCACGCCATAAGGGACTATATTAAAGTATTTTCCGGAAATATTTACCGGGCTTCCATGGGTCAGATGGCCACCATGATCCAGATTCATGCCCATGATGGTATCGCCGGGCATACAGATTGCGAACTGAACTGCCAAATTGGCCTGGGCGCCGGAATGTGGCTGTACGTTGGCATATTCACATTGAAATAAGGCTTTTGCCCTTTCAATAGCTAGGTTCTCTACTTCATCGACACATTCACAGCCGCCGTAATATCTTTTCCCCGGATATCCTTCCGCATATTTATTTGTCAGCGGGCTTCCCATAGCCGCCATGACCGCTTTGCTAACCCAGTTTTCTGAAGCTATCAGCTCGATATGGCTGCTTTGCCGCGCCTGTTCCTTTTCGATCGCTTCTGCTATCTCAGAATCAATCGCCCTGACTTCATCTAATGCATACATATATACTATTCCTCCATTTTCTTCCGTTGTTCTTACTTTCTCATAAGCTGATCCTGCTCACATATCAGTATATCACAAGATTTGGCATTTGCAAGAAAAATACATAAATACTAGGCCAGACGATTCAGCCAGATGATTTATCAAATCAATAGTTGCCTTTTGGGACCATCGCTGTTAAAATAGGGGGAGCAGAAAGATAACGGAGAGCGTTCATATGTATTATTTTATTGTGAATCCCGCTTCTAAATCAGGACGCGGCGGAAAGATATGGAATGAACTTGAACCTGTATTGACAGAAAGGAATATCCGATATCATGTGGTTTTTTCCAAACGCGCCGGCTACGTGAGCCAGTATGTCAGAGAACTGACTGCCGGACTGGCGTCCGAATCAGATTCCGCATCGGCTTCGGAACTGCCGGAAAACCTAGGCCATCCTATCCGTCTAGTTGTATTGGGCGGCGACGGTACAATTAACGAGGTACTTCAGGGAATTGGCGATTTTGACAAAGTGCAGCTAGGCTATATTCCGGCCGGCTCCAGTAACGATTTGGCCAGAGATCTCCGGCTGCCCAAGGATCCGCGCCACATTCTGGATATTATTTTATCCGACCGGATCCATCGGACCCTGGATATTGGTTCCGTCCATTATCATGAAACCAATACGACCCGCTATTTTGCCGTAAGCGGCGGGATCGGGTTTGATGCTGCTGTTTGCGAGGAAGCACTGCGCTCCCGCCTGAAAAAGGTATTGAATAAATTCGGGCTGGGGAAGTTAATCTATCTGGCTATTGCCTTAAAGCAGATAATTACAGCTCGTAAAACAGCCTGCAATATTTATCTTGATAATGAAAAGTCAGTTCATTATAAGAAGTTTTTATTTATCGCCAGCATGATACATCAATATGAAGGCGGCGGGTTTAAATTCTGCCCCGGCGCCGATGCGACTGACGGCCTCCTTGATATATGTGTGGCGGGAAGTCTTGCTAAGCCGCTCATTCTGCTGGCATTGCCGACGGCATTTTGGGGGAAACATTATTTGTTTCCCGGCATTGACACATACCGCTGTTCAGTCATAAAAATTGAAACTTCGGCACCGCTTTGGGTACATACAGACGGAGAAGTACAGCAAAGCTCCCGTTCCGTTACTTTTGCCTGCCATAAAGACAAACTACATTTGATGGTTTAAGAGGGGGATCATGAAAAAACTGATACTACAATATAAACATGGGATTATTGCAATAATATATATGATATTTTACCTGCTTTGGTTTGCTTATCTAGAGAAAAACGTCACCCATTCCTATTATATGATTCGTATGGAAATGGATAGTTATATTCCCTTTCTGGAAATATTTGTAATACCATATTTCTTATGGTTCGGCTATGTGGCGGCAGTCATCCTTTATCTTATCTTTCATGACAAAATGGCTTATTACAAATGCTGCATCTTTTTATTTACCGGAATGACGGTGTTTCTGGCCGTTTCCACAATATGGCCCAACGGACATAACCTGCGTCCTTACATCCTGCCCAATGAAAATTTTCTTGCTCAGATGGTAAGATCACTTTATCAGTTTGATACTCCTACCAACATCTGGCCAAGCATCCACGTATATAATTCTCTGGGGGCGCATTTAGCTGTTTTACACAGTTCCGCTCTGCGCGGCCGTAAATGGATCCGCCACGGATCGTTTATACTTTGCAGCTCCATTGTTTTATCTACCGTTTTTATCAAACAACATTCCCTTTTTGATGTCATAACGGCATTTGTTCTGGCTGTCATAATGTATATAGTAACTTATCCGGAAGAGCATATCCTTGCCAGCAAAAAAGCGAGAATGACTAGTTAAACTTAAAAAAACGCTTACATAGCTTATACCCCTCTACCGAGATTCTTCTGCCGCCCCGGCCAGGAAGGTTAGTGTAATTTCCCAGCAGGCCATAACGCAGCCGCTTGTGTAGGATCCAGTCTTTTTTCTTGATATAGTCCCAGAGTTCTTTCTTTTTCTGAAGATTCTCCTTTGTTCCGGAGCGGATCAGCATGATGGAAGAAACTGTAGTAATGATCTCTAGGAAATTCAGCATATATTTGTACAGCTTGCGGTTACTGACAATCGCCGCCTTGTTGTCGATCAGATAATCCACCATGAGTTTATTCACCAGAAGCTGCTGATCAATCCTGATGACCATCGTATCCTCATTGATCGACTGTCCTTCCCTGCCAATAAAATAGCGGTAGAAATTTACATCTAGGTAATACATATTTTTAACATGGGCAAGGGGGATAAATACAAATAGATTATCCACATAAAACGTATGCTCAGGCAACTTCAGATGACATTCCCTTAGCAGCCTAGTCCGGAAAATCACCGAATGCATCAGCATATACTGGCCTTTTCGGAAATGTCTGATGTCTTTCCACGTAAACAGCCCATTTTTCGGAAGCGCATGGCCGTAACGCATCACTTTATGCTTCTTTACACCCTGCTTCTCATATACAAAGTTGCTTATCAGCATATCCAGCTTGTTTTCTCCGTCAAACTCCCGAAGCTTATCAAGTATTTCCCGGTACGCTTCTTCCCTGACCCAGTCATCGCTGTCTACCACTTTAAAATACAAGCCTCTGGCATGCTCCATTCCGCTGTTTACTGCGGAACCGTGACCGCCGTTGGCCTTATCTATGACACGCACGATCAGCGGATATTTTTGCTGATATTCATTGGCGATCTCCAGTGTCTGATCCTTTGAACCGTCATTTACGATAATAATTTCAACATCCTCGCCGCCGATTAACAGCGAATCGACACACTTTCTCATATATTCGGCAGAATTATAACATGGTACGGTAATAGTCAATAATTTCATCACGAAAACCCCTTGTTCTTATATACCATATAAAATATTATATTTTATTATATTTCCTTAATTTCAATATATTCTAAGTATATACTATTCATCCGTAACAAGCATGGCCGTCATCTAACTGTTCAGCTCATCAACTTATCGTGGGATGTGTCAAATAGCAACCCTTACCGCCGCCGGCTCTTTTATCTCGCTTCCTTCCGTCCTAAGGCGGGACGGAACCCGGGCGGCTGGCACAAACTGTGCTGCCGATATGGTATGTGCTTCCTGGTCGTCAAAGAAGATATTGGCTCCAAATGCTTTTAAGATATCTTTTTTAGCAATGCCGCCAAGAAAAAAGGCTTCATCAATCCTGACATTCCAAGCGCGCAGGGTACGGATGACCCGCTCATGCGCCGGGGCGCTGCGGGCGGTGACCAATGCGGTGCGGATCGGCATATGTTCTATAGGAAATTCTTTCTGCAGGTCGGAAAGTATCTTCAGAAACTTGGCAAATGGCCCGGCCGGCAACGGATTACAGGCATTCTTCCACTCATTTTCTTCAAATGCCGCCAACCCTTCCCGGCGGTATATCTGTTCCGACTCATCGGAAAAAAGCACGGCATCGCCGTCAAAGGCAATGCGGATCTGCGACAGTTCCTCCTGATGATATTCTTTATCCCCGTCACAATAAATCGTTCCTGCCGCTATTCCTGAATCAATGGCAGACTGCACATCTTCTTCATCGGCCGACAAAAACAGATCGGTTTTAAACGCCTCCAGATACGGTGCCAAGGAAGCACCGCTTGCTAGGACCGCACGGGAGATATTCAGTCCATAATGGGCAATCGCATTAAAAACCCGCAACGAGGTGTCCGGGCTGTTGTGGGACATAATAATCACTTCCACACGGTCGCCCTGGCCGGACAGATTATTGAGATTCAGCAACGCCTTTATCAAGGCAAAGCCCGGACCCGGCTTTAGGATATCCTCTTCATGTTCCACTTGATAGCGGCAATAGGCCGTCACGCCTTCTTTTTCAAAAATCGCATTTTCTTTGGTCAGGTTAAACAGGGCTCGGGACGAAACACCTACCACCAAACGATTATTCAGACAAAATGTCATATCCGTTCTCCTTTTGCGAAATCATTTAAGGTATTCATGCCGTGTTCTGCAATTCAATGCCTATTACGCTGCTTAACGTCTGGTTTCAAATCTTCTCATCGTCAACAAGCAGCGACGTAGCTCCTCATAACGCGCTTCCGGCTCACCGTCCGCTATCTCCAGTTCCATAGCTGCCGCCATGGTGCCGATCATATCTTGGGTGATCCGGTGGCGTAGACCGGAAAGAATCTGCAGACGCTGCTCATAACTGTCCGCATTCAGGAACTTCATGACCATGGGATCCACTCCCTCCGCTTCCCATCCGGCTCCTGCATCCTCTGCCTGCTCTTCCTGTTCTGCCTGCTCTTCCTGTTCTGCCTGCTCTTCCTGTTCTGCCTGCTTTTCCTGTTCTTTTGCATAAGCCACTTGCCTGCTTGCCGCAGTAAGCTCAGCGATATGTTCTTTCCGCTTTTCTGGCGGCTCTGTCTGCAGTTCAAAACGATATTCCTGCCTTGCTTCCGGATATTTATCTTTATCCGCTTTATCCATAAAAAGGGAAAGCGGGCGGGCATATACTTTAAAAGCCCCGTACATTGCTTGGTATATTACCATCGTATCACCGGTTTCGCTATGTTCTGCCAACGTAATGATCTGATATAGGTTTCCTCTAAAATGCCTGTAGATTTCCTGTGATCGGGGAACGCTTCGCATGGCTACCTCCCAAAATAATTGATTCCTAATTATTATAATATCAAAACGGCAACTTGTCATTCTAATAATTCTTATTAATTAATGAAGTTGTGGGAAACCTTGCAGCCTTCCATCGGCACCTCGATCATAACTAGGCGGGACAGCAAATCGGAAGCATCCGACTCGCTCAGTTTGTTGATCTTCTTATGATAGATTGATACCTTATATTCCCGCAATGCAATGGTTCCGTTTTCACTGGCGGCGTCTGGCGGAACGGTTACACTGGTCATATTGATGCCGCTGTCCTGATAGCCGGCCTGATTCAAAAATTCCCTTAGGCGATCCCGGTATATCTGCTCGGCAAGAATATCGGCCGGCTCTTTTTTCAGTTGAGCACTCCTTGCTTTTCCGGACGACTGTATGGAGATTCCGCATAAAGTGATGATCAGCGCCAGCAGGACAAACATGATTCTGCTGGCTCGGGTTCTTATCTGTGTTAAGGAGTAATTTGTCATAGGTGATCCTCTGTATAGTTGTTTTTTGTGGTAATTTGATTATAGCAGATTGGATGTACGATAAAACGGACTCTCAGGGTCACCGCATTTACTTTACTCACTCGCAAAGAGAACTCTTTCTAAGAAAGATGAGTCCCAACCAGCAAGTTTCTGTAAGTTTTTCAAACTCATGCCACCATAAACTTGTTTTTTCAAATGTTCTAAGGCGAGT
>DBDG01000082.1 GCA_002293475.1 Lachnospiraceae bacterium UBA938
GCGAGCTCCTTAGCAAGCAACAGGAAATCTATGAAGCACTAAATGTATCAATTCCGGCCTCGTCATGAGAGACCGAGAATCCGGGTTTACAATGTAAAATTTTGCTTGACATTTACATCATACTCGATTTGACGCTTACCTTGCCTACATAAAACATAAAACGGCTTCTTTTGATGATATACTACCAAAAGAAGCCATTTTACCATGCAACTATGACTAGTCACAAATCAGCCCGAAACCGCTTCCTACAATTAAATACCATACACTTTCAATGGTATCTAATTCTTCGACTTCATTTAAGTCGATTTCAAATGCTTCCATTCTATCCATACTAACACCTCCTTTCTTATTTTGATTTGATAAGCTTAAAATGGCCACCCAATCACATCTGAGCCTATGAAAAAGTATGTACTGCTCTTGATATCTTCTAGCTCTTCATCGGGTATTAAGGCCAAATCCAACTCAAATTTCTCCATACTAACACCTCCTTTCTTTTATTAGTAATCACTATACAAAGCTATATCCCGAATATACATTGTGATTATACATAATAATATGTGTCAAATCTGATTATTTCCCACAGTCTTTTCATAAGATTAACTTCAAATTAATTAAAGATTAATCCCAAAACTTCTTAATAAAGACATTGATATAAAATAAAATGTAATTGTAATGAAAATATACTTGCCTAATAAAAAGAAAATATTGCGATTTCTTTTTGTATCCTTTTTATTCATTAGTATGTTATATATAATATGATATCCATCGGTCTTTATAAAACCTATTGGCAACAAATTTACTGTTGCCGCCCAAACTATAGGCTTAAGTAAATATGAATACTGAGGATATAAAAGCAAAACAAGCATACAAGTTATATAATTCATCTCTATACCCGCAATATATACGAAAAAACGCCGGTATCTTGGTAGTATATATGAATCAGAAGTGTCTACAGTTAGTGCGGGAAAAATGAAATTCAACTTGAAGGAAACTTTGCCAACTTTTCTCCCATAAACTCGTAGTACCGTCATATGACATAGTTCGTGTAACGTGATGCTTATCAAAAGAAATAAAATTGATGCAATATACATATCTGACTCATATTTAATATATGCATATATGATATCGTACTTATAAAATATATAAATAAAACTCAAAAATGCTGCAATCAACATAGTACTAAAAATGATATCTTTATAATTCCATTTTATCTTTTGTTGCATTATTTCATTAGTCTTATTACTTGCAAAATAACTTTTCCGGAAGAAATATTTATTTTTCTCTAAATCCTTAATGTAACAGTCCCCATTCTTTTCTTCCAAGATTTCATATTTATTTTCCAAAATGTATATTTCATGCATTTTTCTTAGCCTTTATTATGGGTTGTATCTGTTCATAGACATAAGGTAATAGTTTCTCAAGATTTTCCTTCCTAAAAAGATATCCACAAATTTCACATGGATGCGTAACTAACGGCGGAATAACTATGTTCATATTTTCTTTTGCATAATTAATAAACAAATCTAATTTCTGAGTCCTCAGTAAGTGCAAAAGCGCATTATTTCTTATCTTTTTAAGTGCATCTACTAATGATATATCATTAAAATTACCAATAGAAAGACCCGTTTCAACTACCACCTGTGAACAACAGGGATAAATAGTTCCATCATATAATACCACCATATTACCGTCGTAAATGCAGCGCAAATCATGAGGTTTAAGTGTTCTATCAAATTGATTATATTTAATGTGTTTTAATGCCCCCCCTGATGGATAACAAGGAAATATCTGAATATTCGCAGAATATAAGGCATCACCTAAATCATTTATTGTTTGTCCTACGTTTTCATCTTTTATCCGTATCATACCAAGCGTCACAGGAATATTCAGATCTCTTAATGCATATAAGGCGTTTTTTACATAACTTTCTTTGACAAATTTTTTATGATATGCATCATGACTAATATTTAACTTTGTAAGACCAGCCTCTTTTAATTTAGAAAGTAATTTGTATGCCGTATTATAATCTTTAGCCCAATACGCATTCGTTATACAAGCAGCTTGCTTATTACATTTTTTTGAATAAGCCACAAGATTATATAGCTTTTCAAAATCTAAGAAAGGTTCGCCACCAGTAAATGATATAGTTTTAATATCTTCAATATATTTTGATTCCTCAATATATTTTTTAACACTCATAATATCCAAAGATTCTTGGCTTTCAGGATTACACTCAAAACAACACATTTGACATGATGCGTTGCATTTTCGATGTAATGAAAATCCTAATGTCTTATATTTCATTTTTTTTCCCCTCCTTATTAATAAGAATTATTACTACTAATAGCAATATCAAGTCCCATATTATTACCGGTAATGTTGCAAGGATAAAGCCATACTTTTCAAAATCAATATCTAATGTTTTTAACGAATAATGCTCTACAGGACGTCCTGCCAAAACACGTATTGTTACAGATGAAATACTATTTCCATCAGCAGGATTTGTCACACCAAAACCAATAAAATTTAAAATATTCATAATCACGAATGAACAATAACCCATTAAGGTTGCTGTCATCGTCTTTTTAATAGTTATGGAAAGAACCATTGTAGTCAATATTATGAAAATTAAGCTAAGATTTACAGAAATCAAAATAATAATCAAGTATTTTATGTCACTGTTTTTACTTATTAAACTAGTGAAAATAATAAAAACGTTAGTTCCCAAAAAAGATATTAAATAAACACTGATTGCCTTACACCATATACATTCGTTAAATGAACATCCTATTTGTCTCATAAAAGCATAAATACCATTTGAAAAGTCATCGGAAAATGTTGAAATAAAAATATAAATAAGAAAGAGAAATGTAAACTGAGTATATGCATTATATACGCTTACCAATTGCATTACTGGGTCGGCATTCCTTCCATATACCATAATGCCCACTAATAATCCCATAAAGCCGATTGTTATCAGCAATCCTGGCAATAATAGCAATACTTTCTTATTTTTTAGCCTTTTAAATTGAAAAACTATTAGCTTCTTCATTATCTCTCCTATATTTTAAAAAGTTATAAATATTATCGCTAGTAATCTTGTCGGTGAAACGTTTAATTAATTTGTCCGTTTTAAATAATCCGTATATTGAACCCTCCAAAAAAACAACATCATGCATTTCATGTGATGTGTGAAAAAAAAGTATTTTATCTTTTGATAATTTTTTTACATGACTTAAAAATAATTCTTTGTTACTATAATCCAACGAATTACTAGCTTCATCCAGTACAATAATTTTTTTGCCTGAAGCCAGTACAGCATAAATTTCTACTATCCTACGCTGTCCAGAACTTAAAGTGCTAATTCGTTGTGTTTTATAATTCATGATATAATGTTGGAAATCTGGGTAATTATCTGCAGCATAATTTATTTTCTTCAATCCTAGTAAACATAAAATATCAGAAACAGTAATTTCTTCAGGAAGATGGACATAGTCAGATACTATAGCAATATGTTCAGTTACATATTGCGGTATGGATCCCTTGATTGGAGGAATGATTCCTAACAATGTCTTATAAAAAGTAGACTTTCCACTTCCGTTATCACCAATAATTGAAATAATTCCATTAGATGGAATCAAAATCTCTATATCTTTGTATAAAGTATTATTATTATAGCCAATATCCAATATTAGTTTTTCCATATATTTGCCTCTCAAGTTGTTTTTAATTATATTATATCCCAATAGATTAGTCAAGCAAAAAGTTAAATGTATATTGTTTAAAATATATAAATTAATATTATTAAAATAAACATTTGTATTGATTTAATTTCTATTCGTGTGGTCTAAACACACCGTCTTTGGACGGTATACGCTTTTAGCCATTCATATTGTGGGCATACTGAAACCGAGAGGTGAAGATATGCCAGAAGAATATAATAAAAGCAGCCATGCAGCGTATGACATAAAATACCACATCATATGAGTCACCAAATACCGTTATAAAATGCTAAGAGGTGAAATAGCCTTACGGTTGCGGGAACTAATAAGACAGGGATGCGAAGTAAGAGGAATTGTGGTAATACAGATACAGGGGAGCGTGGGAAGTGACTACGTGCATCTACTGTTGTCGTGTCCTCCGAGTCTTGCACCAAGCCAGATAGTTCAATACCTAAAAGGACGGTCATCAAGATTATTACAGGAGCAGATTCCAGACTATTGCACTTCTGGAAGGCAATCCCCCCGCACTCATAAAGTACGCCGCAGCAGACTTTTTTGCTTAGACTCAATTATTTTTGAAATTATGCAGAAATAACTTTAAAGATATGTTTTTTATTAAGTTAAAGATGTTTTCAGACATAGAAATTATTTATAACTATTTTGTATCTTTTCAATTGAATAGGACAGTCAGAATATATATGGCGGCACAATCATATTTTGAAGGCAGAGAGGATAATCGACTTTATTGGAAAAAATTCCCCACACTCAAAAAGTACGCCTGCGGCGTACTTTTTCGTTGTCGGTATGCAAGGAGTTTTCATTCATAATATCCTTTGTCATCGTCACAGCCGCAGTCTCTGTCCTGGCCGGAGCCGGGGAAGGCTTCGCTGGAAGCGCCCAGGCAGTCCACATAAGTATCGCCGACGCCGATCACCGCCCCGAAGCTCACCGGAACCTCGATACAAAGCATCTGGCTGATGGTAAAATGACAGGTCCCGTCTTTTTTGCCGGCACAGGTGACGGTATCCATGGTGATGATCGGGTCACAGCAGCAGACAGTCCTGGTTTTCCCGGTACGTGCAAATGGCTTTACTTCCACGGGAACACTAACGGACACCGACTGATAGCCGACGACCGGACAGCCTTCTTTCCCATGCTGATAATCTGGTGTACAATGCTCATTGCGCTCGAATTCGGGCATAAGTACTCTCCTTATTTTATTCTGATATAATATCCTATGCAGCAGTTGCCGGGTTGTAACATAATTATCAAAAAACGCGACTTTGGACAACTTCTTAAGGTATTAATGATAAATAAGAGTTTTTATGATATTATATTTAATGTAGAGAAAGATATGACAGGAAATAATTTATTGCTGTAAGATGATTACAGCCTGTGCGGGGGCATCAGTTTTGACTTTAGGGATTTATCGAAAGGGTGCGGTTGTAAAGTCAAATACATAACTGAAATAGATAAACTAAAACAGGTAGTTTAATGAAATAAATAATGATATAGGTATAAACAAAATTAATATCCCAGCCGATATACAAAATAGGAAAGCGGTTATTGTCATTTACCCTTGTAAAAAAATGGCCGGTTTGCTATAATATTACTAAGAGTGGGGAAGTGAAACCTAAAGTAGGCAAGGATGCCGTATATTTCAAAGGAGTGAAGGTATGGATATTAATTTCAGCAGAAATCAGAAAACAGATTATTCGAGTTTATTCAGTGGTTTGTCAACGAGTTCCGGCAGCGGAGGCATGTCCAATTTATTAGCAGACTATGCCAGCCTCAAAAACGGCAGTTATGGTAAGCTGATGAGAGTATACTATGACAAGGATTCGACCGGCAGCACAAGCACGAATTATGTCAACAAAGCCAAAGAAAAAGCCGAAAAGGCATCGACCTCTTCCGTCTATGGAGCCAAAGAAGCCAGCGAGCAGATGAATAAGGTCTCAGCGGCTTCGGATGCTCTGAAGAGTTCTGCGTCAAAGCTGATTGATTCGGGCAGTGATTCTTTATTCGTGCAGAAGGATGTTACCACCACGGATGAAAGCGGTAACAGCGTTACCAGTTTCGGTTACGATGAAAAGGCGATCTATGATGCCGTTTCGACATTTGTAAATGATTACAATAATATGCTGGATCAGGCCAGTAACAGCACGGCAACAAGCGTGTCCGGGAAGATGTCTTATATGAACAGCATGACCAATATCAATAAGGATAAACTGGCAGCAATCGGTATAACCGTCGGCAAAGCCGGCCGCCTGAAGCTGGATGAGAAGAAGTTTAAGGAAGCGGATGTCGCTTCGGTCCAGTCGGCATTTAACGGTACCGGATCTTATGCCCAGAAGGTTTATGCCCAAGCCAATGTGACCGGAGCAGCAGCCGAAAAAGAAGCGAAAAGAGTTGGTGCCATTATTACGGCCTCCAGCAGTTCGACATCGGCCAGCAGTTCCTCTACATCCGTTTCTACATCCAAAGATGTAAGCAAGACTTTGTCTGAGATAGAACAGTCGGCTACCGAGTTACAGAAAGCCATGGATGTGCTGCTGGAGATGGGGAGTAAATCGGTATTTCAGAAAAAGAATATTACCGAAAAAGACGAGGATGGATTTTACAATACCACCTACGGATACGATAAAGATAAGATCAATGAGGCAGTTGAAAGCTTCGTAGACAGCTATAACAAAGTGGTAAGCAGCGGCTCTAACAGCAATAGCAGCAGTATCAACAGCAAAATCGACACCTTACAGGATCTGACGGAAGGCATGAGCAGCAAACTGGCGGAGATCGGCATCACGGTAGGTTCGGACGGGAAGCTGTCAATTGATGAAAGTGCCTTTAAGAGCGCCAATATGGATGATGTCAAGTCTTTGTTTAACAGGGTCGGATCTTACGGTGACAGTGTTTCATCCCATGCCTTCTGGATTGACAATGCCGCTGCCACCGAAGCCAACAAGTCCAATACTTACAATGCTTCTGGCAATTATACCAACAATTATTCGGCAGGCGATATCTTTGGATCATATTTTTAAGTCAGATGACAGTATCACATTTATATCACAGATAAGACAGGGAGAACTTGCACTTCCTGTCTTTTTTGTGCATAATACTAATACATAGTACGGGAGGAGACGGTTATGAATCAGGCAGTGTTGTGGGCAGCATTGGGAACCGGTTTTGCATTTTTGATGACTGTCCTAGGAGCCGCGGTGGTATTCATTTTTAAAAAAGATATGGGGAAAAATATTCAGAGAGCGTTTCTTGGATTTGCCGCCGGCGTGATGATCGCAGCATCGGTTTGGTCGCTGCTGATTCCGGCAATCGAGGATACCATAGAAAGAGGCGGGGTCGGCTGGATACCAGCCGCCGGCGGCTTTGTGTTAGGCGGCCTGTTTCTGCTTCTGCTAGATACCGTGATGCCTCACCTGCATCCGGAAGAGAATCGGACGGAAGGCGTGGGATCGCCCTTTCGCAGGACGACGCTGCTGGTTCTTGCGGTTACCCTGCATAACGTGCCGGAAGGGATGGCAGTCGGGCTGGCCTTTGCCATGGCGGCCCAGCATCCTGATGATCCGTCTTTTTTTGCCTCGGCATTTGCCTTGGCACTGGGTATCGGCCTCCAGAACCTGCCGGAAGGGGCGGCTGTTTCCCTGCCGCTTCGCCGTGAGGGAATGAGCCGCAGTAAAGCCTTTATATTTGGCAGTATGTCGGGTATTGTTGAGCTGCTGTTTGGGGTGGGGATAACCTTTATAGCCGCCCAGATCCTGCCGTTCATGCCCTGGATGCTGGCTTTTGCGGCAGGAGCCATGATCTATGTGGTGGTGGAAGAGCTGATCCCGGAAGCCCATCTGGGCGAACATTCCAATGTCGGAACGATCGGGGTCATGCTGGGCTTCCTGCTGATGATGATCTTGGATGTGGCATTGGGTTAGCCATTCCGATAGCTGCTTATGTGGGCAAAGGACATAGTATGGGACGTCATATTCCTCATATTACTGTTCGTTTTCATGACATGGACATGGGCAGGCGCCGATTTTTTCCCATACATTGCCTTGACCGGGAGGGGGAGGTGCGGCAGTCCACCATTTTAGCCGATAAAGATAGCCTTCATAACACACGGTGCCGTATGCGTCATAATCGCCAAATACATCGTATTGATTGCATGTACAAGCACTTATGACAGGAGGAACCGTTTCGGTATTTGTCTCCGTTGGCTGAATATCTGGGGTGTTGGCCGATGCGGCTATGGGTAACAGTCCCAATATTGCCGCTAGGGTGGCAGCAGTCATTGTAAGAGTGATTTTGGTTGCTTTGATATTCATTTTTGTGCCTCCTTTTCTGGGTTGTCTGTTTTGAATACTTACATTTATTACAATATACTTTAGTGTTATATGCAATAGTTATTGGTTATTTGACGGTTTTCCTGTTTGATTGACAGTTTTTTGGGGATGGTTTTAAGAACTTGGTGTAAGGGGAAAGGCTGTGTTGAAGTGAAAGTATACAAAGGTAATGGATATTATTGCATTGGATTTGTTGATAATATACAAAAAAGTGTTGACGGCAACTGTAAAGTATGATAAATTATATTTAATCCCCGCCGGAATGTATCCGCGCATCCAAAGTACCCGTTTTTCTCTAGGTTATTTTCGTTACTATCTATTAAGAGCAGCAAGATGAATGATAAGTATATACTCTATCTGTATAGCGCCGCCGCGTTTCATCAGGAGGTGCTCCCGGCAATAAACAACTCAGATTTTGTAATAAGGTTAGCGTCAGAGCAGTTTGAGTTTGAAGATGACGTTTGGCTTGATTTGGAAGTAATTGAAAATTACTGGTATCTTAACTGGGAACAAGACAGATATCAGCTTAAGCAAGATGAATTTCTAAAGGTCAGGTCAGGTCACGGGGATGTATTATCCCTGATTACTCGTGTGGAACCGGCAATATCATGGTGTGGCAGAAAATATGGATTGCCTAAGTGTCAGCCGATTACGATAGGAAGCAGTGCCGACAGTCTTATTTATTATGATGCGTTCCGGCTGATTTCAGCAAGTCATGCGGTTATCTCTTTTGTCGGAACGGGTTACCTTCTTACCGATAAGGGGAAAAACGGTGTTTACATAAATGGCAGACGGCTGGCAGGACAGAAAATGCTGTGTTTTGGGGACTGCATAGACTTATTTGGGCTTCGTATGGTATTTTTACAGGATGCGCTGGCGGTTCTTGGCCATGGCAGTTCGGAAGCGACGGTAAGGGTATTACTGCGTCCTTATGACGGCAGTCCTGTCAGTGACAGTATGGTTGCAAAGGAGACGGCGGTTTATTTTCGCCGTGGTCCGGGAAGCGGGCTGTCAGGCCTGATGGAAAACGGCGCTGCCAGGCTGGGCGGAGGGATTGCTATTGGGGCAGCTGGTGGGGAGACTGCAGTTGGCGCGGCTGGCGGGGAGATTGCTATTGAGGCACCGGCTGCGCGGCATGACCCGGACCGGCAGCCGTTATTGCTGACTATGGGTCCGGCATTCACCTTGGCATTTCCCATGATCATCGCGGTTCTGGCTGGGAGCGGGTCGGGAGGATTATCGGGCAATTTTCTATATATGGGCTTGTTCGTAACTGTAGGCACGGCTTTACTGGGCATATTCTGGGGGATCATGAACTGGATGTATCAGAAGAAAAGCCGCCAATGGGAGGAAAAAAGAAGGAGGATTGTATACAGGAATTACTTGGAGGAAGTGGAAGCCTATATTGATCAGGTGCACCGGGAGGAACGCAGGAGACTGCTGGAAAGATATCCGGTCTGCTCCCAGCCGCTCATATGGGAAGAGATCAAGAAAAGGCTTTGGAGCCGCAATACGGTGCAGGAAGACTTTTTATGCCAGCGGCTGGGATTGGGAGAAATCCTTTTTTCTGTGAGGATTATTGTAGCGAAGCAGGCTGTAGCCATGGTGCGGGATGAGCTTAAGGAAGAGCCGGAGCGGATTAAGAGGAAGTACGAAAGGCTGAAGGAGGTTCCGGTCTGTACGGATATGTGTAGGAACGCCTTGGTCGGACTGGCCGGCGGGCAGCATAAGACAGGATCTGTTCAGACGGCGATGTCTATCCTGCTTCAGATTGCGGTCAATAACTGTTATACCGATGTGAAAGTGGTGCTGCTCTATCATGAAGAAAACGGGAGGATGAACGAGCTGGCAGCGGTAGCCAAGTGGCTGCCCCATATATGGTCCGATGACCGGACAATGCGATATCTGGCCGGTAATCGGGCCGAAGCGGGAGAAGTATTTAATGCCTTGAGTGAAATCTGCCGCCGCCGGATGAAGAAGCATTATGTCATTTTCCTGGAGAATCAGGATTTATTGGAAGGAGAGGGATTTAGCAGGTATATTTTTGCTAAACGGGAGGGACTGCGGCTGACGACAGTTTTTTTGGAAGAAGCAGGGGAGGACATGCCCAATGAATGTAATTATTTAATCCAAAATGACCGGCATTTCACCGGAATCATAGATAACGGCAAGATAAGCAGGGTGACGTTTGACCGGATACCGCTGCCCGCGGCTCATGAGCTGGCCCGTGGCCTGTCTGGGATAAGAGTAAGAGAAAATGCTGCTGAAGGTGAAATAAGCAGCTGCGTTCCGTTACTGTCGCTCTTTACCAGTCAGAAGACGGAAGACATGGGCATAACCGGACGGTGGCGTAAAAGCCGGATTTATGAAAGTATCAGAGTGCCAATCGGACGGAAGGCAGGAAACCGGTTATTATATCTCGACATCCACGAAAAATATCACGGTCCGCACGGTTTAATAGCCGGAACGACCGGATCTGGAAAAAGTGAACTACTGCAGACTTATTTATTATCTTTAGCCATTCATTTCCCTCCCGCGGCGGTTGCCTTCTTTATTATTGATTATAAGGGTGGCGGCATGGGGAATCTGTTGGCAGAGCTGCCCCATACGGTGGGAGTGGTTTCTAATCTATCAGGCAATCAGATACGGAGAGCGCTTATCTCTATCAAAAGCGAAAGCTATAAGCGGCAATGCCAGTTCCAGAAATGCGGCATCAATCACATTGACCATTATACTGCCGCATATGAAAACCGCAAGGTAAGTGAGTGTGTCCCGCATTTGTTTGTAATAGTTGACGAATTTGCCGAACTAAAGCGGGAGGAGCCGGAGTTTATACAAGAACTGGTCAGTGTGGCACAGGTGGGAAGAAGCTTAGGCATCCACCTGATTCTGTCCACGCAAAAACCGGCCGGCGTCGTGGACGATCTTATCTGGAGTAATGCTAGGTTCCGCTTATGCCTGCGGGTGCAGGACCGGCAAGACAGCATGGATATGCTGCATAGGCCGGATGCCGCGGAACTGACCGGCACCGGGAGATGCTTCCTGCAAGTGGGTAATGACGAAGTGTTTGAACTGTTTCAAGCGGCTTTCGGCGGTGAAGCATATATAGAAGACAGCGAAGTCGACAGAACGGCGGGAAGAATGTTAACACGGACAGGAAGGCCGGCGTTTAACCCTGAGCCGGCCGCAGGGACAGGCATGACACAAGCGGGTAAGGTAATTGATTTTCTGAAGTGCCTTGGCAAGGAGGCGGGCTGTGAGAAGGGAAATAAGATGTGGATGCCGCTGCTACCTGCAAAACTGAGCCTGGAGGAAGTGAGATCTTCCGGGGGACGCCTTTTGGCTACCGTCGGCTTGTGTGATGATCCGGCGAAACAAAGACAGTTTCCCCTAACCGTGGATCTGTGCCGGCAAGGTAATATTCTGATATGTGGCGGCCCAGCGGCCGGCAAGAGCACCTTGCTGCAAACCTTGCTCTATTCGCTAATGAAAAATTGTACTCCGGTGGAAGCCGTTTTTTATATGATAGACTGCAGTTCACGGATGCTTTTTCCGTTCCGTGATATGCCGCACGTGGCGGGGGCAGCGGGAGAAGAGCCAGATAAATGGGAACGGATATTTTTTCGGTTACGGCAAGAATTGTGCGAGCGCAAGAAGCGGCTTGCCGGCGGCAGCTTCTTGCATAGGTTTAAACGAGCGGAAAAGCAGAAGGCGGCGGAAGCCGTGGGCAGGAAGAAAGAAGAGGAGCTGTCGGCAGCAGTCCTGGTAATTGATAATTATGCCGGTTTTAGGATGCAGTCCAAAGAAAAATACGACGATATTGTCACGCAGTTAGCAGCGGAGGGAAGCAATAACGGAATATATTTGATCTTCACGGCTTCTGGTCTCGGTATGAGTGAAGTGCCGGACAGACTGGCAGGTAATTTTGGCGGCAGGCTTTGTCTGGCCATGGGAGATGATTATCAGTATGGCGAAGTTCTCCGGATCAGCCGTCCCGGTGTTTATCCGGAAGGCATGAAAGGCCGGGGGATCGTCAGGGGAGAAGAAGGGGTACTGGAGTTCCAGACAGCCTTGGTCTATGGAGAAGAAAATGATTTTATCCGCTCAGGAAAAATAGCGAAGGAAGCCCTAGACATAAGAAGGCGCTCGCCTTATGCGGCAGAGCCGGTTCCGGAGATACCGGAGGTACCTGATTGGGATTTTTTTGTGAAATCGGTGGCGGAGAGAGCTGAGGAGGACAAAATGGTGCCGGTCGGTTATGAGCAGGAAAGCGGTAATATTTATGATATCCAGCTGCTATCTTCCTATTGTTTTCTGATTGCCGGGAGGAAAAAAAGCGGGAAATCCAATTTGCTAAATATTATTTGCCGTATGGGGAAAGCAAGTAAGACAGTTTATATTGACTTTTTAGATAAAGCCGGCCGACAAATACCTGAAAACAGCCGTTTTACCAAACTAATTTTCATTAGTACGGAAGAAGAGTTATATAGCTGGTTAGGGGAATTAACAAGAGAAATGTGGCAGCGGTACCAGGCTGACGGTAAGAATGATTATTCCCGCATCTTTGTATTAATAGATGACCTGAGTGATTTTCTGGGCCGGGTTTACCGCCCCGGAGCCGGGATAGAGGCAAAGGGCAAGCTGTTGGAAGAAATATGGGAAAAGGGGAGCGGATATGAACTTTATTGGTTTGCGGCATGGAACCAAGATAAGGGAACGGAAGCAGCCGCATATCCGGGCTTCCAGATATTTACCGGATATGGAAGCGGACTTCATCTTGGCGGAAACACGTCCATGCAGCGGGTTTTTTCTTTTGATGATTTATCTTATGCCGAGCAGAATAAGGCAACGAAGCCGGGGCTTGCCCTGATCCCGCCGCCAGAAAATGGCGGTACGAAGAAGCTAATCATCCCGCTGATCAATATGTAAGCATGATCTCGCTGATTCGTGACGGATAACCTAGGAGGGTACAGGTGATAGTAGTTGACGTGTTTGTACCGGTGATTAACCGGACCTATGATTTTCTTCTCGATGCCGATAAACCGGTCAAGCAGCTTGTGGCGGAAATCAATGGTCAGATTGCCATGGCCGAAGCTGCCGTACCGATTGATGAGGAGGGTTTTTGGCTTTGTGACATCGGAAAGAGCCTGATCTTAAATGGCGAACATACATTGGCAGAGCAGGGAATCGCGGAAGGAGCCGGTTTATTATTAATTTAGAACTAAGTGTTAATACCTTATTGTTAGAACAGCATATCATATATCTGCGTCAATGTTTTTCGGAACTATATCGAGCCATGGAGATATGGGAGAGCAGTTCGTCCCGGTTGGAGGGATTCTGGGCAGGAGACACAAAGTCACTTTTTTATCAAAACTCACACCGGACAAGGGAGCTGCTGGAGAAGCAGCGTAAAAGTATCGAAATTATGATCGAAAAACTGGAACAGATATGCTGTGCCTACCGAAGCTGCGAAAGAAGAGCAATGGATGAGGTGGCACTTTTAAGGGTCAAATAATCAATGGGCCTGAGAATTAATCTAATGGAGAATTAATGACGGGAAAGGGTTTGAGAATCAATTTTAAGCAGGCGCTTAAAATGGTTAAAAAAATGGAAGTGCTCTCAGAGTTACTTAACGAAGCGGCTACAGAAGATATCAGTTATATTATGGTGGGTATGGCGGAGAACTGGGAAGGAGAGGCCGCAGATAGTTACAGTAAAAAGTTAAAGATTCTTTATGACCAGATGTGTCAGACGGCAGTATCAATTTATTCTGCCGCTGTGGCGGCAGAAAATCAGGTACGGCAAATCTATGAGGCGGAACAGAAGGCGATTATGACGATTTATGACACAAAATTCAAATAATTAGGAGCAAAGGAGTATATATGGGAATGATTCAAGTGACAGCCGGACAGCTAAGACAGGAGGCAGAGCGGGTACATCAGCTTAATAGCCAGATGAAAAGTCAGATATCACTCTTGGAGACTAAGGAACAGCATTTAGGAACAATGTGGGAAGGCTTAGCTAAGGACAGTTTTAGGAGCGCTTTTTTGCGTGATAAGGGACACATGGAAGAATTTTATCACTTAATTGAAAGGTATGTTCAGGCGCTGCTTAAGATTGCCGCAAAGTATGAACAGGCTGAACATAAGAATATGGAAATAGCTGCTAGTAAAGCTTATTGAGAAAGATGGGAGGCACACTATGGAAGGAATATTAAAAGTAACCCCTGAAAAACTATTGGAAACATCATCGGAGTTTAGCGCAGCCGGTAATAAAATAAAGAATCTTACCGATGAAATGATGAGAACAGTGAATGGGCTGAAAGGAGTATGGCAAGGCGAGGCAGCCCGGATATACAGCGGCCGGTTCGGAGCTTTACAAAGTGACATGGATAAACTGCATAGGATGATCCAGGAGCATGTGAACGATCTCCAAGAGATGGCTGGACATTACCGGACGGCAGAAGCAGCCAATATGGAAGAAGGCAGTGCACTTAGCGCCAATATTGTTTCTTGACGGCATATTTCTTGGCAACCAGTAGCCAAAGGTTAGGCTTGGAGCGGACGAATTGTGGATACAGAGAACAGGTTATCAGAATCAGAGGTCAGTCTGTTGCTGGATACTTATATGTATCTAAATTATTACGAGGCAAAAAACGGGCAGGAACTGCATAGCATACTGACGGACATATCAGGGCTGGCTGATTACGGGCCGGGTGGTAAACATCGTGGAGAGTACGAAATCCTCAGTAACGCTGTGGCTAGCTGCCCTAGCTTCGGAGAGTTGCAGATCAGTGCGCAGAGTATGGATATGGGCTTTGACAGCGGAACCCGGGCCTGTATATTTCAGGAAACCAGTACCGATTCGGTTTATGTCGTCTTCCGGGGAACAGGTGACGGTGAATGGATGGACAATGGCTTAGGTCTGACGGAGGCTGCCACTATCCAGCAGCAGCGCGCGCTATCATATTTTGAACAGGCAGTAGATCAGGGCGGCTTTACGGAAAACCATCGCATAATCGTGACCGGACATTCCAAAGGCGGCAACAAGGCCCAATACGTGACGATGGAAACCACATATAATGAATTAATCGATAAATGTTATTCCATTGACGGACAAGGATTTTCGGAGGCAGCAGTCCGCAAGTGGAAAGAAAGGTACGATAAAAGAGAATATGATGAAAGATGCGGCAAGCTGCATGGTATATACGGAGAAAATGATTTTATCAATGCCTTGGGCTGCGCTATCATTCCCGAAGCCCACGTCCGCTATTTATATACGCCCATAATTAATAATGATATTGCCGGCTATCATGATATAAAGAATATGTTTGCGACGCTGAACCAGCAGGGGGAGCTTGTTTATCATGGCCAGAGTAATTACGTGACTGGCGGCCCAAAGGAATGGGGGCGGCTGGCACGGAGGTTGTCAGATGAGATTATGTCGCTGGCGCCGGAGGAAAGATCAGGATGCGCGGCTGTAATCATGCAACTTATGGAGCTAGGAGGTAAAAAGAAGACGGGAATAAACGGCGAGGAGCCTGCCTTATCAGACTGGGGCGATTTTTTAAGAGCAGGCTTGCCGTCGGTAGCTTCGGCTTTGCTATTTTCCCAAGAAGGCATTGATTTCATGGAGTCTCTTTGGGTAGTGGAGGCGGGACAGGAGACCAGCTTTGCCGTGGATGCAAAGCACCTGTCCAGATCGGCAGGCCGACTGGGACAAACAGCCTTAAAACTCCAAAAAATCGCCGGAGATATAGAGCAGACAGCTAAGGAGCTCACATATGTTTTTGAATATGAAAACCCCGGACTATTGAACACCAATAAATTATTCCGGGAAGAATCAGAGAATATAAAGCGGCAAGCCGGTCTGCTTTTGCAGATGGCAGAAGGATTGGAGAAGGCAGCCAATATATATTATTCATGCGAATCTTTCATCGCCGAACAAATCCTCTCCTAGCGGATGCATAGCAACTCATCGCGAATATTTGACTTTGGTAGATAAAGTTATTATAATGGGAAGAAGTAAAATTACTGTGGCGAGAGGGTCGTCTATGTTAAAGATTGATATTGTTTCCGGTTTTTTGGGAGCAGGGAAAACCACTTTGATAAAAAAACTGCTAGACGAAACTTTGGGCAATACAAAGGTAGTCCTGATTGAGAATGAATTCGGGGAGATTGGCATTGACAGCGGTTTCTTAAAGGATTCAGGGATAGAAATCAAAGAAATGAATTCGGGCTGTATCTGTTGTTCGTTAGTAGGTGATTTCGGCGCTTCATTAGAAGAGGTGATGACAGTTTATGCTCCCGACCGGATCTTAATTGAGCCATCGGGCGTAGGGAAGCTTTCGGATGTCAGGAAGGCGGTGCAGAATATCACTGACCGCCAGACATTGGATCAAGGGAAGGAAGATGTTCAAAAAGCGGTATTGAATAGTGCCGTGGCGGTAGTGGATGTGACGAAATGCCGGCTATATATCAAGAACTTCGGTGAATTTTTTACTGATCAGATTAGGCACGCCGGAACTATCATCCTTAGCAGAACCGACAAGGTAAGTGATGAAAAACTCACCCAGTGCATAGATCTGTTACGAGAATACAATAAGAAAGCGGTTATTGTCACTACGCCTTGGGACCAGCTGACAGGACAGGCTATTCTTGATACCATGGAAAACACAAAAGACTTGGAACAAGACATGCAGGCTATGATGAAAGAATTGCGTCATGCCCACGAAGTGCAATGTGCCTGTGGCTGTCGCCATGAACCTTGCCATTGCTATGAGCATGGTCACGACCATGATCATAACCATGACCATAACCATAACCATAACCATGACCATAACCATAACCATGCTCATGACTATGACCATGAGCATGAGCACCACCATGCCGATGAGGTGTTTGACGGCTTTGGCTTAGAAACACCGATTCGCTATTCGAAACATGAGCTGGAAGATATAATGGAGCAGCTGGAGGAGGAAACCATATATGGAACGGTTCTGCGCGCTAAAGGCACAGTTGCATCCGTTGAAGGCGGATGGCTTGCTTTTGATTATGTTCCGGGCGAAAGGGCTGTCCGATCCGGGAACGCGGATGTAACCGGCAAAATCTGTGTAATCGGAGCAAAACTGAAGGCGGATAATCTGGCGGCATTGTGGAAGAAGGAAGGAAAAGGCTGAAATGATACCGGTATATGTGATCAACGGTTTTTTGGACAGCGGCAAGACAGAATTTATCCAGTATACGCTGGCACAGCCGTATTTTCGTACTAAAGGAAAGTCTCTTTTACTGCTTTGTGAAGAGGGAGAAACGGAATACGACGAAGGACTTTTAAAGCAGTCTCGTACCGAGGTGGAACGCATTGCCGAGGAAAGTGAACTTGATCCGGTTAAGCTGCTGGAGCTGGAGAAGAAACACAAGCCGGAGCGGATTGTTATAGAATATAACGGCATGTGGAATTATAAGAAGATGAAGCTTCCGTGGCATTGGCAGGTGGAACAGCAGATCACGCTGATCGATTCATCTACTTTTCCGCTTTATTTTACTAATATGAAGTCGCTGTTGGCTGAGATGCTTCGTAAGTCGGAATTGATTGTTTTTAACCGGGCAGACGGCATAGCTGAGCTCAATATATATAAAAGGAACGTCAAGGCGATCAACCAGGCTGCCGAGATTGTTTTTGAGGATGAAAACGGTGAGATTGATGAGATATTTGAAGAAGACCTGCCTTATGATCTGGAGCAGGAGACCCTGATCTTGGATAATCAGGGCTATGGCATCTGGTATCTGGACTCGCTGGAACATATTGAACGTTATATAAGTAAAAGGGTGGTATTTAAGGCGTTGGTACTCAAGCCGGAAGGATTTCCACAGGGCTATTTTGTGCCGGGACGGATGGCGATGACTTGCTGTGCGGACGATATGGCTTTTCTAGGTTTTGTATGCCAATACGACCGGTCAGGGACGCTTAACGAGCAGGAATGGGTTAAGGTAACCGCCGCTGTCACGAAAGAATATTGGCCCGACTATAAAGGGGAAGGTCCCGTCCTGCATGCGCTATCGGTAGAAAGGACAAAGGCTCCGGAACAGGAGATTATTAGTTTTATGTAGTTGCGGCTGAAAAAGTTAGCAAGGGTTAAAAAGGAGTTGAAAATTAAATAAATCTATTGACTTTTGCGCCTTAAAATGGTATTATCCTATTCGTGGCGAAATATGCGGAAGTGTCGGAACTGGCAGACGAGCAAGACTAAGGATCTTGTGGGCAATGCGCTCGTGTGGGTTCAAGTCCCATCTTCCGCACTGAATCATGATTATACGAACCCCACTCTGATTGGGGATGCTTGGGGGTTTGTGGTGTTCTTTGAATGATGATTGGGTAGAACGGGCGGTATCTTGATGATACCGCCCGTTCTGCGGTATGACAGGCACAACTGTTTTCTGTGGTGAAAGTCTACATAGGAATAGCTACCAGCAAACTTAATAACGACTCCCAAGGCTTGTATCTTGAGATATGGAGAAGAAGGGATAGAGCGTGGACTTGTTTTTTTAATAAGCTAATAGCAATTAGGTATGATGAATCATTTGATAATTTGCAAAGCTTGTTAATGTATTCTTCAAAAGAAGATAAAAAAACATTACTTGAATATTGTGAAAGCGAAAGTCTTAGAATTGATAATTTAGTAGCTAGGAGATTCTCTCAAAAACTTAGAAACACGATACACTATCAAGAAATACTTTTAGATGTTAATAAAATTGAAGAAGGTTCTACAAAGGGTTGCAACTGTTACAGCGAGTTATCCGTAATATTATTTCTGTGGATAAAGATTATAGCAATTAATAGGTTGTTTGATATGACTGATTCAGAATTTAAGTTAATACGAAAAATGCAATGAATATATTTAATAGGCCATGGCTAAAGTATATAATAATTAGTATTTTATCGAATTTCAATATTTAAACTAAATATTACCATAATAAAATTTACAGTGTCCAATTGCTTCGCCAACCTGTCGTTTGACATCTATTTGAACTCACAAGAATTTCTTGTGAGTTTCCACTCGAATGAAACTCATTTATGAGTAATAAGGATGGGGGAGAATATATGAAGATTAACATGACTATTTAAAAATATTTCTTATTTGAATTCTCAAAATCATGAAAATATGTTGATGACAGGTGCATGATAGGTGTATAATAGGTGTAAAGAAGGAGATGATTATAATGACAGCGAGAGTATCAGTAAATATAGACGGCGAGATAAAACAAAAGGCACAGAGTATATTGAATGAAATCGGCATAGATATGACTACGGCAGTAGATATATTCTTAAGAACGATTATTCGTGAAGAAAGAATCCCATTTGAGCTTCAGACAAAGCGGGCTTTTCAGGATGATGTGCATCAGCAATATATATTAGCAGAACTGGAGAGGGCTATGGTAGTAGCTGGTGCTCCCGATTCTCAATGGAGGACACATGATGAAGTCATGATGAAACTTAATCAACAGCGGGAGGCAAGAAAGAGTGTATAAACTTGAGTACCTATCCGTTGCCATCAATGATATTTTGGAGGCCGAGGATTATTTATATGGTTTAAGTCCTCCGGCTGCAGATATTTTCGCGGAAGCTATAAAGCATCAGATGGAGTCTTTATTGGAACATCCGCTGATGTATCGAGTTTATGAAGAGAACGAATATTTCCGCTGTATGCCGTTGCCTTATGAATATCTTTGTTTCTACAGGGTGGATGATGAGATAGAAACCATTAGGATTTATCGTGTCTTGAGGGGTATGAGAGATTTGAAACATATATTATGAGGTCTCCGAGCTTATTCTTCACACTTTTATGAGTTCAAATCCTTTATTCAGCACTATATCATGATTATACGAACCCTGTACCAGTAGGGGATGCGTGGGGGTTCGTGGTGTATTTTAGATGGTGATTAAGCAGAACGGGCGGTATCAGTGATGGTACCGCCCGTTCTGCTCATGTATTGATTGTTTTCTTATTTCCCGTTTTTATGTTTTCATTAACACATAAGCGAATAAGCTTAACTCATTATGAACAAATAAGAAGTATATTTTGAGCAAATAAACGACCTTCCGATCCAATAGACGGCGGAGATTTGAGGTTTATTTATAAGGCACTGTCAAATAATGCCTCTATTCTAAGTATAAGGGCTTCATCAATCCTATTATACAATTCCTTGTCCAGATCAATGGAATCTGTCCATTTTGATATGTAGGTGGCATAATCTAAATCACCCTGCTCGTTATTTGCCCGGTATGCTTGGCGGCTTTCATATAGCTGATTTTGATAGGCGATGGCTTCCGGCGAACAATAGACCCACTCATGGTCGCCCGCGGTCAGCAGAAACTGCGCTTTTTCATTCGTTATCTCATCTTTGTAGCCATAGATTGCGACATCCATTGTGACCAGAGCATCGTTTTCACCTTGGATAATCAAAAAGGGTATATTATTGGAATTGATGGCATCTACAGCGTTTACGTCAAGAGCCGCGCCAAAGTAGCTCTTTTGGATCAGCCACATCTGCGGACCTAGCAGATCAAAGGCTCCGCCGGCATTTTGCCGGCCAAGTTCAGTAAAAGATTCAAGCGGATCGTTATAGCCGGCCATGCTTACCACCGCCTTGACCCGGTGCGGCTTGGATAGTGCGGCACACACGCCGTAGCCGCCCCAGCTGTGACCCAGAAGATAGATCGGCAGGCTGTCATATCTGCTCTGGGATTCGACATGGGAGAGCAGCGCATCTAGGTCAATCGCTGACTGAGCTAAGCCCTGCGTGCTTTTCCCTTCGCTATTCGCCACACCGGTATTATCGTAAGTAATTACCCGATAACCGTCGTCGATAAAGCGAGTGACAAATACAGTATAATCATCACCGGTGCCGCCTAAGCCGGATGAAATGATAATAAGCCCGCGACTATTTTCTTTTCCGTATTCATATCCGGACAGGTTATTGCCGTCCACATTAAATAAAAATTCTTCGCGGGGATATTCTGCTTGGTCGATATCGGAATAATCAAGATTGGGAACAAAACCGGTTCTGCTTTGCGAGTATTCAACCCGGGTAAACGTCTGTGAATAAATCAGGTAAGAAACGGCGGTGCCGCCGAAAACATATAACGCGGTCAACGTAATCAAGGTAATAGTGATTATTTTTTTAAATTTGTGTGTCCTGTTTGATCTTGCCGTGGATTGTTCTTTTGAATTTTTCAATTTTTAAATTCCTTTTCTATTGGTTTATTTTTGCATCGAGCCCTGTATTTTGTTTAGGTCGCGGTTTGCTTTGACGGTGCGTGATAAGTCAATCGCAAGCGCGCCGATTATGAAAACCAGATATGCTATCACTACTGAGCGGAACATGTCATGATAAGAGTCAGGATGCGGCTCGGTGGCAAAGCTGGTGAGATAGGTATATAGCAGCGAGAGGATACAGCAAAACATAAAATGAAGGGGAAAAATAGCCCATACCGACAGCTTTTCAAGATATTTGAATAGATTAAGCGGGAATATGGTTAACGTGCATAAAACCAGGCGGTCAAGAAGAAGCAAATAGGGAGAGGCAGTTACGCCATGTTGGGTCCAGGAGAGCGCGACATCCAAGACAGTGATAAAAGTAAAAAATACGCAGACAATCACGAACTTGTTACCATATATCATGTAGTTGAAAATAGTATTGTTTTCAATTGATGAGGATATCTTTGCGACAATCTTCTTCATATCAGTTGCTAACCTCCCTTGCTAATTTATGAATAGCAGTCAGCAGGCCATTGCGATAATGTCTGCTGACCACCACCTGCTCGCCATTTACCATCTCAGCGGTCAGCCGCATATTTAATCCGGTAGAAACACTCTTGATTTTAAAAATATTACAAAGACAAGTCTTGCTGATCCTTATAAAGCGCCGGTTTATCAGGGAGGTTTCAAGGGCAGCCAGTGACAGTGACAGCGTACAGACCTCGTCTGTGGTGTAGACAAAGCTCCTGTCATCTACCCATTCAATATAGAGAATATCGTGCAGATCAATATTGCGGGTCGCCCCTTCTTTCTGGCAGAGGAGCACCGAACGTTCACCCTCGCAGATGTGCAGGATCTGTTCAAGAGCCGGAGTCAGCTCGCGATATTTAATATCGACGTAGTCATCGTCTAGTCCAGGGTTTTTCTGCGCGGTCAGTTTCACTGTCATCATCCTTCCCATATTAATACATGTATTATGGTGATAGAATACGCTGTTTGGTAACGGAAGTCAAACTGTTTTCCTTGAAATGCGAATAGCGGGGCATAAAATGCAAAATAAAGAGAACCGCTTATCCGGCACGATAAGCGGTTCTATGCTGCTGCAAAAGTGCTACAAAATCCCTCTTCCCTTCAAGGTTCCGATGACAAAGAAAAATATAAAAGCAATGATCAGCAGAATGATAATGATATCCAGCTGCTTTACTGTTAAAGGGATTTTATCATATAGATTTTCCTTTATTCCTTTTGGCGGCCCGGTTTCGGCAGTTACATTATTGGGGTCACCGTTGCCGATTTCATGGGAAGCCAAGTTCTGATCTTCGTTTAACAGGTCATTCTTATTATTACGTTCCATCTGCTCATCAGTTTTCATATGCTCATCAGTTTTCATATGCTCATCATTTTTCATTTACTCATCCTTTATTACTTCTTCGCGACATATTTACGGATATCAAGAGCAACTGCGACGATGATTACGATACCTTGGATGATATAGGTATAGGACGGTTCGAAGCCGACAAACTGCATGGCGATCTTTAAGAGTTCAAAGACCAGGACACCGACCAGGATGCCGGAGATCCGGCCAATGCCGCCGTTTGTGGAAACCCCGCCGATGGTACAGCCGGCTATCGCCTCCAGTTCATAGCCAAAGCCGATATTGACGGAAGCCCCGCCGGCTTTGGCACCCAGCAGGAAGCCGGCGATGCCGTATAACGCGCCGGCAGTCGCATAGATAAGGATTTTGGTTTTGGATGTATTGACGCCGCTGACTTCGGCCGCGTTTTCATTGCCACCGATGGCATACATATTTTTACCGTGACGGGTATGGCCGTAGACAAACCACATAATGATCCCTAGTACAAGGGCAATAACGCCCAGATAGGGGATCCATTCTACACCGCCAACCGCTCCGGTTGAAAGAGTGGTATAGTCCTTTCTTAATCCGCCGATCGGCTGCGCCCCGGTATAGACTAGGCATATCCCATAGATTATCGTCTGGGTTCCCAGGGTCGTGATAAAGGGCGGAACTTTTAGCAGGGAAATGATCACGCCGTTAAACGTGCCGAAAAAAGTGGAGATTAAGATAACCCCCAATAACACTAAGAGAAGGTTAAACTCCGGCATGTCGGGATACACCCGGCCGGTATAATCGGCCCGCTGTAAGAAGGTTGCCCCCAGACAGGCGGCCAAGCCCACCGCCCGGCCGGCCGACAGGTCGGTACCCTTGGTGATCAGACAGCCCGACACCCCTAGGGCGATAATAAAGCGGACCGCCGTATTGACAATTAAGTTCCTGGCATTGGCATCGGAAAAAAATCCCGGCCGGATAATGCCGACCACGATAGAAACCAATATCAGCATAATAACAATGGCGTTATTTAAAAGCGTTGTTTTGATTTTTTTAGTGTTCATATTGTTACCTACTTTCAGTTTTCAAAGCGTGTCGCCAATTCCATGATTTTTTCCTGCGTCATATCTTCTTTCTCCAAAAAACCGGTAATCTTACCGTCACACATGACCATGACGCGGTCTGCCATCCCGATGATCTCTTGCATCTCAGAACTGATCATAATAATGCTTTTCCCACGCTTGGCCAAGTCGGCAATGATCGTGTAGATTTCATATTTGGCTCCGACATCGATCCCCCGGGTCGGTTCATCCATGATGAGGATGTCCGGGTCGTTGGCCAGCCAGCGGCTGATGATGACCTTTTGCTGGTTGCCGCCGGAGAGCGATTGGATCTGGGTTTTTTCGCTTGGGGTTTTTATATTTAGTTTTTTAATATTGTTGTGGACTAATGTGTTGATTTTTTTGCTGTCTAGCATGATTAGATATTTAAGATATTTACTCAGGGACGCAATCGCGACATTATCGGCAATCGATAGCACCCCGAAGATACCCGTTGCCCTTCGTTCTTCCGTCAATAAGGCAATCCCATTGTCAATGGCATCCTTCGGCCGCCGGATCTTGATTCTTCTGCCTTGATAATTGACCGTTCCGGATATGGATGCCCGTAAGCCGAAGATACCCTCCATCAGCTCTGTCCGCTGGGCACCGACCAGACCGCAGATGCCTAGGATCTCGCCTTTACGCAGCGTGAAAGCGGCTTCGCGGAAGGATTTGGGGTGGATGGAGGTATAATCCGTTACCGTCAGTACCACCTCGCCCGGCGTGTTATCTCTTGCGGGGTAGAGGTTGATCATCTGGCGCCCGACCATGTGGGTGATGATCTTGTCGGTCGTCAGTTCCGCCGCCGGCCAGGTCCCGATATACTTACCGTCCCGCATAATCGTCACTTCATCGGATATCCGCAGGATCTCATCCATCTTATGCGATATATAGACGATCGCACAGCCTTGGTTACGCAGGATATGAATAATCGAAAATAAGATTTCAACCTCAGCATGGGTCAGTGAAGATGTCGGCTCATCCATGATAATTACCTTGGCTCCCACCGAAATCGCCTTGCCGATCTCAATCAGCTGCATCTGGGAAACCGAAAGCTCGCCTATTTTACGGCGCGGATCAAACTTAAGGCCGATCCGTTCCAGAGCCGCCTCAGTTTCTCTGTACATGCGGGCATGGTCAATCACTTTGATACCGAGCCACTTATAAGGATAGCGGCCGCAGAACATGTTTTCGGCAATGGAGCGCTCGGGAATAGGCTGCAGTTCCTGGTGAACCATCGCAATCCCCTTTTTCAGCGCATCAAAAGGATTGAGAACCCGGGTCGGCTGGCCGTTTAAAAGGATTTGGCCTTCATCCATCTTATAGATGCCAAACAGGCATTTCATCAGGGTTGATTTCCCGGCCCCGTTTTCGCCCATCAGGGCATGTACCGCCCCGGGCCGCAATTTTAAGCTGACCCCGTCCAAGGCTCTGACACCGGGAAACGATTTACTGATGCCGTTCATTTCTATTAAATATTCAGGCATTTTCCTCACCTTACTTTTTACCGTGCGGCAGCCGAATAGATGGCCGCCGCACGGTAAAATCAGATTATTATTTTGTTTATGTCATCGTGATCTTTAGTATTAATTAACTTTTTGATAATCTACCCAGATATACTTATCAACCGGGTTATCGTTGATAAAGTTAATGGCGGCATCGACAGCACCGTGTGACTGACCGATGTGATCGTTGAGTACTGTACCGGTCATGGTGCCGGCTTCAACCATTTCCACACATTCATCCAGAGCGTCAACACCCAGTAAGTAGATGTCTTCGTTGACGACCCGGCCGGCAGCCGTAATGGCTTGTGCGGCACCGAGTGCCATACCGTCATTGTTGCAGAAGATTACGTCGATCTCGCCACCGAACTGTGCCAAGGCACTGGCAGCCAGTTCCTGACCCTTAGCTTGATCCCAGTCGCCGCGCTGCTCGAACAGTTTCTCGACGGTGATGCCGGCATCGGTAAGCGCTTTGATGGAAAACTCGGTACGATACTGGGCATCAACATTTTCTGGATCGCCCATGATCATGACATACTTTACAATGCCATCGCCGTTGGCATCGCCCTGATCCGGGAGTTCAGCCACGATCTCGCCCTGATAGGTTCCGGACTGACGGGCATCGGCACCGACGTAGGTGATATTTTCGGAAGCTGCCATGTCTTCAGCGGACGGTTCACGGTTGATATATACGACAGGGATATTGGCCGCTTCCGCTTTTTCGGTAATAGTCGCGGCAGAAGATGACTGCACTAGGTTAATGATCATAACGTCCATGCCTTGGGCAATGAAGTTATCAACCTGACTGGCCTGGGTCGCCATGTCGTTGGCAGCATCCATGATGGTGACTTCGTATTTCACCGTATCGGTCTCTAAGGTCTTGAAATAGGCTTCGATCTCATTACGGTACAAAGTCATAAAGTTGTCATTGAACTGATAAATAGACACCCCTACTTTGTAGGTGTCACCCGAAGCGCAGCCGGACAGCAGCATTACGGACAGTAACATAGATACAGCTACAAATACACTAATAACTCTTTTGAACATGTTTATCCTCCTTGTTTGTGATGTTATTATGTATAGTATGCTACTGATACCTTCATAATGCCATATAAAATTCTTCTGAGATTCTACAAAAATCTTTTGTCTTTTGTCGAAATATCTTATTTTACGTGGTTCCGGAGACAATGTACATCGGTGCTCTGACAATGCGCTCGTCAGTCATAATGGTTATTGTCTGCCGCGGGTCGCGGCCGTCCAGCAGGGCATCGGTCACTGCAAATATCAGTTCCGCCTGGGCATGGGCATCGATAACGACGGTTCCCAGCATTTTCTGCTGGTCAATGGCTGTCAGGCACTCCTGGTTGCCATTGACTCCTACGATGTTGCGAAACTCCGCCCCGTTCGCCGCGACGGCATCCAGCACCCCCAGCGCCATGTCGTCGTTATTGCATAGGATCAGCTCGATCTGTGTACCGTAGCGGCCGAAATAGCCTGATGCCAAGGCGGCGGCCTCATCACGGCTCCAGTTGGCGACTCCGCCGTCCAGTTTCTCCAGCCGGATCCCGGCTTCCAAGATCGTCCGCACGGAGGACTTCGTCCGCAGGACGGCATCCTGATGGCGGAATTCGCCTTCGATCATGATATACTGAACCGCACCGTCGCCGTTTAGGTCAATCGCGCCGGGATCAGCCTGATAGGCAGCGACCACGATCTGGCCTTCCATAGTGCCGTTCATCGCCGCATCGGTCCCGACATAGTAGAGGTGCTCCCATTTTTTCATATCGGCCTCGACCGGCTCGCGGTTGAAGAAGACCACCGGCACATCCGCCTCCATCGCTTTGTCGATGACATAGGCGGCACTGGTCCGGTCCACCAGGTTCACGCACAGCACGTCGTAGTCCAAGGCCAGGCTCCGTTCAATCTGTCGGTTCTGCGTTGTCTGGCTGCGTTTGGCATCATTCACGTTAAAATAAAACCGCCGCTCCGAGCCGAGCGCGCTGTCATCGGCTAACAGGTTCAGCCCGTCGATCATCGTCGCCATAAAGGGGTCACTCATATCGTACACGAAGACACCGACCTTCAAAGGCTGATCGGCCCGTTCCCCGGTGTAAGAAAAATAGATAAAAGACAGCACTGCTCCGACAAACGTAAATAAGAATATCCCGACAAGCGGTTTGGTGGCTTTCATCCGGTGTCCTCCTCTGGTTTTAATAATGAACAGCTAGGCCGATCGGAAACAAGACATGAACCAGCGGCTCCTGATACATCTCGGCGGCGGTGACGTCATAGATTTCCAGCTGCCTGTCGATGGCCGTTCCGGTTTTGACGGTTTCTATGGCAGCTGCTAGGCAGAGGTGGCCGGCTTCAAATTCGCTATAGACGACGAGGCCGGTCAGGCGGCCATTGGCCAGCGGTGCCTTGGCTTCGTCCACAAATCCGATCCCAAAGAGCATCGCGCCTAGGGGAGCTGTCTCGCACATCGGCACCAGCAGCTCGGGATCTAGGGCGGCGATGGCCGTCCGCCCGGTTTCCGCGGACGACAGGTATTCCAGCGGCGTTTCATGGAAGCGGACACTGAAAGGAATCTGATGTTCGGAAAGCACGGCTTTGATGCCCTCCAGCCGCCGGCTGTGGGAAGCGTTGCTATAGAGCGGGAGCAGGATCTGGCAAAAAGCGCTGTCGTTCGCGGCGATCTGTTCGCCCAGGCGTCTGCCCAGCGCAAGGTCATCCGCGCCGACATGGGGATGGATGGTGGTCAGCGTTTCCAGTGGCAGTCCGTAGGTTACGAGCACCGGCAGCTGCCGGCTGTTCAGGTAAGACGTGACGGCGGCGCTGTCCTCGGCATATATCACCACCGCATCGGCTTGGTTTTCCAGCTCCCGCCGCAGATATTCCAGCTGTCTGGTTCCGTCGTGGGCGGTATAGCCGGTCGCTATCCGCAGGTCGACATTTAAGTCCACGGCGGCCTGCTCAAGGCCTTTCATAAAACGGTCGCCGGAAGCATACACCAAAACGGAGACATTGTACACCTGCGGCGGTTCCGCCGCCCGGGTGTTCTGGTACAGGGCCGCCAGCAGCAAGGCGGCGGCAGCTATCAGCAGTAAAAGCGCTACAAGCCGGTCGCTACGCAGTTTCATCATGTTCCTCCTTTTTCGGACCGGGAAGGGCGGGCATCCGGACAGTGACCATAGTTCCGACATCCGGTTCGCTTTGAATGTTCACGCCATATTCTTCACCGAAATATAGGACGATCCGTTCATGGACATTCTTCAGGCCGACCCCGGAACCTTTACTGAGGGTGGCGGTTTCGCTCAAAAGCTGCGGCACCCGTTCCGGCGGTATCCCTAGGCCGTTGTCACTGACGCTCAGGCAAAGACAGCCGCCGTCAAGCCAGGACGAAATAATGATCTCTCCGTCGTTGTCGGTCATAAAGTCGATGCTGTGATAGATGGCATTTTCAACCAGCGGCTGAAGCACCAGCTTGACACAAATAAGATCCAAGGTTCCTTCCGCTGCCTTTAAATGATATTCAAATTTGTTCTTATAGCGCATCTTTTGGATGGTCAGATAGTTGCGTACATGTTCCATTTCATCCCGCACGGTGATCATGTCTTTGCCTTGGCTGAGGCTTAGGCGGAAAAACCGCCCTAGGGCGGACACCGCCAGCAGGGCATCCGTATAACGCTGTTTTTCAATAAACCAGACGATGATATCTAGGGTATTATATAAGAAATGGGGATTAATCTGAGCCTGCAGGAAATTCAGCTTGCTTTTCTGCTCGCGGATCCGTTCGTCGGCGATATCACCAGCCTGTTTTTGAATCAGCGCGGTCATCTGGCGGATAGAATGTCCCAGCTGCTGAATCTCATGGGAGCCGCCGTCATAGATTTCCATCGGAAAATGCCCCGTTTCCACTTCCAGCACCGACCGTTCCAGTTTCTTGACAGGATCGGTCAGTTTGTCCGAAAGAAAGGCGTTTACCCAGATCAGCAGGGCAAAATACATAAGCAGCATCGCCATCAAAAACAGCAGGTTCTGCTGGACGTCAAAGTTCAGGCGGCTGAGCGGGATGACGCCGATCACTGACCATCCGGTATAGCCGGCCGAGCGGATGATGATTTCCCGGCGGCCCTCACGGTGGCGGCCGCTTTGGCCGGCCAGTACCGTGGCGGGCTCCTCAGCCAGTCCGGCAGCCAGCAGCTGGTGCCGGGGATGGTAAATAATCTTACCGTCGCTGTCGGCGAGGAATATATAACCGCCGTCACTCAGGGCAATGTCGTTGAACAGGTCGGCTAGGCCGCTGTAACGCAGATTGATCAGGACAACGCCGGTTTTGGCCGTCTTGCCTTTTGTGTATTCGGCGGCACAGCTTAAAGGAATG
>DBDG01000071.1 GCA_002293475.1 Lachnospiraceae bacterium UBA938
AAAGTAAATGCGGTGACCCTGCTTGCATCCTGACTGGTTTCGTGATATGATAAGGACATAAAAGTAGGTAATTATGCCCTTTAGGAAGTCGTTTATAAATCTTCAAGGATGAAGCATCAATAGACTTCCGATTCAGGCGCCGATATGACTCTGATATAAGCCGTATCGAACCGCCGGATGATTCATGGAAGAAAGGAGGGGCAGCTATGGCATACAGCGCGGCTTTAAACACCGTCTATAATCACTATCTTACCTCGTATCCGTCAATGCGGCCGTCACAGTATGACACGCATAAGAAGAGCGAGCTTCGTAATGTATACAACTCCATTGTCAAGCTGAATAAGGAATCCCCTCTGTTTCTTGTGGACGACACGAAAGAAACTCATGAGTTTGCTTTGGGTCTGAAAGAGAATGCCCGGCAGCTACGTAATTCCATCGCATCCTTGGGCGGCTTGGAAGGGTCGGATATCCTGAATAAGAAAACCGCTTATTCATCCGACGGGGAAATTGTCACGGCGGCCTTTATCGGAAACGATGAAAAAAGCAGCGACATTCCTTCTTTTGATATCAGCGTAACCAACCTCGCGGCAAAACAGATTAATACGGGTACGTCCCTGCCGGCCGACAGGAATATCGGACTTCCGCCGGATGCTTACTCTTTTGACCTCAATGTGGGTGACTTAAACTACGAATTCCAGTTTAATATTCATGAAGGGGAAACGAACCGGGACGTTCAAGACCGCTTGGCAAGATTGTTTAACAATGCCGGCATCGGGCTGACTGCCGAAGTGATCGACAACGACGGTTCTTCGTCTCTGCAGCTTATTTCCAATGCTACCGGCATATCGCCGGACAAAGAAGACATCTTCCATATCAGTGACGACAAGACCAGCAAAACCTCTGGTGCGGTCACCTATCTGGGCATTGACACGGTTTCACAGAAGGCTGCCAACGCCAGATTTACTTTGAACGGAACGGAACAGACCGCTCTGTCTAATCACTTCACTGTGGAGAAAATGTTCGAACTTACTTTAAACGGCGTCAGCAATCCGGACGGCGAGCCGACCCGCATCGGCCTGAAAACCGATACGGAGTCCATCCAGGAAAACATTAACAGCCTGATCAACAGCTACAATTCCTTTTTGGCTGCTTCCGCCGCTTATCCGCAGGAATATTCGGGAAGCAGCCGGTTATTGGGCGAAATGAAGGGGATAGCCGGTTACTTTTATAAGGACATGGCCGCTCTGGGACTTCAGATGAATGAGGACGGCCAGATCCGGCTGGAAGATAGCAGTAAGCTCTCCGAAGCATTTTTAAACAGCGGAGCCGAAGGGCTTTCCGGCGTGAAGGATTTTACCAATGCCATCTTGCGCAAAACGGATCAGATATCGCTGAATCCCATGGATTATGTCAATAAGAAAATAGTGGCTTATAAGAATCCCGGGCGTAACTTTGCTAATCCATATATAACCAGCGCATATAGCGGAATGATGTTTAACAGTTATTGCTAATAATAGGGAAACTAGTTTCCCTTGATGCCAGCTTCAAGGCGGCCTCAATCACTTTGTCCATGTCATAATAGCAGTATTGGCCGAGGCGGCCGCCGAATAAAACGTCCTGCTGTTTGTCGGCCAGTTCACGGTACTGATTATATAGAGCCATGTTGGCATCATTGTTTATGGGGTAATATGGTTCTTCTCCCTCTTGATATTCTTGGGGATATTCCTTAGTGATGACCGTTCCTTCCCCTTGGCCAAAATTAAAGTGTTTGTGTTCGATGATCCTCGTATAGGGGATCTCTTTTTCAGTGTAATTAACTACGGCATTGCCTTGCCAGTTATCGCAAGCCGGTATGTCCTCCGTATCAAAACGTAAAGAGCGGTATTCCAAGCGTCCCAGCGAGTAATTAAAAAACTCGTCGATCCTTCCCGTGAAGATGGTTTTCCCGAAAGTACAGCTGTCTTTTCCCATTTCTTTAGCCGCTTGCTGCGCGTTGACAAAACTATGGTAATCAATGCCGGTTAAGACCGGAATATTCTTTAGCAGCTGAGAAATGACGGCGGTATAGCCTTGCTTTGGTATCCCTTGATAAGGATCGTTGAAGTAATTGTTATCATAGGTAAAGCGAAGCGGCAGGCGCTTGATGATAAACGCCGGCAGCTCCGTACATGCCCTTCCCCACTGCTTTTCGGTATAGCCCTTGATCAGTTTTTCATATACATCGGTACCTACCAGCGACAAGGCCTGTTCTTCCAAGTTGCCCGGATCGCCGATATGTAAGCCTTCTATCTGATCGGAGATCCGCTTCTTGGCTTCTGCCGGGGTTCTTACCCCCCACAACTTGTTAAAGGTGTTCATGTTAAAGGGCAGGTTATATAATTCCCCTTGATATATAGCAAGCGGGGAATTGACGTAATGATTAAATTCGGCGAACTTGTTTATGTAATCCCACACTGCTTTATTGGCGGTATGAAAAATATGGGGGCCGTATTTATGAACCTGTATCCCTCTGACATCATAGGTGTAAATATTACCGCCAACCTGATCCCTCTTCTCAACTACCATGCAGGATTTACCAGCCGCTTTTATTTCATGGGCAAAAACCGCGCCAAACAGCCCGGCTCCGGCTATCAGGTAGTCATAGTGTTTTATCATCTTGCACTTCCCCCAGTTTAATTATTAATCGTTTCCTCATACTTCAGAATCTGCCGGGCCAGAAAATCCGCATATAATCTTCTACCAGAGCTGTTTAGATGGACGCCGTCTTCCAGGTAATCCGAAGCAGTATAACCGTCAATGCCCAGATCAAGGTAATTATCCACAAAAATCGAACCCGATTCATTCGCTACATATTGACAGCTTCCTTTATAGTCAAATAGGGTTCCTTGGCCGTTATGGAGTATATTACCGTCACCGATGTATGTGTCATCATCAAAAAACTGACAATAATGAGGCGAGCACAGCACTATCGTAGCCGTAGGAACCAGTTCCTTAAGCTGAGAGATTCCTACCCGTAACGCACCGACATAGGTGGTCATATCAACGCTTCTATCGGGGTTATCTAAAGGCACGCCACGGAAAAAATCATTTAAGCCGTATTCGATGACAAAGTAATCCGTTTTGCTGACATCCATAGTCTGCATGACATCATGTGCTCTTGATCCTTCAATCGGCCAGTCGTTTACTTTTCCTGCCATCATAAGGACTACCCCGACAAAGCTTCTGGATGTCCATTTTTCATATTCCTGCGCTTCGCCTTCTTCAACAGAAGCACTGGTCCCGCCGATGGCAAGGTTGTAGATATTAGCGCCGCAGGCCTCACCGACAAGATAAGGAACCCCGGTACCATCCCGGCTGGCATCAAATATACTGTCACCCAAAAATACTATCTGCAGTGCATTGGGATCTTCCACTTCAACCTCAACTTCCTCTGCAATCGGTTCTGCCGTAATCTCCGGCTCCTCCAAAGGTTCTGTCAGCATAATAATATCTGGTGTCGCTTCAGGCGTTGCTTCGGCCGGTGCTTCTTCCTCAGGTTTCTCCAAAATTTCCCCCGTCTCAGTAATAATGGTATTTTCATCCCTGCTTATTTCTTTCTCATCTGTATTGGGGAAATTGGCGCACCCCCCTACAACTAACATCATAATGCACATTATTAACAGTAATACTGTATTTCTTCTTTTGAGAGGTCTGTTTCCTTTCATTTCAGATCACCTGCTGCCTTTCTTTTATGTATCGGATAACGTTTCCCGCTATTGCTATACTATCATAAAAAAATAATTTTATGCGATTTCAAGTAAAATCTTAAGTTTTCTTCCGTTATCCTTAACTATTTCTTAATAACCTTCTTATCTATATAATATTCCTTTTCTTTTCCGTTAATGAATGAATCTAAGGCTGCCGGATGGTAACTGAATTTATCATAAAATATCGAGACATTGCCCGGTTGCGCCAATCCTCGCTATCCGCTGAAATATCATCGAAATAAAGCAGTTCCGGGAAAGCCGGCAGCGGTTTCAGCCGGACATCTTCTCCTTCTTCCGCTGCTGTAAGTAGCGCGGCACGCTCCCTGAGCGCTTCCCCATACTCTCTTGCGCTGCCATTGGCGAGATCTGTGATCGCGGAGGAATAGGAAAAATAATGTGGCTCAGGGATAACGCTTAAAACGGAGCCAAATAGCAGGAAAGCCCCGCAGGCCAGCAAGACCGTCACTGTATTAAGGGAAAAGCCGCCGTTTTCTTCTGCTGTCACTGGAGCCATCCTTTTACGTACCCAGCCGGTCAGATAGCCGACATTTAATGTTAAAAGAAGGATATATGTAATAAAAATAACGGCCTGCAACCGTTCAGCGCTAATATTTCCTACGGCATAAAGCGGCGGCGTCAATGTGGCGGACAAAAGACAATAGCTATAGACAGCCATAAGAACCGGGCAGGGGAATGTAAAACGGGTCTGGCCGGCTGCCTTCCAGAACAAGGGTATTAAGGCGATAATCATTAATAAGACTACCCAGTTAGTCCAATCGGACAGGGCGTACTCCAAGGCATAGTGAAATGAAATCAAAACCGCCCTGACCGGCCCCATCCCGGTTACTCCTGCCGCTCGCACACTATGGCCAGGTGCTAGGACGCTGGCTATAAAAGCTATAAAAAAACCGGCGGCCGGAATCAGCAAGCCCCGGTAAAACTTTCCTTTCTTAACCAAGACGGCCAAGATAGCTGCCGTAACCATAATTATCCCGATCATCAAAGCCGTCATATAATTTCCGCCCCCCGCCAATATCCCCATGACGGAAGCCATGGCCAAGTACCATGACCGCTTATTTTTTTTAGGTTCACAGGCAGCCGAGATCAAACCGCCCAACATAAACATGCCGACGCAGTTTATGAAGACATAGTTCACCGCCCCGCCATACCAGTAAAAGGCTTCTGTCCTCCCGACCATACATTGAACCATGACGAACAGGGCAATCATGCTGATGCTATGAGAGAGGTGTTTATCCATTTGCAGGGCTTTTACCAAGCAGGCGCGCAAAAGGTACATCGTAGAAAAACTAAGCATCGCCAACATTATCCATGTGGTCAGGAAGTACCATTTCTCCCCAAATATTCCGGGATGTATAGATGTGAAAAACATCGAGGAAAAATTACCCGTCCAGTTCATATATTGATCCGCTGCTGTCAGCACAGCCTGCCTGATAGCCGTAAACAGGCTTCCTGATTCTAAAAAAGCATGGCGGACGGCGGCTCCGATGGAATAGTCGTCGGCACTGGGATAATTATATCTGGCTATCACCAGTAGCGGAACCAGGCTGGCCGCATAGATAACTGTCAATAGCCGGCTGACTGCCTTGGGTGTGACGTATTTAGTTGCTGCACGTGCCAATTTTACCTTCATGGTGCCTGTTCCTTTCAACTTTTATTTATGATACCTTTCTTGATAGTAGTCCAAAAACCAGTGGGCAAATATTCCCAGCCCTGTTTCAATATCAGTTTCCGGCTTAAATCCAAAATCATTTTGTATATCGCTAATGTCGGCGTATGTCCGGTATACGTCTCCCGGCTGCATCGGCAAAAATTCCTTGACTGCCTTTTTTCCGAGTGCTTTTTCCAGTACTTCGATAAAATACGGCAGGCTTTCTGGTTTATTATTGCCAATATTATATAATTTATAGGCAACTCCCTGCCCATCTCTTGCCGGAGGCTTGGTCAGGATATTTTCCATGCCCCGGACAATATCGTCAATATAGGTAAAGTCCCGGTACATATCGCCATAGTTATAAATCTGAATCGGGGTGTCGGACATGATCTTTTCAGCAAAAGAAAAGTAAGCCATGTCAGGTCTTCCCAGCGGTCCGTATACGGTAAAAAAGCGTAGACCCGTAACCGGTATCTGATATAGCCGGCTGTAAGAATATGCCATCAGCTCATTGGACTTCTTGGTCGCCGCATACAGGCTCACCGGGCAGTCCGTCGGATCTTCCGGGGAAAACGGTACTTTTTCGTTGCCGCCGTACACGGAACTGGACGACGCAAAAACCAGATGCTCCACCGGATATTGCCGGCATGCTTCCAGAATGTTGAAAAAGCCGATAATATTAGACTGTATGTAGGCTTGCGGATTGTCGATGCTGTATCTGACGCCCGCCTGCGCCGCTAGGTTTATCACGATGTCGGGACGGCAGCGGGCAAAGACTTCATTAAGACCCGGCCCGTCCGTCAGATCCCCGCGGATAAATTCAAATCCGGGAAACTTCCGCAGGCTCTTCAGACGATCCTGCTTAAGCGCCACACTATAATAGTCGTTCATATTATCAAGCCCCGTCACTGCCGCGCCGGCGGCTAAAAGCTTGCCGGAAAGGTGGTAACCGATAAAACCAGCGGCTCCGGTAACCAGATACTTTTTAATCACTCCCATAATTGATCCTCTCCAAAATACAGTCTGTTTTTGCCCAGTTCCTCATTGTCACGCAACAACACCTGATCATACACCATGAAAATCACCATGTCAAATTCTTCGTCTGCTAGGACAGGATATAGTTTCATATTATTTTCTTCACTTATAGACAAATAACTTACCTGTGCCGTCGAACAGGCAAGATAAGTCGAAAATACCCGGCCAAAGGAATCCGCAATCAGCAATACTTTTTTCTGCTCAGCAGCATTTTCGTTGATATATCGGGCAAAGCCGCTATCTGCTGCATTCAGGTCGTATTGAGAAAAATCATCATGCTGCGCTTCTTTCGTCTTGGGAACGAATACATCCGTAAAATCACCCCGTAGCGCGGCTTCATCTTGCCCGTACTCATTGATATTATTGACGGTAAAAGCGGTCTCGAATCTAGGTATCAGTACCGTAATATCTTCTTTTAAACCGGGATCGCCGATTCTTTCCGACTCAGATCCCATAAAGACGTTCTGATAGGTTATTTTCTCATAAGACTGGGCATCCCAAGTGTCTTCATCCAAGCTGAAACCATATTCCGTATTCATGACAGTGGCGATTTTCCCGAAGCTCCACAAGGCAGTCTCGGCTGTCCAATGATGGTCACCGCGATAAAAGGCGGTGGCAAAATCCATGTTTTCCCGCATCATTTCTTCCCGTAAGTCAAGGCTGGCTACGCCATTTTGCGACAGCTGCGCCATAAAACTGACTCCGTCTTCCAGTATCGTATTCGCATATCCCTGCGGGAGCTGCGATGTGTCCTGCATCTTGTCCGGAACGCGGACAAAAAGCATAGGTATGTCCTTGCTTTCCAGATAGTCTTTTAAGGCAACGATGTTATTTATTTTTTCGTCATAAGACGGCGGTGCATCACCTTGCCGCAATATCAGCCGACCATCGTTCATAACCACCACGTCATTGATAATTCTCCGGTTGGTTGCCCACATATAGAGATTATACACCTTTTTCAGGCCGAAATCTATTTTAGCGCTAGGAAATATGGCAAAATTGTCCGTAAACTCATTCTGTACTTCTGTAAAAGCTCTTTCATACCAGTCCATCCCATTAAAAATTAACATAATTACGAGCACCAGAACAAAAAATGACGCACCGAAATTATTTAATTCTCGGCTTTTGCTGCTATGCTGACTGGCCGTAGGCCGCTTTATCTGATCATCCATGCTTTACCTCTAAAAATTAGAATATATAAACGGGTTATAATCACTTCCGCTGATGGCAGCTATTGATAACAGAGTAATTAATGCCAAAATCATCCATCGTACAAAGGTGATGCCAACATGGCCGGCAAACCGTTTGGTATTTAAGGCTTTAACTATCGGCAGGCAACCGATGACGCCGATTATCCAAGTAAATGCATATTCTGCTGTCAGCCAATACGTATCTGTTCCAATGAGCGGATTGCCGTTGAGACCGAACATTGCCATAAAATATTTAATTGCGTGCTGTTCTCCCGATGACCGAAACAATACCCAGCCCAGTAAGACACCCGTCAGCATATACAAGTTACTGATTACCGGCAGTCTGGCTATCCATTTTCCAAATCCGGTGATCTTTTCCAAAGTAATCAAGATAAAGAACAGCATCCCCCAACCGACAAAAGTCCAGCTTGCCCCATGCCACAAGCCAGTTAGGGCCCATACGGCAAAGAGGTTAAGGATTAGCCGCTTCTTGCTGTTTACCCGGCTTCCGCCCATGGGAATATAGACATAGTCACGAAACCATGTGGTCAGGGATATATGCCATCGGCGCCAAAATTCGGAGATGGATCTGGCCATATAGGGGTAATTAAAGTTCTCGGGAAAATGAAAACCAAACAGCTTCCCCAAGCCTATGGCCATATCCGAGTAACCGGAGAAGTCAAAATATATCTGCAAGCCATAAGCTGCCGCACCGATCCAGGCCGCACTTACCGAAAGAGAGCCGGGGGCTTTATCAAAAGCAAAGTCAGCCGCCTGCGCCATTACATTGGCAATCAGTACCTTTTTCCCCAGCCCGGTAATGAAGCGGCTGATGCCTGATGAAAAATCATCCCCGTTAAAGCGGCGGTCTTCCAGCTCGTCGGCGATGGTCCCGTAGCGGATAATCGGCCCTTCCATCAACTGCGGAAACAAAGAAATATACAAAACGATCTGGGAAAACTTTCTTTGCGGCGGGACGGTTCTCCGGTAGACATCAATGGTGTATGAGAGTGCCTGAAAAGTAAAAAACGATATCCCGGCCGGCAGAACAAGCGACGGAATCGAAAAATCAGCGGAAAGAAGCCGGTTCATATTACTGATGGCAAACGCCGTATATTTATAAAAAGCCAGCAGTCCCAGATCCATGATTATGGTCATTACGAAGGCTGCTTTCCGTAACTTAGCCGGGTTCATCCCTCCGAAAGCGGTCTGCCTGTCAGCTTGGCTGTCAAGGGTCAGGCAGAGATAACCATAGCTCCAGTTTATCCCGATGCACAAAAGCATGATAAAAACATTGCGTGGCTCACCCCATGAATAAAAGAACAGGCTGGCCATCAGCAGCAGCATATTCTGTCTTCTTATATTATTGCGGAAGGCCATATAATTTAGAAGTAACAACAGTGGTAAGAAAAACATAAGAAAAACATAGCTATGGTATATCATAATCTTTTGTCCTATTCACGCCACGAAACATTTATCCTTGTTACGTGAGCAGATATTTATAAAAAATATAATAATAATTACTACTAATATTGCAATATTTTAACACAATTTTGCATTTATTTCAATTCTGCTGACCCTAATTATCTACTACTTAATTAATATATTGCTTTTTCTATCACCGCTGAGAATATCTTTTGCATCCGCTACTTCTTTTATACCGGCGAAGAGGGGATATTTACTGCTTATTCAACTTAGTAAAAAAACGAAATACCTTTTCAAATATATTATTTATAAATTCTGCCAGCTTCGTCAACGCTGTTTCATAGCCAAAGAGATTCCAAAGTTTTATTCTTAAAAAATCAATCAGGGCACAGGCAACAAAAACCAAAAGCGTTAGCAGGATGGACATCAGAATATCCTCCCTTTCAGCCAGCCAGTAATTGATATTAATCTTTTCCCAAAAATAGTGAGCTATGTTTCTATTGTTATGAATCAGATAAATCCCAAATGTCAGCTTTCCGAAGCAAGCTATAGATGAATTAAGAAATGAATTCTTAAATCGGCTATTTCTCCCCAAGAATAGCATAAACAATGATACCGAGGCTACCAAGGCCGGCAAAACGTTGGATTGATATAATTGCTGTGACATATTTATGAAATGCCCCTCCATGACCAACAAATTACCCAAGCCAACCTGCTCCAAGAAAATCATTGCAAATTCATAGAGTGGTATAATCATAATAGAACACAAATAAATATATCGCCATTTCTTTTGATGACCCTTAATCATACCGAATCTTTTAAGATATCCGCTTATAAAATACAAGTAGGCAAACCAGACGATACTAAAAGAACCGTTGTCTCCCAGCCATCCCTCAGTTCCTAAAAATGTAGGTATGACACTGAAAAAAACGCTTAACAGGATCAGTAATCTCAGATACTCATATTGCTTCATCCTACTTATTAGTATATTAAAATATGGAAATAAGAAATACATGCCAATATATACCGTAAAAAACCAATACTCTCTGCTCGTTACCGGAAGCAGTACATTGCGCCAGCTGCTGCTTACCTCGCTACCCAATATATATTGAATAATTAACCTAAAAGCAATAGAATAGAATAATACCGGAAAATAAAGTGATAACACTCTTTTCACGTTAAACTTGGAATCCACCAGAAAATACGCAGATATTAATACCATGACATTATTTCCTGTCATGCATAATCCATAGATAGCCCGGGCTATGAAATATGTGACAGAACCCTGAGGTATTTCTCCAAATACATTGGTCTTAACAAGGGCATGTAGCATAACAATCGTAAACATTGAGATGACACGCAGAAGTTCTATCGAAAGATTACGATTTGATACAATAAATCCTGTGCCGCCTATAAATGTGTCAGTTTGTTTCATAAAATATTAACTAATCTCCTAGCCTCTTTTCATATTTAATTGCCTTTTCCATCGCCAATGGATCACTGCAGCCGGAAAGTATAAAATATAAAATAATCTTCTGCTATCAATATCTAAAGCTGCTTCCGCTGCTTTTATACCAGCAAAGCGGGAATAAATAATATACAGCAGAATCATTTTCATCCTGACTTTGGCGCATACCCGCCGGTCATTAATAAATAAAGCCGACCGTAACATCATTCCTCGCGGCGAATTCACCTTCATGGCTCTGCCGGTCCTGGTCAGGCCGCCTTCCTGATAATCACAGATATATATCCCTTTATTGATGTGGACCATGTCATATTTTTGTGACATGGCAATCCATACGGCATCTTCCGGCATGAATTTTTCCCCCGGGTACTCTGTGAAGGGGAACTCTTTTAAGGTATCCGTATAAAACACTTCTGCCTTGTCTCCGCCGATATTACCGTTTATCCTGATATCAACATAATTAGCCGTCTCTTCTGCTTTCCGGAAATATGCCGTATTGACCTTACCTTGGGAATCATGGCGCAGATAACTGAATCCGCAAAGGTTTTGGACATGCCTTAGCTGATCATATTTATCCGCATAATAGTAAACCGTCGCAACAGCATCCGGGGTCAGGTAATCATCACTGTCGACAATAAAGGTCAGGGTTTCTGCAATCATCTTGATTCCGGTGTTTAATGCCGTATGCTTGCCGCCGTTTTCTTTCTTTGCGTATGTCAGTCTTATCTTAGCCTGCCCGAGCCATTCCTGAACCAGTTCTTCGGTTTCGTCCGTGCTTCCGTCATCGATAATCATCCAAGTAAAAGCTTGGCAGCTTTGCCCGACCAAGCTTTGGTACAGCTGCCCTAGGGTATGAGCCCGGTTATAGGTGGGCGTTATAATGGCCAGTGTATTTTGGCTGTTCATAAGGTCACCAACTCTAAATATTGATCGGCAATCTCTTTGAGGCTATATTTTTGCTTTACCGCCACACTGTTGACCGAGATTTTTTCCATCAGCCTTGCATCATTAATCAGCCTTTCCATAGCTTCCGCCAGTTTTGCCTTATCCCCCACCGGTACCAACAGGCCATTCACTTCATGTTCGATCATCATCTTTGCTCCGCCGATGGGGCAGTCTGTGGAAATAACCGGTAAGCCCATGGCCAGTGCTTCAAGCATCGAATTGGAAATCCCCTCATAATCAGATGAAGAAACATACATAGCGGCATCTACGACCGCGTTTTTCACATCTGCCGAAAAACCTTGAAACACTACGGCATCCGCTATACCCGCTTCCAAAGTGTATTGTCGTAAATCATCTTCCAAATAACCCACTCCGTAGATATGCAGCTGGTAATCGGGATGATGCCGGGAAATCAAGGCAAAGGCTTCCAATAAAAGCCGATGGTTCTTCTGCGCTTCCAGCCTTCCGACAGCTACGATGACTTTTTTCCGCTCCCCGGTATAGCGGTCAGGGATATGGTCATCCACCGGGTTGGGGATGACGCAAGCCTTCTTGTTGATTTTCTTGGAAAAAAAGGCGGCTGCGTCGGGGGTCTGATAGACAACTCGTTCAGCAAAGCCATAAGCCCAGCGGAACAGCAGTTTATGGGGACTTTTATGCGGGTCGATCCGCTCAGCAACCAGTAAATGATGGGGAATTCCCAATGTAGTAACCACAGAAAAAAACGCGCCCATAGTACTGAACGCAAATATGTGGCAGCCGCTGTTGTTCCGGTAATATTTACGCATATCAATGAGCCGGCGGATAATGACCCCGATATTGCCCTTGCTGGCAGGCGCGATGCTGACGACCTCGACCTGCGGGGCCAGTTCGTAGGCAACCCGGTTCCCGGCAAACAATAATACCGCAACCTCAATACCCCGGCCGATGTATTCATTCGCCAGTAATGAGATGACTCTTTCGGTACCGCCGCCGGCCATGTCCGGAACTACAAAGATGATTTTCACCAACTGTCTCCTTCTTACTTACTTATTTTTAGGTTCTTGTCCAAACCTCTCTAAGATCTGACATATACTGTGATAATACTGCTCAAACTGAAAAGCTTCCGCCGCATGTTCATAAGCGTTCCTGCCCATCGTTTTTAAGACTTCCCGGTCGCTGATAATCTGTTCCATCTTTTCAACCAGATCTTCCAAGGAGCGGTCACGGAAAACATAGCCGGTTTCACCTTGTTTGATATAGGAAGCGGTTCCGTTGTCTGAACCGCCGATGGCCGGAACCGAAAACGACATGGCTTCCAGATGACTGATCAAGGCCGGTTCGCCCGAGCTCGGGCCGACAAAAAGATCAGACTTTTTATACTCGGCATTTATCTGGCTCTTATTTAGATTGCATTGCAAGGTCACATAATCATCAAGCCGATGTTCCCTGATATAATGAGCCAGGCTGTCATATATCTTTTGATGAAATTCATTAGAGAGTTCCCCGGCAATCCGCAGATGGATATCCGGGTACTTGTCCTTCAGGATCTCTACGGCCTTAAGCATGAGGGGAAGATTCTTCCGCTCTTCATATTTCCCGACCGTAAATATATTAATCCTTCCCCCTTGAAAATACTCCTTCTCCTCCGGGGTAACTTGTGGTTCGACCAGAAAGGGAGCCCAGAAAGCATCCTCATCCTCCGTTTTCCCGCTAAAATCGGTTCCTATCGTCAAGCAGGGCGTAATCCAATACCGAGGCGTCAGTTTTCTGACGATCTTATGTAGCAGATCCTGCTTCAGCGGCTCGCCCCAGATCGGATTAAGCCTATATAGGCACACCGGAATATGATAGTACTGGCATATCGCATAGGTGAAGACCGAATAAAGGGAACGTTCGCGCGTAATGACAATATCCGGCTTGAACCGCTTGATCTGAGCCGCCAGCTTAAAGAGGGGCGGAAAGCCGCATTTTACTTTTAAGTTTATTGCCATCGGATTGGAGCGGGCCAATATGTGGACATAAATATAATCAAAAAACCGGTAAATCAGCGAATACCCGATTACCGTTGGCTCAATATCCGTGTAATCTTCTATCCGGCCGGCGTATTGGCTACAAAACAACACTTCGTCGCCATGCTTCAGCCATCCCCGCACAATACCGTTCATGTTGGTGTGATAACGATGGGCCATGTACATTACTTTCATTTCCCTGGGTCCTCCCTGCCTCCGCGCTAGAGTTATACTAGTTCACTATTATTTTTATCTGGGACAGATATTCCTCATACCCGGCAGCCCGGTTTTCCGCTTCGGTGGTATAGCCATGCTTCGCTAGCAGCAGTTTTTTGTCAGTGCCCTTAAGATACCACTCATATTCCATATCCAGATTGCCGATATCAATCACCCGGTAACCTTTTAAAAAGAGTTCTTCCGCTAAAAGCTTCGATGTTACGCCTATCGCGAGCAAAAACAGCCGGTCATTTCCATAGCTTACACATGCTTCCAGTATCTTGGCGTAAGACTGCATGGCATCCTTCGGCGGACAGATGATCCTTTCCACGCTTTTAGCCGAAAGGAACAGGTCATTGCCGGCTCCGCTATGGCTTGTTGTTCCTTCCACAACCACGACATCCATATTATCCCATATTTTTTTTATTTTATCAATCCAGCATTTACAAGGGGTTTTGTCATGAAATATATAATAAAAGCGCGGAAGGAATGCATTGGCATAAATCCGCTCCCTGCTGCAATAGCGGTGATAAAACCGCCGGCAGAACAATAGGTGATCTTTCCAAAATCTCTGGCTCTGCTGCTGATAGCTTTCCACGCCCTCAAAAATATCCGGCAAAGATACCATCAGATCATCGTAAGGATAGGCTATAATCCGTTTCAGCCCGTCAGCTATTTCCGTGGTGTTTTTCTGGGTATGGATATCTTTCCCCCTTATTACCATGATTTCACCGTCGCCAAAGCGAACCAGGCTCTTTTGCGTCGTGAGCAATTCATCTATCGTTTCCTCTACCGACATGACCTTGAGGGGGTTTTTTATTATTTTTCGGTACAGCCAGTCATACAGGTCGGCTAAAATTACTTTTATTACGTCCTTGATCCTGTTCTTCAAACCTCGCCCCCCTTATATAGCCGCACCAGTTTTGTGCAATATTCCTCCACCGTATCAAAATCAACTTTCCGGCAGTTCTCGCTATATCGCTGCTGCCGCTCTTGGTCGGCCCATAAGGCCGCTATCTCTTCCGTAAGAGCCGTAGCGTTTCCGCCTTCAAATAGTTCTCCGGTGAACCCCGGCGTCAAGAGCTCCGGCGTGCCACCAAGCGCCGAGCCGATTACCGGTGTCCCGTTCACCAGCGATTCCATTACCGTAAATGGACAATTTTCATAACACTCAGACGGAAAAACGCTAAAACGAGCGGCAGCAATCAGGTCGGACAATGTTGTACCGCTCAGAAAACCATGATCCTTAATATTATCACAGGACGCTATCTGCTCTGCATAGGGACCAGAGCCGGCAAAGCAAAACGGGATATCCGGCAAGGCTTGGCAGGCTTTCAGCAGCGTTGCTATGCCTTTTTCCAAGGAATAGCGGCCAAAATAAAGGACATAATCATCTTTTGGCCGGTCTTCCTGCGCGGGCCGGTCAACAAAATTAGGCATCACCATCGTCTTTTTCTTTAAAACCGGATCCGTATCCAGCTTATCTTTCAGGAAGGCACTGGGGCAGATGATCCTATCAATCCGGCGGTATGTCCGCAGCCGCTTATATAGGACGGCTTCCGTCGCACCGAGCAGGCTTTTGGCTCGCGAACCATGAATACAACGGTTCTTAATACAACGTCCATAACCATATTCCAAGCACTGAACACAGCGTTCACCGGTGAGCGGATTCTGCATTAGATGATTAGGGCATACTAGCTGGCTATCATGGGCAGTATAAATAACCGTAATTGGATGTCCCGACTGTCGGCTATATTTTTTGATCTCATATAGGATCGACGGGGTCAGCTGAAAATTAAAATTATTGAGATGAACCGCATCGGGGCCAAACTGGTTAAGTACTTTGCGGATCTTTTGCCTTGCTTCCACTGAATAGATAATCTTAAAAGGATAGATTATTTTCTTTAATTTTCCCGTATGAAAATCCATGTCGGCGGTGTAGCTTTCGGCCTGATTACCTACCACCCGTCCTTCATGTTCCATCCCGAAATACTGCACTTCATGGCCCATCTGCTGCAACTGCCCGCCAACCTTAAATACATATGTTTCTGAACCTCCGTTCGGGTGCAGAAACTTGTTTACTATCAAAACTTTCATGATTTGTAATTACCTATATTGTGTCTTATTATGTTTATCTTAAATATAGCTTCATTACTATCCTAATCATTATACTATATTTTATTACAACAATACTATTTTCTTAATATAAATCAGCTATTTTTTAGTTAATAGAAGCCAAATAAAACGAAAATTCGTATATAAATATCGCTTAAACAATCTATGGGGATCCTGCAGCAGGCGGAACAGCCATTCGAGATACCATTCCTGCATCCAGCGCGGCGCCCGTCTTACCGTTCCGGCATGAAAATCAAAAGCTGCTCCGACACCGATCATAACGCCTTTAAAAATCCCTTTATGGGCATACATCCATTTTTCTTGTTTCGGTGCCCCTAAGCCGACCCAGATATAATCCGCTTCGGCAGCTTTGATCTGCTCCGTCGCCAGACGGTCCTCTTCCTCCGTCAGTTCACGGTAAGGCGGCGAATACATCCCCGCAATCCGGATCCCGGGATAACGGATTTTTAGCTTTTCCAACAGTAGCTGTAAGGTATGCTCGCTGCTGCCGTAGAAATAATGGCTGCGTCCGGCCGGAACCGACCGTTCGATCAGATTTTCCATCAAATCCGGCCCGGCAACTCTCTGGGCTTCGCGGAAGCCACGGCGACGGCTCAGAAAAGACAATGGCTTACCATCCGGTATCGCCATTGCCGCCTGATTCTGAATCTTACGATAGGCTTCATTGTCATAAGCCATGACAGTAGTATGTACATTGGAAACGCAGATATAGTCGCCGCCATAATTCTCAAGGCCGTCGCTCAGCAAATACACGGCTTCTCCCATATTGGTTACCGCAACCTCTGTTCCCAATATATTACAACTCTTGATCGGAACATTCTTTTCCATACCGGCTCCCTGCTCTTCATACTAATTATCATGTGTATTGTAAACCTGTGTTTTATCCTTCAGTAACAGCTTGCCGTTCTCCACTTCATATATCACATCCACATTCCTGATGGTTGATAACCGGTGGGCGATAATGATCATGGTTTTTGTACCGTGCAAGCTTTCAATTGATTCCATGACCGCTGCTTCTGTTTCATGATCCAGCGCCGACGTGGCCTCATCAAGTATCAGCACATCGGGATCATGATAAAGGGCTCTTGCAATGCCGATTCTTTGCCGCTGCCCTCCGGAAAGGCGTACCCCGCGGTCGCCCACATAGGTATTCAGGCCTTCCGGCAGGTCTTCGATAAAGTCTGACAGCTGGGCTTTTTTAACAGCCGCGAGTACCGCTTCTTCTTCAATATCCTCATCGCGGACGCCAAAGGCCACGTTTTTACGGATCGTATCGTCCGATAGATAGATTACCTGCGGGATATAACCGATTTCTTTATGCCAAGTGCCCAGATTCTTATGGATATTTAAGCCGTCGGCTTCAACCTTGCCGTAAGCGGGTGACAAAAGCCCTAGGATAATATCAGCCATCGTGCTTTTACCCGATCCGGAACTGCCAATAAAAGCTACACTGGTGCCTTTTTTAATCTCAAATTCAGCACCGTCGATGACCATTTCCTCCGCCTCCGGGTAATGATATTTTACATTACGTATCCGTATCTTATCCGTGAACTGCCATTGTTCGTCTTTGTCACTGACAACTTCCGGTAGGCTTTCCACTTCTTTCAGATCCTGATAAATCAGTTCAATAGATGGAATCGAATACATCATATTATTGGTGTGTTCGTTGATCCGGCCAACAGACGGCAGGAGCCGGAAAGCAGCTACCGCAAAGGCCGCCAGCTGGGGAATGAATTCAGTGACATCTTCTTTCTGTCCATAGAGCATTTTAATGATGATAGCTATCAGCAGGCCTGTCATGCTGAACATTTCCACAAAGTATTTGGGAAGAACCCCCATCAGCCTTATCCCTTTTAAGCCTCTGGCATATTTCTTAAAATAATCCCGATAAATGTCAATAAAATACTTTTCCCGGTTTAAAATCTTTATTTCTTTGATTCCCCCCAAGGACTGGTTCATCCACTGATATATCTTTGCCTTATACTGCTGACATTCCTTCCCCATGCTTTTCGAAAACTTCTTGGACATATTATAAAAAATAAAGACGCATAAAATTAGTAAGGCCACCGTGATGACGGTGATGGACTGGCTGACATTAAATAAATAGAGCCCCAAAGCAATACAGACTGTGAGTTCAACCAACAATTCCATCGCATGGATAATCGCTTTCGTAAACAAGTCGGTGTCTTCCTGCAGGCTTCTTTGCAGATGAGCGATATTTTTATTTAAATGAAAGGTGTAAGGTTTTTGCATATAGGATTCTAATAGCTTGGTCGATAATTTCATCTGTGTCTTATAGGAAAACCGGTAGATGGTATTTTTCTCAAAAATAAGATATATGTTTTTAAAGACGTATATGCCGATAATACAACCGGCGATTGCTGCTAAAAAGTGCTCGGTCGATTGGAAACGAAACTGCTGATAAAAATAAGCAAGGAATTTATTCTCATATATCTGCGACGTATCCATCAGGATTTCAATAAACGGCATAAAAAGCGTCACACTCATTAATTCTAAAAAACTCCCAATGACTATTAGCAACACTAAAAATCCTAATGTTATCTTTTCTTTTCTTGAAAAAATCTCGTTCAGCTGTTTCAGCATCATTTATCCTCTCTCTACTTATACCTGTTCCTTAAATCCATATAAGCTCAATGTCTGGTCGGTCATTTTTTCCCAGCTGTATTTTTCACATATAAAATCAGCTGCCGCTTCCTTATAGGCGTGGACAAGCTGCTCATCTTCCAGCAGCATGGCAAGTTTTTCCCTTAGATCGGTAACATTGCTCTTGCGGAAAGTCAGTGCCCTGTCAGCGGTCACTTCGATATTTTCGGCAATATCGCTGACTAGACAGCAGTTCCCGTAGCTCATTGCCTCCAGTAAACTGATGGCCATCCCTTCCATGTCGCTGGGCAGGACAAAGCAATAAGCATTGGAGCACAGTTCCTCTAGCACCCTTCCTTGTACAAAGCCGGTCATGATGACCCGCTCGTCACGTCCGGCCTGCTCCCGGACTTTTTCCATATACTCAAAGGCGTGGCTGCTGCCGCCGGCAATCACCAGCCTTTTATCCGTTTTCAGGCCGGCATAAGCCTCCAGCAGGTAATGTAGGCCTTTTTCCGGAACCAGACGGGCTAAGAACAGAATATAGCTTTCTTTTTCCAGTCCATATTTATCCTTGATCTCTAGTCCTTCGCGGTATTCCGGCCGGCTGATCCCGTTGGGAATATAGTGGCAGTCCCGGTTATAGGTTTCCTTGAAATAGGCTTGTACATTGCGGGACAGGACTATCACTTCATCGGCCCTGCGCGCCGCCATCTTTTCTCCGAACTTAAGTACCCGGGAAGCGAAATTACCCCATTTAGCCCGCTGCCAGTCGAGGCCATGTATCGTGGCAATGATCCGGATGCCAAACAGCCGCGGGATGAATAAGGTGGCGCATGGCCCTTCCGCATGGTAATGAATCACATCATAACGACCGAACAGGGCGCGAAGCGACGCTAGGGTGGAATACACAATCGCATTTAATTTGCCGTTTTTGAAGGTCGGAACCACGATAAGCCGGATGCCTTTATAGTACCGGCCTTTACCTTGATACTGGTCATATTCTTTTCCTGACACATGATAACCGGAGCGGTTGTAGGCCTCTACTTCATAGCCCATAGCCACCAGCCGTTCCGACAATTGGCCAACCACCACTTCTACGCCGCCTTCTCTTGACGGGAGCCGTTTCTGCCCGATCATCGCAATCCGGTATACTTTCTTGGTTTTATTTTTCCTCATGTATGCTTCCTTTTGTTTTGATCATTGTAGCTGCCGTAACTGTGATCAGACAAAGCGAGAATATCAGTATGCCTGTTCCGAGAAAACTGCGAAACCGTTCAATGATAACAATATGGCCGCTCAGGTACTCCATCAGCACCGTCGGGTCTCTATCCTCATTTCGTAGTATTTTGTAGTCCTGATACCGGCTTTCTTCCGCTTCATCAATATAATGGAATTCGTCGGGGACACTGTCACATAATACCCGTGGAACAATATATCCTTCCGGGAAACGCCCTGCCCAGAACACCAAACCGCCGGCCAGTAGGCCGGCCAGCAGGCTGATGAGAAGTAGCCGTTTGCGGTAAGTCTGCCAGGTGTATTCAACCCGTCTGAGCAAATCGGGCCAGATAACCTTCCATGTCTTTATTGCTCGACTGCCTTTACTGTTTCTGAAAAGCATTTCCCCAATGAAAAGGAAAGACAGATTCTTAAAAGAAGTGTTAAATAAAAAGGGTTCCGTCAGACCGGCAATCAGGATACATAGGACAATGACGATCTCTATGTTTCGCTGTTCCTTGCCATATCTGTACAGCAACACCGCATATAAACCGAATAAAACAGCAGCAAGGACGATGCCGTAGGCTATCAAGGCAAATACATAGGCATTATCCATCGTATACAGTGCCGTAACTATTGTTTCCAGTTTCGTACCGAACAGGCTGATGTTTTCTGCTACCAGAAAATGCCGTACTAGATTCAGCCGGTTATTCAGCACCTTATCCAGCAGCCGGAAGAGCTGATTGTCTTCCGCCAGCCACACCGGCACGGTTAAGGAAATAACGGTGCAGACCGGCAGTACTCCGCCGACCAATATCCGCTCTATCACGGAAAGCCGGGTTCTTCGGGTTACATAGAAGGTGCCGACAAGCAACAGTAACACAATGACAAACCCAGTATAACTGATTGAATAGCAAAAGACAAGGCAGTTGCCGCCAAACAGCCCTAATAAGGCTTTCCATGATATCTTTTTACCAAGCTGATAGATGATCAGAACCGCCAAGATAAAATAAGAAATATGCAGCACATTGGGATGAGAATAACCCAGTCCCCATCGGAACATATGTCCCATTCCTAACTTATCGTGCACGACAAACGGTGAATGATCCAAACGGAGCAGGAAATAAAGCAGCAGACCGCCGAAGGCAGCGCTCCAGACCGCTAAGCCTACTTTAAACACTCTCTTTATCGGAACATCTTTCATGCCGACTATCAGCAGGCCGTAAAGCAACATTCCTTTGTCGCCGGAGACAAGATAAGATAATCCTGTCAAGCTTAGGATGGCGGCAATGATGATCAGTTCTTTGACCTGGTAACGGGAAATACACAGCTTGACCGCCATGCATGACAGCCCGGCGATCAGGAACACTCTAAACACGGCCTGTCCGTCATATAAACCGATACCCTTGGCAAACAGCAGCAAACCAAAATAAAGATAATATAGAATCTCTGTAATTGTCAGTTCCTTGGTTTGCCTCATCAACCGCGCTCTCCTAATCACTATTATTAATCTTAAATATAATCCTTAACCCCTATTTTAGCAATATATTTTAATGTAATACCATCATCTTGTTCCTTTATCACTTTAAATACTGTCCCGTCGGCGACTTGACCCACATCCGCAAAGAGGTCTTGATAATGTTGCTTAAACGCGTCATCAGCATGTTGAATATAGACATATTGATAATCCTGACTCAAACGGTTTTTCAATTCCGTAGCCGATACAAATCTAGCTCCCGCCTCAGCCGAATGGATATCCGTTGACAGATAATCTGAATGTAGCGGGAGAACCGTATTTAAGAAAACAAGACTGGAATATCCGTTTGAGCCGTTGCAGATATAGTATACTCTCTCTGAACTGTCAGCAAAGCCCCTAAATGTTTCCGCTATTTCGTCATAACCATACAGGGCGTCCAGATTGTCCAGACGATCAGATGGCCGGTTATAGAAACCAGATAGCGGTGTCATGATCAGTAAGGCGATCAGCGCGATTCCGATTTTGTTTCGGCTATTGGCCGCGGCTGTTTCCGTAAGATAAATAAAAAGCAATGACAGAAAAACAATCAGTGCCGCCTGTAGATATGTCCCGTGATACCGAATGAACGATGTAAAGTAATCCGCTCGTTGAAATATAAATACATAGGTAAGCATTATAAAGATAAAATAAACGATACTCCCTACCGTCATTCCCAAAATAACCCGGTATAAGCGGCCGGAGCGCCTACCCGCCCAGCCTTTGTTCTTAATGATGAAAGCCAGAAGCAGCAAGGTAAGTAAAAATTCGCCTGTCGAAAACAGTAGCGGCCCGACCTGATAGGTGGAAACGCTGAACACTTCGGCAAGATAGTTCTTCATAATCATATATTGGTGATCTGTACCCTGCCCCATAAAGACCCCCGCGATAGGATAGCCCAAGCCGGTTTCAACTAGGTCGGATCCAGTATTATCCGTAGTTCTTAAATATAGCCTCCAGGAAGCAAATGTCAGGATAAAAGCAAGGGACAGCAGGAGCATTTTACCTAAACCGCCAAGGATGTTTTTTCTTTCCTGAAGGATAAAATCACCTAAGATAATCAAAAGACTGACGCCGGCCAGAACGACACCGGCATCTTTGGTAAGAATCAGGGCAAAACCGGCCAAGGATATACGGATAATATTAAATATGTGCATTTCTTCGGTAAAATAGCAGATTAAAAGATAGGCCATTAAAATACCCAGCATGCTGTCCGCATATATGGTATGGTAAGTCGATTCAAAAAATACTAACGGCATCATCAGCACGAAAAGGCTTCCGGCAACTACGGAATACAAATTGCGGAAAGTGGTGTTCTTCAGCAGAGTACACAACAGGCTGACTATCAGCAGCTGATAGGCGACATAAAGAAAACTGTCCGAAAAAACCATATTGGCATACATCATCAGATATTGAAATACGGCCAGAAAAGGCGGGTAAGACGGCATCAAAACGTTGGTTCCGACATAATTGGCCAAGGAATCGGAATAAAACATATCTTTAGCCGCAAGACCCCAATGGGAAAACTCGTCCCACTCCGCCCGGAAGAAGCCTTGGTTGCGAACAGCTATTACGACAAACAGCGCCAGCCAGATCAAAACCGCCGGGGAAGCCAAGTCCGCCAGGCGGATATTCTTCTTTATAATATAGGTGAAATCACCGGCAAGCAAGAGAAAGGAAACTGCCGCCAGCACCCGGATGCCGGTTTCCAACTGGCCTAGGATTCCGAACAGATATAGTAAAAAAACGATCGCGATGATCGACATACCGATAATATCCGCAAAGCTCTTTTGAAATATCAGCATAAAGGATAATGACACGGCCAATATCACCGTCAGAATCAGATACACCCAAAACAATCTGCTGGTCTTTACATATTGAATCTCTATCCCGGCCGCCTGATACAGATCCTGTTCATCAATAAAGCCGCCATAATGATCGCTATCGGCCTTAATCAGCAAAAGCGGCGCTTCGGGAGCATCACCGGTCAGAATGATTTCATAACGTTCCCCTAAATTGAGCGGAACAGAACGTGCAAACTCAAAATATAGGACATCTGATCCGTTATCATATAACGACAGTTCAACCGGCCCGGCCAAGACGGTTCCGTCCTGGGCTAGATACAGAGTCACCGAACCGGTTAGCTGTGCCCCGTTTTGCGTGGGAACCGCAATCCCGACCAGCTTTTTTTTATCGGCCTGCCATGATTGACTTAGCCGACTGTCACCGTTCAGGGGCAATTCAATCAGTGAATTACCACGGGTCGCGACTGATTCATAAGAAACCGTCTCCCTCATAAGAAAACATGCCAAGGAAATCAACAAAAAGCCCGCTATAAAAACTATATTCGATCTGCCTTTAAGAAAGGAGATTATGTTAGCTGATTTCATGCTTATACCCCATGTCCCCTTGCTTCTTTCTTTCTATTTTGTCCTCAAGCACTTTGCTCCTTAAAGCCAGTTCCGCCGATAGATTCTCTACTTTATCTTCGAGACGGGATACTAGGATGGATAAAGTAAAAACTTTCTCTATTAGCAAAAAGATCAGCATTAAAAAGAGAAAGTTGGCTGGTGACTGGATCCCCATGACGCCCGCCATATAAAAAGAAACCTCGGGTATGATGCCCTGTATGACTAAAAGAACCGAAAGGAACATCCAAAACACCATGTCATTTACTTTGATTTTACTTTTTTTTATCTTGCGGATAATCCAGATACTGGTTATTACCGCAAAAAAAAGCAAAAATAATCGTAATGTAAGATTCATTCTTCATTCTCACTTTCCGAATAACTTCTGAACCATTGAAATATAAGGATAGAAAATAACATATGTAACATATATATGATGGAACCGCCGACCGTCAGATAGCTGCTTCCGGCTTTCCTATCCTGCATTTTAACTTGAACCTCCTCAATCCTGACCCCTTTGTTGATTAAAAACGCCAAAGTGTCCGGTTCGACTGTATACTGTGTGTTATAACTAAAATACTTGATCATCTTCTTGTTAAATAAACGCATTCCCGAAGTCGCATCGCCGATATACTTGCCTTTTGTCGTCAGATAGATGGCTAAGGTAATGAACTGACTGCCGATCATGCGAACCGTAAAAGGTTTCCTTTCCGTCTTATATCGGGAACCAATGACAATGTCGGAGCCGGTCGCGGTCATGGCCTTCTGCATGTCTTCCACATATTCCGGCAGATGCTGCCCGTCGCCGTCAAACTGAACGGCAAATTCATAGCCGTGGTAATTGGCATATTTCATCCCGCATCTTACCGCCCCTGATAGGCCAAGGTTTACCGGAATATCCAAAAACCGGTACTTGTTTATACTGCAGATTTTCTTGGTATTATCCGTGGAGCCGTCATTAATAACTATATAATCGTATTGCGGATAATTGGCTATTAAATTATCTACTGTCTGCGCGATATTATGTGCCTCATTATAAGCAGGGATAATCAGCAGTATCTTATTCATGTTAACATTTCCTTATTGATTTTCTGGTTCTCATAGTATCTGCTTCTCTATAGCACAAAATACAGTTTAATACTAGCACCTTTGCATTAGCTTGTCTACTTTGAGAACTATTGCACCTCTCCTGTATTATCCAAGAAAGTCCACCCCTGCCAAAGCTCACGCAATAATGCCGGCTCACATGTAGCCGTGTTTTTATGCAGGGACGGCCTGATCATGATTTTATGCCCATAACCGTTCAGCCGTGCTCCCCAGAAACTGAAAGTAGAGTTAGCGCAGATATTGTGCCTGCACTTGCTCATCAACCACATATCATAAAAGCTGTTTTTCCCTTGGTTCCAGTCAATTATCGTATACTGCCCGCCTTGATAATGCTGCTTGATATAACTGCTGTCATCCGAAAATATATAAAAGCGGGCCTGCGGAAACCGCTTTGTTATATATGCCTCCGCCCCGGCATAATATGCTTCCGTACAGATATTCCCGAACAGCTCCTGATTGCCCGGGTCCAGATAGTCGCCCCGGCGGACATGTATGCTGACCGACTCCGTCTGCTGCATTTTCTCGGCCATCGCCTGGTTCGCGGGACTGCCACCGGACGGAAAGCGGATTTCTTTCCGAAGGAGGGGAAGAATATCGGCATAATAATAATCACAGGCAAAATAGCCGCTTACGTATCTGTCTTTAAAGCCAAGCAGCTCCGCATGATAGGGCTGCGTTTCCTGAAACCGGTGGACACTGTCCGGCAGCAGCTTCCGGCGGAGCTTGCCGGCTAGGCCGTCCCGGCCGATCAACTGCCTTTTCTCTGCCTCCGTACAGACCATATATTCCAGTCGGTCAAAATAATCCAGTTCCAAGACTCTTTTGGCCATGACCCTTTCCTGTCCTTTGGTATCGCTGAACCATGATGTGTCCAAGCGGGCTTCCCGGCCCAGTTCCAGAAATTTACGGTATAAGGCATATTGCTGCAGCTGATTGCCCAAGCCTCCCGCTACCTGTATGATTACCATCTGATATCTTTCCTTTCCGTTCGCCTGTTCGGCTAAATATATTTTCCGACCAACGGTATCTTCCTGATGACAGCTGCCAGCAGATAAGACAGACTTAAGCTGCCTACGACATATACGGTACAGGCCAATACGCCAAAGGTATTTTCACTAAGCCAAAGATATACCGGTAATAATACTATCCTTGCTGATTTTTCTGTCAAGTATACGCAGAAAGTATATTTTCCTAATAATATGACTACTTTTTTTCCGGTGTTTTTGAGGCGACCGGCGACCCATTTGGCGCCATACCAGAATATAAAGACCAGAACCGGCACAAAAAGATCTAGGATGCCTGCCGCATAGCTGCCGGTACTGACCTTGCTCCATTCTTCCAGCCCGATGACCGCGCCGATACATAAGACCGTCAGGCCGAAGGCTATCGCCAAGCCGCTACCTTTCCGGCCGACAGGGCTATTATCCCCGAAGAACTGTTCCAGGCAATATCCGGTCAACATATAGTAGACACCTGAATCCAGAACTGCCAGATTGACGGCGATTCCATATCCGGTAAGGCTTGTAAACAGCCCGACGAGTACACTGAAAACTATTTTTAGGATTACCAGATAAAAGAACATATTCTTGGTAATCCCACCGGCTATGTATCTTAGAAACGGCAGCATGATCAGCAAACCGATATAGGCATATAAAAACCCAAATGACTCAGTCACCTTGCCGGTAGAAAGCATTTGTAGATATTGTGCCAGCCGGAATTCTCCCCCCGGCGTGCGCACTACATCTATGAGATAATAAATAAGGGAAAACGCTGACAATATCGCTATCATCCGGATAACCCGCTTTTGAAATAACTCCTTAAGCGATTCTTTCTTACCCAGCAGCAAGGCTCCCGATATCATAAAAAATAACGGTACCGCCACCCGGCACAATGTCGAAAAGATAATGGAGTAAAGATAGGTAAGCAGAGAATCGGTTTCGCTGAAATACAAAAAGAAACCGTCTACGTGGTTAAATACTACCATACTGATGGCGATAATCCGAAGTACTTCGAGGTGCAGCTTTTTACTCATCTTGATACCTGATTCTTTTCCTGTATTAACTGAAATCTATTGATACTAGTCCCGCCCGGTCGCAAACAGCGCCAGCGCCGGCCCCAATGACCATGGATAGGCACCGTAGTGCTGTGGATAAATACCAAAGCCGCCACATTCGGCCAGACAGTCAGCCAGCCTTCCGTCCTTTACCATCTCCCGAAGTGCTTCTTTCCCGCGTAGCAGCCGGGATCTGTGGATACCGATTAAAATATCATGTTCCAGTCCTCTGGATATCGCGTAGAGGATCATGGCGGTTGCCGAGGTATCAACCGGCCCTTCTCTGGCGCTCAGCTGCCAGGCATACAGCCCGTTTTCCAGCTGATAAGCTTCCACCTTATCTACTAGGCGGCGGAATGCCTGTTTGACGCCCACATATGCTTCCGAGTCTTTATCCATATATACCAGACTGTCCGCCATCCCCATCATCAGCCAGCCAACAGCGCGCCCCCAGCCGATGATGCCGTATTTGGTTCCGCTATTATATTCATAGCCGTGATAGGGCAGGCCGCTCCGGTCATCCATGCCGTGGGCAGTAAAATTATTGATCTGTTTTATGGCTAGGTTCAAGGCATTGCTATCGTTATAAGTCATCCCGTACTTACACAGAAAAGGACATATCATCCCGATGCCGTCGGCATAGATATGACCGTTTTGCTGAGCCGGACGGTAGGGCAGCGAACCTTCCTTATCGGTTTCATGGTTATATAGGTATTGCACCATGTTCGTCAGCGCCTCTTGATATCTCGCTTCTCCAGTAAGCTGCTGATATTCGATCAGAGCCATACCGCACAGGATATCATCAATATAATACAGTTTTTGGCGGTGGTTTATCCACCGGTCAAAATACTTTTTCAAAGCCCGCATGATCAGCAAGGATTCTTCCGAATTAAGATTGTTTTTGTAGAAGGCAATCAACGCATTGGCCAACAGTCCGGTAGGCCAGTTAATCTTATCCAAAGGTTCCGTCACGCGGCCGGTAAGCAGCCTGACTATTCTTTTGACACGCCAGCCGGCGCTTCGCTTCGGATAATGCAGTAATTCATATAACGCGACATGAACCATCTCTTTTGTCTTCACTGCTTTTTCCTCCCTGCGGCGGTTCTTCCCGCCAACAGCTTCCATACATACGTAAACTCGTCACTTTTCCTGAACAAAGCCACAAATATCCCGTTAAAGATAACGGTTACCGCTGCTGCCGTCAAGATAAATCCCCCCACTGTCACTTCCGGCATCAAAACGTCTCCCGTGGCCGCACTTAAGATCAAGGTGACGGCCATGACGGCCAGATATTTAAGCAGGTCGGTAAAATATCCCGTCACTTTCCGGTCAAAACAGACACGGTAAATAATAAAGGGGCGCACCAGATTGGCAATCAGGCCAGATACCACGGTTCCGATAAACACACCGGCCAAGCCGATGTGCTGTACCAAGGCGATAGATACCACCAGATTGACCAGCCCCTGGATCAGCGGCAGATATTTATCCTGTTCAAAGATCCCAGCTGCCGTCTTAAAGTTGGACAATACGATGCGGTCGCCTTTAAAATAATAATCTATTAAAATCCATGCGGTAACAGCCGTTCCCAGTAATTTATCCTCCTCCCCGAGCCACAGCCGGACAAACGGGGTCAGTAAGATGAAGAAGCCGACCGCCGAGAATCCATAGATCCAGCAGGCGGCAAATCGATATACCTGAAACATGCCGTATTGCTTCTCCTTCGATTCTGTGGCAATCAGATTGCCGAAGCTGGTCATGACTGAGTTAAAAATAATGTTGACAAAGTTAGATACGAAGGAAATAACCAAGTTATAATTCCCGACAAAACCGGACACATTGACATCAATAAAGGAAGAAATTATCATACTGTCGGTTTGGAGCCTAGCCACATCGCCGATTTTGTGCATCATCAGCGCCTTGGTCTTTGTCACGATCGTGCCGGTTTCTTCTTTAGCAAGCTTCTTGACCGCCCGGCTTTTATCTTTTAAATAAGGGTATAGCCTGTCCAGATAGCGGCTGACAAATATCTTCTGGAGCAATTCGATAACCGCTGCCGAGATCAGGTACCAGAGGAAATCTTGCGTCATGAATATGACCAGTATCTGTACGGCTACCGTGATTATCTTGGTCAGGGTTATCACATTGGTCTGGATATAGTTCTTTTGCTCGGCATTGACCAAGCTGTATTTATAGGCCACGAAATAAGTGCTTACAGTGTTGAACAAGAAAATAAAGTAATATAGCGTAAGATCCCTGACGGCTATCTCAATTCCTTCCGGCATGGACACCAGATAAGGCAAGAACGGGGCGACCCCCGTTCCGATCAGGGCTATGGCGCAGCCAATGGTAATATAGGCTTTCTTATAAAGCATCATATAGGACTTGATTTTATCGTAGTCCTTCCGGGCTACCGGCGCGTAAAGGCTGTAGTTCAAAGCGGTGCCGATTCCCAGCTCGGCCATGGAGAGTACCGAGAGGATGTTGGTATATAAATCATTGACCCCATTCAGGGTATCGCCCAGCTGCTGTATAATAACGGTGCGGAGGATGAAGCCCAGAAGCCCCGTTATGATATTACTGATATAGCCGAAGGCGATATTTCTGGCGGCTAATTTAACTCTGCCCATAGCTTTTCTACTTCTTTCCCTAGCTGTAATGCCTGATCGCGGTACTCTGGCATGATGGCAGCCAACCGCTGGCGGATGGCCGCTTCATTCTGGATAAGCCATTGGAATGCGGCAGTCAGGTCGTTTTCATTGTGGAGCGATTGAACCGGGATCACGAAATGCTCATCGGTGTCGAAAAGATCCGTGGCGATGCCACGAGCCTTCACCGAGTAGCCTACTGTCAGGGTCGGAACCAAGCTGGAATAAGCGGCAATGGTCGCGTGTGTCCGGGCACCGACAAAGAAGCGGCAGCGGGCTATATCGCCTTTGAGCTCTTCGCAGGAGCCATCCAAGATCTGGACGACCCTGCCGGTGTGCCGGAAGGCGGAATAAAGCTCCGTCAGGGGTCTGCGGTCGTCGTTGCGCGCCCATACTACATGGGGGATCAGGGCAATCTGCATATCGGTGTCATCGATGATATGCTGAAGGAGCGACCGATAGGCGGCCATGGTGATTCCTGGGGTTGGTTCGTTTTCTTGTATCATCGGGCTTATGTTGATGCCGACGGTATTTTTCTCGGCGAATCCGTCGGGGAGCGGCCGGTCTTTTCGTCCCAGCGCGAAGGCGGGATCGGGGTATAGGAGCAGCCGGGTCCCTTTATCCAAGATATTTCTTAAAGCTCGGTAGGTTATGGATTCCCGGGCATAGATTGCCGTGTAGGTGTTCATGTCGCGGATAATGGCCGGGTCACGTAAAAGCTCGGGTTCTATGGAGCAGCCTAGCAAGACGGTTTTAGTTCCTTGCTTGTGGAAGGCGCTGTTAGCTAGAATCAAATCCCTTACCATTATATCATAGCAGTAGTTATCTCCGCCAATAGAAACTGCCAGCGGGGGGATTGCTACGCCTGCGGTTTTTGTTAACGATCGGGCCTTGTTAAATACTTTGTGATAGCGGTAGCGGATAAAGCTTTCGCCGTCTCCGGTGAGTCTACGGTAAAGATAGTATAATATATGAGCGGCCTTGTGTTCGGAGAATTTGCGCTCCGATAGGAGCTCACAGGTATCTCGCAATGAATAGGTACGATCTTCTTCGGCGCTGTTGGTTATTACCGCTGCCGGGGTATGCAGCATCTTAAGGATGCTGTTTAGGATGGCTTCGCAGCCGTGGTTGGCACTGCCGGCGTGCATGTAGAAGATGATTTTTTTCACGGTTGGGTGGCTCCTGTCCTGGTGGTTATTTAAATCTTCGGAAAAGATTGTATATTTTAACGTATAAGGCTGGTGAGCGTCTAAATATAAATGTTTTAAAGCGGTAGCCTTTGTCCAGGGTGGCCGTGGCTCCGGGGATTGTTAGAGCTTCTTTTAGCTGTTGGTGACAATATTCCAGTTTGTCTTGGTGTTGTTTGCGTAGGTCTTTTGGCAGCTCGGCTATTTTTCCCGCTGTGAGCATGATGGATATCAGGATGATTCCGGTAGCTTTATATGTCAGGTCGGGGCGGATCGGGGCGATTCTTTCCGTGGCCAGCTGCCAGCAGGTGATCTGATCCATGTAGCTTGCTTTGAAAGTTCGGTTCATGGCTCCTTGGGGATTTTGAAAATAGCCGTAGCCCTTATAGGAGGTTATGGTTATCCTGTTGGCTCGTTGGGTGGCGGCCAGGAGGTAGAGCATGTCTTCACCGATGGTTATACTTGCTTCAAATATAAGGTCGGCAATGCATTTGTAGCGGTAGAGCTTGCCCCAGCAGCGGGTGTCACCGTTTAGGATGCCCTGATCGATATAGTGCGTCCCTGTATATGATATCTCTTTATGATGGGAATCGTCAATATCTTCTTTGGGGAGGTCTGATTCGTGGTACCATATTGTAAACCCGCAGCCGGTTATGTCACTGTCAGTCCGTACTGACAGCTCCCATAGGTAGGAGAGTGTTCCTGGCAGCAGACGGTCGTCGGCATCGACAAAGGTGAGGTATTTGCCGGTGGCTTTTGATAGTCCGGCATTTCTGGCACATGATACTCCCAAGTCTTCCATGGTAATGATCTGGATGTTTTGATGCTGCTTTGCCAGCGCTCGGCAGATGGCGGCGGTGTTGTCGGTCGATCCGTCGTTAATTATGATGATTTCCAGTTCTGGGAGATCCCGGCCGGTTTGAGCCAAGATGCTTTCTATGCAGGGGGTGATGTAGGCCTGGCCGTTATATACCGGTACGATTACGCTGATTTTTTCCTGTTCTCTGGCTTCCATAGTTATGTTAACCTCCGCTCTTTGATGTTACGGATGTGATAGAATAGCTTTGTCATTATACGCAACAGTACGATGAATGGCCAGTAAGGGTATTTTAAGACCAAGTAAAGCAGTTTATCCGCGCTTTTGGTTATAGGGAGGGGATGACGGCGGATAAGCTCGGGGGTTTTTTCTTGCTGACATATGTCCCTGATATTTTTATGGCATGAGCGCCGGCTGCGGTTGCCTCTGGCTTCATTTTTCAGAGCCAGCATCAGCAGAAACAGATATTCGCGGCCACATTGTTCATGTATGGATTGTTCGGAGATGTTTAGGCTGTTTAGCTGTACTTTGTCTGTGAAGATGGTATGCATAACTGTTTTTAGCAGCCGGATGTTTTCATATAAGCCTTGGTCATACGCATGTACCATGGAGGAATGATTATAAAAATAGTGATAATAATAGGCATCTTCCATGATGACGATTCTATTGCTGTCCAGCAGTGCCGGTAAGATGATATTAAGATCTTCCCCCATTTTCAGTTTTTCATTGCAGTAGGGGAGATTATTTATAATTAATGGACGGGAAATCAGTTTCATGCAACGCGACAGGGAAATCAGTCGGTTCTCATTGCCTAGTATTCTGTTAAAAAGCTTTGTAACGGCATCCTCCTCATAGATTCCTGGCGGCAAGCCGTGCTTTTCTTTGGATGAACTGCCGGCTCGGTCTATTATATAATTGCAGCAGATGATCTCGTCCGGTGTGAAGCGAAGGTTTTTTACCATTTCGGCAATCATCGTCGGTTCGATCCAGTCATCACTGTCGACAAAACACAGGTAAGCTCCTTGGCTTGCCTTGACACCGGCTTTCCAGGCGGACATCAGACCGCCGTTTTTTTTGTGGAGGACGTGGATACGGGGATCATTCTCCCTGTATCGGTCACACAGGGAACCGCTTTCGTCAGTAGAGCCGTCATTAATCAGGATAATCTCTATGTTATGGTATGTCTGCTTCTGGAGGCTGCTGATGCATCTGTCCAGATAGGGTATGACATTATATACCGGAACTATGATACTTACTATATCTTTCTGCATAATCTACCCCGTAGTGCGTGATATTTGGGTCAATCTATTATTTTAATATATTATTATATATTGAGCATAATTGGGCTACTCTTTGTGCTATATCATAGTCTTCTTCAGCTCTATTCCGGGCGGCTCGGCCATATCTGCGACGGCTTTCCTCGTCTTCAAGCAGGGCGGTCAGTCCTTCCGCCAGTGACTTGGGATCTTGTGGCGCTACTAGGATTCCATGAACGCCGTTATCAATTATCTGAGGGATTCCGCCTACCGCTGTAGTTAATACCGCCATCCCGGCGGCCATCGCTTCCAGCAAGGACATCGGCTGGCCTTCAAAATAAGTCGGTAGAACAAAGATACTGCAAGTATCCATATATGCTTGCTTTTCGGCTGACCCGATCCAGCCTAGGTAAATCACCTGATCTGCCAGTTCTTCTGCTTTTTTCTGTAGTTCAGGATCCGCCCAAGTTCCGCCGAGATAAAGCTTAAGATCCGGAAAACGTTCAGCGATTCGGGGTAATACTGTCAATAATTCGCCAATCCCTTTTTCTTTGCAAAGCCGCCCTAAAAAAAGCAGGTTCCTGCCGGCATAATCCTGCTTACCGTCAGCCGGAAGATAAACCGCGTTTTGCAATACTGTTATCTTATTTCCTTCTACGAGCGAGGCGAAAAACTCCGCCCATTGGCTGGAAAGAACGACAAAGACCTGCGCTTTATTTAAGGTCCGGCAGATTCCCGCCCGGCCTTTGGGGGCGGTTCTGTCATAATAAAAACCTTGGAAATCCCCGCCGTGCTGATGAATCAGGATCTTTTTATGAAAAAACGCTGCGGTATTGATAAAAATACGTTTCCGGTAAAAGCTGGCATCCGCCGCCATGTTCACATGCAGGATGTCCATACGGGGCAATACCATGCAAAAATGCAGATAAGCCTTGAGCGCTGTCAATAGTTTGCGGAATTTACTGCCGTCAACCATCGTTCCGATATAAATAAGCGATACTTGCCTGTCCAGTCCGGCCTGATAGTAGCTGTTTACTACTGCGGATACGCCGCCATGCACGCATCGGGCGGCGCCGATCATGACAATACATGGGAAGGTCTTGGTTTTATTTTTTTTCATATTGGGACCTTTGCCTATTTGGAACCTTTGCCTGAAAATACTACCTTCAAAGTTTTCACTAGTATTTTTATGTCTAAGGATAAAGACCAGTGGTCGATATACTGTAAATCATATTGGACTACTTCATCAAAATCCGCCACATCGCTGCGGCCGCTTACCTGCCACATTCCGGTCAGTCCCGGTGTCATGCTGATTCTTCTGCGGTAATAACGGTTATACTTTTCAAATTCATCCACTGTCGGCGGCCTAGTTCCGATAAGGCTCATATCGCCTTTTAAGACATTCAGGAACTGGGGCAGCTCATCGATACTGGTCTTCCGGATAAACTTTCCGACCCGGGTAATCCGTGGGTCGTTTTCAATCTTAAACATCGGGCCATTGATCTCATTCTGATGCTCCAGTTCTTTTTTCTTCTCCTCGGCATCTCGATACATCGACCGGAATTTGTGAATCTTAAAGCGCCTGCCGTTACGCCCGATCCGCACCTGGGAAAAAAATACCGGCCCTGGAGATTCCAGTTTGACGGCCAGCGCCACAAAAGGGAAAAACAGGATCGTAATAATGACGCCAACCAGGCCGCCTACGATATCCATAGCGCGCTTAATCAGCAGTTTTTTATAGCTGCTATGAAAACGGATATAAGTAATAACTGAATAATCAGCAAATGTGTCAATCTTGCTATGGCTGGATTCTATCCCGGGAAGTTCTAGGTTATAGTGGCAGATCAAGCCCATTTCATCAAAATCGTCAATCAGCGGCTTGACCTTCTGCTGCGAAAGATCGGGATCGTTAATGAATACCTCATCAAGCGTCAGCTGGGTCGCCACTTCCGTTAATCCTTCCCGCCCTGCTACTACCGGTATCCCCCTGACCTCCTGCCCGGCCATATCCCGATCCAGACAGGCCAGTGCGGTAATCTGATATTGGATATCCAGTCCCGCTGCCAAGCGATCCAGCGTGCCCTCCATGATATCGCTCCGTGTCACTAACAATACCTTGATTACTGCCTTGTCGGAAGAATAGTAGAACCGCAGGATTCTCTTAATTAATATATGGACAAAAAAAGAGAAGACAGTGTTAAGGATAATAAAATATCCCATGACCAGCCGCGAAAAGACATCAGCCCACTTTAAAAAGTACATGACACTTTCTACGACTAAGAACATCAGAACATTGTAACGGAGAACCACAGCTGCCTCTTTCTGCCATGGCCTACTGACAAAATTACGGTTCCAGTCAACAAAAAAGTTATACATGGTACAGAACAGCATAAATACGGAACAGACCAGAAAATGGATTTCTTTATCCCCCATATCCCTGAAATTACCGAAGCGGATGTAGGTGGACAGAATAAAAGATCCGATGATACATAATAGATCCGCCAACCATAACCCATAGACTTCCATAACTTTATTTTTCTGATTCATACCTGCTCCCATCTGCACGCCCGATGTGCGCTTATCCGGCTATCCCGCCAGCTTATCACGGTTCAGTATATCACTCCAATATGCTCCATACAAGAGCAAGAGGTAATTCCTAGCTAAGTATACCGAGATGATATGCGCTTCCACTACAGTATAGATCACCAACGAAACAATCATTACCAACCCCATATAGTCTTTTTTCTTATAGCACTGCCAAATCAGTATTACAAGCATAGCAGAAAGAATAACGCCTGGTATAATGCCAAACCAGTAAAACAGCCTGACCCAGCCCATATCAAAATAATATCTCAGATGTTCGGGAGCCGAAAACAGTGTCCATGTCTCAATGGCTCCGGCATGGGCATTGCTGCCCCAATAAAGGTTAACCATCCGCCCGGTAAGAAAACTATCTACTTTTAACAGAAAATCATTGCGCCCGGACTCTATGCTGTTGACAGCCGCCCACACGGAAAACCCGATAGCAAGCACAAAGCATGTCGCTCCCAGCAAATATACCCACCGGCTGCTCCGCAGTTTCGGAAACCCTTTCATGACCCCTGCCATAAATATCGCCATAGCTGTCACCGCCATTCCGGTCTTGGAATCGGTGAATAAGAAAAGGCTGCCATTGGCAATAAACAGCGCCGCCAGAATCCAGCCTGACATCTTGTCCGCATAAACATAGAGAGTCAGTAGGACGCTCATTAAGAACATCGTGTGCACCGCGTTGGAATGTCCCATTCCAAAGCTGTATATGCCGTGAATCATACCCTCCCGATACTCATCTGCCATCGTAACCGACCCTAATATCCCCGTCAGAGCCAGCAATACAATCAAAATACTGCCAATTAGCGTTACCCCTAGGACATATTTGATCACCCGCTTATGCTTCAGCCCTTTCATGGCAGCCACAAAAACAGCGGCGCGGATAACCACATTTTCTCCACTACTCAGATACACGGCAAGGCCGGGAAGGATCATGGCACCGATCCCAAGCCACTCTTTAACGGTATATTTGGTAAGGATTACCTTAAGGGCAAACAGCACAAAGGTCAGCCTGAACAGCTGGCCTTCCCACGGATTGGTCAGTGCGCTTTTATCTACCAGCAGAATCAGCAGTTCTATCGTAAGTCCGATAAAAAAAAGGGCAATGTTCGTCTTTTTGATGACCTTTCGGCCAAACCTTTTTATCTTCATTGCTTCTTTAATGAACCCGGTCTTCCCCTTTCCGATCGGTGGCATGATCAGGTGGGCAAATTCTTCTTTATTTTCTCTGAGATAATCCGGGAAGCTGTCATCTATCTCCACTCGGGCAAACTCCGCTTCCCTGCCGAAAATATCCTGACCCAGAATCAGTTTATCCTGCGCTTCAGCCAAGATGTCCCGTCTATTGTATTCTTGGTGGGCGGCGGCCTGCACTTTCATGCCGATACGCTTTGACACATCCTTTTCACCTTTGCCGCCCATATAGCCAAAATGCCAGCCGCCGTCCGGCACGCGGACACTATTTATATTGTCCGTCGGCATCTCTCTGATATCGACGATGCCGCCAACAGGAATATTCTTAACGGAAAAGACTTTGCTGCCTAGCCATTGTTTTTGCTCCACGCCGGCAAATTCCCCGGTGATGGAAAGCAGGCTGCCGGATATTTCCTCCATGTTCAGATAGCAGTAGAACATGCGCTGCGCCAGATGGTAGACCTTGTCAGGGTCAAACCCGGCAATAATCTTCTGTAATGCCGCCGGATCAGGGATTTCGTCCACATCACTGAAGATGATGATATCGTTTTCACTTAGATTATTAAGACCTTTAACAAGGTTATTTTTTTGATATTTATCTCTTTCGTGAGTGGTAGCTTCTGGCGGAGAATCATCGACAATGACATAGTCAATCTTGGACAGATAATCGTGAAAAAGCGCTTTGTTTTTCTCAAAACAAAGTTCCTTGGGTTCCCCGGAAAATGTAACCGTAGCTTCTTCGATAATGAAGCGATCAACATAAGGAGCCAGTGTGTGAAGGCGTAGTTTTAGAATATCCAGTTCGTTGAAAAAGGGGATGCAGTCGTATACCATGTCAATCCCTTTCTACATGTTATTTATCTAAAAAATTATAGCAGACAAAACCCGTTAAGTAAAGGATTTAAGCGACTGAACGTTTTTATTCCGTACTTTCAATCACTACCTTCTTTTTGCGATAAAATTCTTTATATACCCAATTAACGTAATTGTTTTCATCTTCCATCACAGCCCAGTGTAGCAACGGCCCCTGCACATCATTGATCGGCTTAAGATATACCTCTTCAACCTCATCATCAAGAAGCAATTCCATGTATTCACTGATCTGCTCTTGATAATTTGCCGCCTCCCCGCTTTTGACGTAGACATAGGCCTGATATACAAAGCTATCCTTAGCAGCACTCCGCCAACAAATAACCAGGAACAGGCATAATATCATAACCGGAAACACCACCCGTCCGCGGAAATGTTTTTCCTCCATAACGTTTATGACCGGACCGGAATATGCTGCTTGTCCATATTTTTTCCGTAGCTTTAAAATAATAAACCCCTCCAAGTACAGGATCGCACTCAACCAAGTCAGTAAAAACACCAGCCACTCCACCACCAATGGCCCCCGCGAGGCATCGGTAACGCCAAGAAACTCAACGGTATAAATACGGGGAGCATTCATGGCACTGTTTATCAAGTAGGTTAAGATAATATAAAAAAGCGGGTAACGAAATTGAAACAAGCATTTTTCTTCTTTGACTGATCGGAGCAAGCCGGAAAAACCAAAAACTATAGCAAATACAAATAAAACAATGAGCAGCGGATTATTAGCGATATACTCAAACGGTGCCGCCAACTCCTGGGCAAGGGAACGTCCTACCGCCCGTAGCAGATCCTTCATGCTAAGGCTAAATCCAGCACTTGCTCTGATATTATGGCCAGGAGAAGCTGTATATATAAGAAAACCGGCCAGACATAGCCCAATAGGAATACCTAACCATAGGATAGCCTTATTTCTTCTGAACAGCAATACAATCAGGATAGTGTAAGCCATTACCAGCATCATACTATAATGGATGCTGACTCCGCCAATCACCAATCCGCAGAACGAAAAAAGCACAAGATATCTTTTTAATCCGTCTGTCATAAACCGATGTATGAAAATAAGCGAAAGCAGAAATATAATATGCGGCACAATATAATGAAATGCCCCGGAAAACCAATACATACCAATATTGTAGCTAGGGATATATTGTAGCATAAAGAAAGAATATACTGCATAGATGATGGCCGCATATTCCCAATTGATTTTTAATACCTTGACCAGAAAATATCTAAAAAAAACCGCAGTTCCAACTAAATTAATAAATATAAAGATATAAGGCGTAATCCAAAAAGCATATGGCGCAAAAACCTCCGGCATCAGTGCATTAAAAAAGTAGGCCATCCACTCACCGCCTACGGTCCGATAAGATACCTCAGCCGTATGTATAGCTGCCTTAAAGACCTCCCATAACGAACCCGTATCCAGCCAAGCGGCATGGGTAAATCTGCCATAACCCAGATCATCACCGGCCGGTCTTACATAGCCGGCCAGATAAAAGAACGGAATTATGCTGAATATCAGGCCAGTTAATGCCACCACCGCAATTTTTTTGTCATCCAGCCAATCTATCAGTTTATTCAATTGGATCCTTCTCCTCTTTTACTCATCTAATCTCTTAGTTTTTGAATATTTATTTTATGAACATACTAAAAAATATTATACATCCTGAAGTACGGTAAATCAAATGGATTATTAATTCTTCTGTAACATAAT
>DBDG01000044.1 GCA_002293475.1 Lachnospiraceae bacterium UBA938
ATATTATTACCGGGGATTTTCCTCACAGTATTCGACCGCTTTATTACCAATATCATCCAACGACATCCCTTCAAATAATCCCTTTTGCCATTTAGTATAGTCAAAGGGTTCTCTAATGATTTGCATAATAAAACGTTCCGCATCCACATCCCCTAAATTCTGTATAAGACAGTCCATTCCTTTGGATAAAATCGCTGCATCAGTCATTCGTTTTCCTCCATTTCTTTCACAAACATCATAGGATTTATCATTATTATGTCATTTCTTTTTAGTTTTAATAATCTATCGTCTGTTGAGATAAAATAATCACAATTCATGTATATAGCACAGGAAACATGTATTGCATCTTTGGCTTTAATACCTGTTGTCATTATATCTCTTGCCGTAATCAATATCTCGTTCTTCTTAGAAGAATCAACATATTCCGTACAACGATAGGAAAATTTTTTTATTGATTCCCGTCTCATTTCATATGGATTCATTGAATTTTCATAATCTGACATAAATGACCATACGAAATCAAGCTTTTCTTCTTTTATTAGATTCTGTATATATAACTTTGAAATTGTTTCTAAATATATTCTTTCTTGCTTCTGATCGTCATAAGGGCGATTAAAACTGCAATTATCTAAGTACACTTTGATATTTTTCAATTCAGAACTCCCTCATATAATATACTATGAAATAACTATTTATTCGACTTATTAACTGCTTCTATAATTAATTATATATCACATCCGTTTTAAAGACAACTTTTATCAAGATAATTAAATCCCATTTGCATGTTTTCCCTAGAATTACCTCTCATTCTGAGTATTCCAGTTATTCGCAAAGCCTCAAATATTGATATCATTTTCGCTTTTAACTTTCATATGAGACTCGCAGAACGGGCGGTACCATCACTGATACCGCCCGTTCTGCTTAATCACCATTTAAAACACACCACGAACCCCCACGCATCCCCTACTGGTACAGGGTTCGTATAATCATGATTCAGTGCCGGCAGCGGGACTTGAACCCGCACGTGGTTGCCCACAACAGATTTTGAGTCTGCCTCGTCTGCCATTCCGACACGCCGGCATCTGGCTGTTATAACAGCCGCTTATTATAATAACATACCAGCGTTGGGTTGACAAGTAAATTTATTGATTACCTTTTATTATTTATTACCTTTTATCTCTAACGCTTGTATGTCGTCATAGAATGGGAACATATCCAAGGTCGCAAAATAATCGGCAGGAGTTTCCGCCCTTCTGATCAGCTCTACGCTTCCGTCTTCTTTCAGCAGTAGCTCGGCGGATTTTAACTTGCCGTTGTAATTATAGCCTAAGGAGTAGCAATGCGCACCGGTATCATGGATAAATAGATAGTCACCTTTTTGGATCGCAGGAAGCATCCTGTCCACGGCAAATTTATCATTATTTTCACACAGGGCACCGACAACATCGTATTGTCTTGCTGCTTCGGCATTTTCCTTACCCATTACGGTTATGTGATGGTATGCTCCATACATGGCAGGGCGGATCAGGTCTACCGCACAGGCGTCGACGCCGATGTATTCTTTATAGGTGTGTTTTTCATGGATCGCCTGTGTCACCAGGCCGCCATACGGCCCGGTCATGAACCGGCCCATTTCGGTATAGATAGCCACATCACCCATTCCAGCCGAAGTCAGGACTTCCTCATAGGCCTGTCTTACCCCTGCCCCGATGACCCTGATGTCGTTGGCTTTCTGATCCGGACGATAGGCGATGCCGACGCCGCCGGACAGATTGATGAAGGCGATATGGGCACCAGTATCTTCTTTCAGCCTAACCGCCAGCTCAAACAGCTGTTTGGCCAGCATCGGGTAATATTCATTGGTGACGGTATTGCTGGCCAGAAAGGCATGGATGCCAAAGTTCCTGACGCCTTTTTGCCGCAGGAGCCGGAACCCTTCAAACATCTGCTCCTCAGTGAAACCAAATTTGGAATCACCGGGATTGTCCATGATGCCATTGCTCATTTTAAGGATTCCGCCGGGATTATAGCGGCAGCTCATTGTCTCGGGCAGCTTGCCGAGGATCTCTTCGACAAACGGTATATGGGTAATGTCATCCAGATTGATGATAGCTCCCAGCTGGTGGGCATAGGCATATTCCGCCGCCGGCGTGTCATTGGAAGAAAACATGATTTCTTCTCCCTTCATGCCCATAGCCTCGCTGAGCATCAGTTCCGTCAGTGAAGAACAGTCACATCCGAAGCCGTATTCCTGAAAAATACTGATCAGATTCGGATTCGGGTTGGCTTTCACCGCAAAGTATTCCCGAAAGCCGGGATTCCAGGCAAAAGCCTCCTTTACGGCACGGGCATTATCCCGTAGCCCTTTTTCATCATAGATATGAAACGGGGTCGGATATGTCTTTGCGATCTCGACTAATTTGTCTTTTTTAATAAACGGTAATTTACTCATCTTATGTCTTACTCCCTCTAATGTTTTCTGATCTCCTATACTATCTGTTAGCATAATACATGTCTTTTATTGGCTCTCAATCTGCCAGTCGATTGCCCCTGCCCCGTTTTTTACCAAAAAATCATTGGCCTGGCTGAAATGCCGACACCCGAAGAATCCCCGGTATGCCGACAAGGGACTGGGATGGGGGGCTTTTAAAACCAGATGGCGGGGATTTGTCAGCATCGTCGCTTTGTTCTGCGCCGGCCTCCCCCACAAAAAGTAAACAATCGGCCTGTCCTGGGCATTCACAGCCTCAATCACCGCATCGGTAAACCGCTCCCATCCTTTCCCCTGATGGGAATTGGCCTGGTGTGCCCTTACGGTGAGCACCGTATTTAAAAGTAAAACGCCTTGGTCAGCCCACTTTTTAAGATATCCGTGATTGGGGATGTAACAGCCCAGATCATCCTTCAGCTCCTGATAGATATTCTGCAATGAAGGCGGCAGATCCGGCTGATCCGGTAAAACCGAAAAGCTTAGTCCGTGAGCCTGATGCTCATTGTGATAGGGATCCTGACCCAATAACAGGATCTTAACCTTGCTTAGCGGCGTAAAGTGGAAGGCATTAAAAATATCTTCGGCAGGCGGATACACCCGGCAGGTATGATACTCTTGTTTGATAAACTGATAAAGTTCTTTATAATATAGCTTGGCAAATTCTTCCCGGATAGCATCCTGCCAATCGTTATCTATCATTCCCATGCTGTGTCTCCTGTCCCTCTTCAATGGTACTTACTTACCCGGCTATCAATCCAGCCTGACCGGTATATTCCTGCTCCGCAGATATTCTTTCACTTCCTGGATTTCCAGTTCCTTAAAATGGAACAGGGAAGCTGCCAAAGCCGCCGCGGCTTTACCTGCGGTCAGGGCGTCATAAATATGTTCCAGCGAGCCTGCCCCGCCGGAAGCAGTCACCGGAACCGACACACTGCCGGCTATCTGGGCGGTCAGCTCAATATCATAGCCAGCCTTAGTGCCGTCAAAATCAATGCTGGTCAGCAGGATTTCACCGGCTCCCAGCTGTTCCGTCTTGACGGCCCATTCAACAGCATCTAAACCGGTATCGACCTGGCCGCCGTTTATGTAAACATTCCAGCCGGAACCATCCGGCCTTCTTTTGGCATCAATCGCTGCCACCACACAGTGGCTGCCGAATTGGGCGGCGGCATCGCTGATCAGCTGCGGCGTTTTGACCGCTGCCGAATTGATGCCCACCTTATCCGCCCCGGCGCCCAGAATCGTCCGAAAATCTTCTATTGTACGGATGCCGCCGCCGACAGCAAATGGGATATCAACCTGTTCCGATATGCGACGTACCATATCAACCAGCGTCGCCCGCCCCTCTGTCGTGGCCATAATATCCAAGAATACCAGTTCATCCGCACCGGCTTTCACGTAAGCCGCCGCAATTTCCACCGGATCCCCGGCATCGTTCAGATTGACAAAGTTAACCCCCTTTACCACTCTTCCGTTACAAAAATCCAGACAGGGAATAATGCGTTTCGTGTCCATAATCAAATGTCCTCCTAGCAGTATGTTTTGAATTGTCATTACTAATAAAATTCCTCTTCTTCCGGCAATAGATCCTGCGGTTCTTCCGGCCAAGCAGTTTCCGCCGTCGTTTCTGTTTCGTCTATTTCCCAGTAGTCAATGCCTAGGGCAATTAAATATACCTGGTGACTATAAGCCGCATCGTCATATGAGAGTATTGTCATGACTTCTTCCCCAGAAACATTGTACTTCGTAAGCAAAATATCCTGAATCTCCTGATGGATTGCCGCGACCTCGGCTTCCGCCCCATATACATCCCCGGCCCGCAGTTCCTCATACCTTGCCACACCTTGGAACAGGGCATGGAGCGCCTCGGCCGGCATACCTATGGACGTGTAATTCTGATAAGCATCCAGGCTTCTTTCCATCTGCAAGATCACATGTGACTGATTAAATAAAAGACTGTCGTTTCTGCTCAGGTTCTTTCCGTAAAGAAGATCATATACCGCTCTATAATCTTCATCGAGATAGGCTCTCCGGGCTCTGGCCCTTTCATTAGAGTCCGGGACGAAGCGGCTTGTCGCAATTATCGCTGCCATGACAGTAAAGCTAAAAGCAAATACCAGCAGCACCTTTTTCTTGGATACCTTCTTTTCTTTTTTAAGGGGTATCTCCGGTTCTTTTGCTTTTTTGACTTTTTCCTTTTTCGGTTTCTTTTTACCGGCCTCTTTGGCCTCTTCCTCTTCCCCGCCTCTTCCCGGCCGCGAACCTTTTTCCGGTATGTCATCTAAATCGGAGTCGCTCTTAGCATCTTTACCCTTGCCCTTGCCTTTATCTTTCTTAGCTTTCTTGGCCTTCTTGGCTTTTTCTGATTTCTTGTCTTCCTTATCCAGCTCTTGCAATATTTCTTGATTTTCATCTGAGATCATCGACAATTCTTCACCTATATTAATGGGTTCGTGATCTTCATCGGCATCAGTCAGCATCGCAAAAAACTTTTTAAAAAAACTTTTTTTGGTATCTTTGTCCGGTATCAGCTCATCGTAATCAATCAGCATTGAATCATCCGGGCTATCCTGTTCCGGCGGCTCTGCGTCGGCCCGTTTCTTTCCTTTTCTCGGCTTCTTCTTGCCCTTCTTCCGCTTGCCGTTTTCTTCATCGGCCTTCTCACCATTCAGCAGTGCCAGCAAATCATCATTGTCTTCCGGTTCGGCTTTTTTGCCATATGTGGCGGAGCCGTCTAACAGCGACATCATATCGTCATCAACAAGTTCATTGTTTTCAGCCTTGTCCAGCAGACCCTTTATCTCAGATAAATCTTCGTCCTCACCCATGCCGCCAAGCAATTCACCGATATCCATTTCCTCCATATCAAATGAGGGCAGCTCTATATCCGGATCTACTGAACTAGGCAGCTCTTCATCCCCAAGCAGTTGCCGTAAATCATCCTGGCCGTCCGTTTCTTCCGGCATCCCTGCCAGCAGCTCCGCCAGTATGTCCGGTGACTCCTCCGGCAGCTCCGGCATTATGTCCGTTATTTCCTCCGGCAGTTCCGGCATTATGTCCGCTATTCCCTCTGGCAGTTCCGGCATCATATCGGCTGATTCTCCGAATAGTTCTGTCACTTCCAGACGTTCCGCATACCCATTGTCCGCTTGCGGTAATTCCGACTGATCTTCCTCCGTGATATCCGATCCAGATGCCATGAGTTCTGCTTCATCGAGGTTTATATCTGATGCTTTATTGGCACCTTCCTCGCTGTTTGGCCCCTCCGCCGACATCAGATCTGACGGCTCAGTTTCGCCTTGCCCTTCATCCGGCTCATGTTTTTTCGCTTCCGAACCGTCGGAGTGATAAGAATCGAACTGGGCATCCATCTCCTCAAACAATGAGTCTAGATCCTGCTCGCTTAAAATCTTTTCTGCTCCATCACTGGTTAACGGTATCTCCTTGTATGCACTATTGACTATTGAATTATCTGCTGTTGCCATGTCTGCTGACTGCTCTAATAATATCTCATCAAGCCTGTCTACCATATCGGCCAGTGCTTCCGGTGTAATCATTCCTCTGTCTTCCGTCTTATATAAGGAGGCGGTGCCTAATGCCACATCCTTTGATACCATATTATCTGATGCGGTATCTTCTGATGCGGTATCTTCTGATGCGGTGTTTGCTGACACTATGCTCTCCCCATTCTCCTCTGATCCGTCCGACTGTTTCTGATCGATGTCCATCAAAGACTGAAGCAGATTATCCAGATACTTTTCATCTGTCGCCATAATACATCCCCACCTTCCTTAGCCACGAATTCTTAATAAGTTTATCATACAACTAAATGAAAAACAAATTTTAATTTATTAAACGGTTATCTGCTGCCAATCTTTAGTAATAAACACGGCAGAAACATCGGGATATCCTTCTATAAGCTGCCGCCCTTTTTCAAGACCTAAAACAAAAACAAGGGTAGAGAGCGCATCGCCATCCACTGAAGCGGGTGAAATTATGGTAACCGATAAGAGATCATTATCAACCGGATAGCCGGTTGCTGTATCCAGAATATGATGATATATAATATCATCTTTTATAAAATAACGCTCATAATTCCCGGCAGACACAACCGACCTATCAGTTAACGGCACTGTTAATGCCGCAGTTCCGACAGCGGAAAAGGGTTCCTGAATGCCTATATTAAAAGGAGCACCGTCCGGTTTTGATCCAACTGCCACAACATTGCCACCCAGATTGATCACCGCACTAGTTACTTGATTCGCAACTAAAAACTCCTTCATCCGGTCAGCGACATAGCCTTTGGCAACAAACCCTAAGTCAATCTCCGCATCCGGATCTGCCATCGTAACACTCTGACTATGTCGGTCAATAACAATACCGCGGTAATCAACATGGGAAACAGCTTCTGTCAAAACCGCCTCCTCCGGTACTTTCTTCTCCGTATTTTTACTAAAATCCCAAAGCCTGCTGACCGTACCGATGGAAGGATCAACTGCCCCGCCGGAAAGCTCGGCATATTCAATAGCCTTTTCCAGAAGCCGCAGGGTATCATCCGATACAGCTACCGGGGTGCCGTTACTGTGATTGATGCGATAAACATCACTGCCTTCCACGGTCCTGCTGAACAAGTCTTCGTATTGCTGCGCCATCACGAAACATTGCTCCAGCAAATCTGCCTGCGAACGGTAATATAACGTAACCGAAATGACTGTATTAAAATAAAAACCTGTCTGCGAATAAGCCGCCGGTTTTTCAGCGCACCCGGACAGCCCGGCAAGAACCGAGCAAGCGATCATCACAATCATTGCTGGTGTATTTAACTTATTTAACTTATTTAACAATACTCCCCACCGTTACTTTCAAAAAAAAGAGCCGGCAACACATTCCGGCTCTTGCTCGCTTCTATTACAGATTGGATACCAAACCATCTATCGTCCGTACCAGGTTCGCAATCTCCGGCTTGGTCAGCTGTGCGTTAGCTCCCAGTGCCTCACCTTTCCTCCGCATCTCATCATTGATCAATGATGAGAAAATAACCACTGGTATATGTCTGGTCCGGGGATCATCCTTAATTAATTTTGTCAGTCGGTGACCGTCCATAATCGGCATCTCGATGTCGGTGATAACGCATTTGACATGTTCACCTAAGGTATTGTTCATCAGACATTCCTGCACTATGTCATAGGCTTCCTGACCGTTTTCTGTGTGCATCAGATTATGGTACCCGGCAGCTTTCAGGCAATTTACAATCAGTTTATTAAGCAACGGTGAATCTTCCGCGATCAGCAGCGGGGTATCGCTTCTTTTCCGCTTGCCCATGTCTTCGATCTCGGAAACCTTTAGGCCGGCTTCGGGGTTGATATCGGACACAATCTTCTCAAAATCTAGTATAATTATCAGTTTTTCATTTACTTTAACAATACCGGTAGAAATACCGGCTTCGCTGGTAGACATAGTGGCATCCGGCTTAATGATCTCTGTCCATGAGACCCTGTGGATTCCTTGAACCGATTCTACATGAAAGGCAATATCCAGCTTGTTAAAATTGGTTATAATAAAAAGGCCGCCTTTTTCTGAGATTCCTCTTTGAAGACAATTACGTAAATCAATTGCAGTAATCATTACCTCTCGTGGCATAAAAATCCCTTCCACGCTGGGATGTGAATTGGGAACCGGAGTTACTTCCTGATATGCGATGATCTCCCTGATCTTAGCCACGTTGATACCGTAGGAATTGCCAGCTAGTGTAAACTCTAATACTTCCAATTCATTTGTCCCGTTTTCCAGCAGAATATTTGTATCCATACATTCACCTCGCGATAATAATTTTCGACCCCAAAAAACTTCATATTGCGATTATATCACAATTGACTTGATCTAACAACAAAAATTGTAGAAACTTCCCTGAAAACTATCTTACAATTGTTAATTTGAACTAAATTTTAAATAATCGCACCTTAGGTTTTTGTCTCTTTTTTAGCTATTTAAACTAACAGGTGTGTTAACATCGCCTTCTCTGACTGACATTTCAATGCTGAATATCCCGTTAGCACTTCCCTCAGGTATCTCTCTGACCACCACCAGCCGCACTGACTCCCCTGCCGCAAGATTACCCCGATAGTAAGAAAGCTCATTAAGCAGCATGGTCGTCATGGTATTGCCCATATCGCCGCCGTTCCATCCGACCCTGAACCTTATGCCCCTTTGGAGCATGTCTAAATAAAGATCGGTACCGCTGTTATTGACTGCATCAAAATTCAAGACCAGTAAAACATTGTTTTCAGAGGCCATCATAACAGTGTAAACCTCACCCGGTGTCACTTCGTCTGGGTATTCCTTTACGGTCTCAAATCCGGCGTATTTAAATTCGACTCCCTCTATTGCCATGAGCTCTGTCATTGGCAGCGGGACTACATCATTTCGTGCTGTTATATCCCCACCATCCGTGCCTGCTTCCTCCGCTGTCTCAGCCGGTACTTCGGCGACCGGGACGGGCACTTCTGGTTCTGGTTTCATCTGCATCAGCTCTTCGGGCTCAATCAGCTTATTATTATAATTCTTATCGTATTTTAGTAGTAAGCCCGCCGCATATTCAACTGCCTGGTCATATTCTTCCGTCGTCAGCTCCGGATAGGTTATGCCGCACCCGGCCAGCAGGCCCGAAGAAATCATTATTATGAGCCCGCATATAATGCTTCTGGACAAAACCGTAATCTTATTTTTCATCCGCTTCACCCCCGCCGCTTTCTTCTCTCCAGTTGTATTCCACATTCCTCTCATTTTCATCATCATTATTTTGTCCATCCACTTTTTTTCGGCCTGATCTTTTCTCCAGTTTTATATATATAAGTGAAATGATCAGCATGATAACCCCGATTACCAGAAACAGGATGATTCTCTGTAAGGAGCCTGATTCCCGGAAATCATAAGCCGTCACCTTGACACCCACATATAGTGCCAGCACTAGTCCATATATCCGTAGTGCCTTGTCTTTGGCCTTAAATCCGGCGTAAATACAGAACATGGCCAAGGCGGCCAGAAAAACACTTACAAAGACGGGTATATTGACGCGGATTATGAACGACATGAAGGTAAGATAGCCGGCTATGATCAGATATTTTCTTTTGAAATTAAGATGGAATCTCGGCGTCAGGTATAATAGAACAGAAGCGGCACCGATTAGCGATGTAACAACCACCGCCAGAACATTCCGGCAGTATATTGAATATAAGCTTACGATGCCTAAGACACCCAGACAGGAAATCGTATAAATCTGCCCTATCAGAACATTGCTTTCCGTATAATGACCGCTGGGCTTGCTTTGCATACTTGCTCTCTTGTCCTTCGCCGCTGTAATAAAATGAACTGCCGGAATCAATCCGCCAAGAATGGCAGCACATGCCGGATTACTCAGGTTATAGGAAGGTAACGCAAGCGAGGCAAAGATGAGCAGAAATAATGTGGCTGTATACCGGTAAAAAAGATGCCATCTTCTGATGAACAGAACACTTATCAGAAATGCCCCAAAATAGAGCCATGACTGAGGCCGGTCAGCTTCTGAGAGGCCGTAGGAAAAAGCCGCTACCGTTACTATGCAATTGTACACTTCCAGCTCTTTCCGGCGCAAAAACAGCCGGCCGATCACAAAAAACAGCAATAGCGCGTAAAAACTCTCCGCACCAACCGCATGGTTCATGATGATCATAAGGCTGGTCATCAACGTATAATACTGCACCGCTAATTTCATTCTCTGGTCACGTGAAAACAGGTAAAAGAAAAAACCCGCCGCCAGAGTGAGGATAACCGCTATGAGCCGGGTATAAAGATTGACACTTATCAGTTGCGACGCCGTGGCCGACGAGACAGAGAGCAATGTCACCAAGCCCAGAATGACCAGCTCGATGATATAGAACACCACTTGCAAGGTATCTTTTTCCTGTATGTGAAAGTAAATATTAAGCAGTACCAGACTGAGCGTAATGCCAAAGATAATATAAACAACTGCTACTCCGCCTGCTGCGGCTCCGGCGGCAAAGATGACAGTAAACAGGATATTCAGCCCCATGTGGAATAAACCGGCTGATTTACTTTCTCTGTTACCAGGCAAAAACAAGACGGCAACATTAATCAGAAAAAAGGTTCCGACAGACACCAGAAAGCCCATATCTGTATACATGCTGCCGACTAACAGAAAACTGAGATAGCATCCCGCGATACAGACCAGCCTGAAAGCGGAGCGCTTCTTTCTGCCTAACAGCATCGACAATATGACGACGGCCAAAGTAATAAGCACCGCGGACAAGCTGCTTATTATCTCCAGATAGCGGTAATTGATGATATTGGAAACATATATGGCGGCAATCCCGGCACCGGTAATCGCCGCGGCTAATCTAGGCAACTTCCTCTTTAAAATAAGCTCCGACAGTAACACGGTTATAGCCGGAACAGCATATATTATCATGCCTTGGGCCATTCCTTCCAGAACATTCAGGCCAAAAGCAATAAATGCGACTACTAAAAACAACGCTCCGATAATACTCAGCACTCCGGCACCGACAAAAAATTCGATGGCTGAATTGCTCCTGTCCTTATCCTCAGGGCTCACCGGTAAAGGACCAGGGTGGCTAGGGAGCTGCCCCGGCGGCGGAGAATAGGGCTGATTATGATACATCCTTTTGCGATAAACAGCATAAGAACGGTCAAGCTCGGCCGAAACCCGCTGCGGGGAAACAACCTTATGTTCTAGGTCACGGTGCATCTGATTCAGGAACTGATTATAATCCGGGTCACGGGAAATGCTCTGTAAATGCCGGATATGTTCCAGAACCTTCAATTGTTCAGACGCCAGACCCTGTTCCTGAGCCCGCCGCTGCTCTTGGATGCGCTGCTCTTGGATGCGCTGCTCTTGGATGCGCTGCTCTTGCATCCGCTGCTCTTGCATCCGCTGCTCCCCTTGCATCTGCTGCTCCAGATCAGCCATTTCTTTTTTCAGCTCTTCCATTCTTTGACTCAGTTCATTATTCATAATCGCTGACCCTCTCCAGTTCAAACCAGAATTCGACACCGTTATCATGGTTTTTTACGCCGTAATGCTGATTCATTGCTTCCATCGTCACTTTTACTATCGATAAGCCTACCCCGCTGCCGCCATATTCCCTGGTTCGCGCTTTGTCGATTTTGTAAAACTTATCCCAAATAAAGGGCATATTCTCTTCCGGTATCGGCTTCCCTTCATTATATACCGATATTCTGATGTTCTTATTCTGTCCGCTTAAGCTGATGGCGATCTCACCTTGTTCTGCTACATGATTGAGGGCATTCGTGAAGTAGTTACTGAAAACTTCTTCGACCTTATACTCGTCGGCCCAGACAAAAACCGGCTCCGTCGGCAAAAACTCTACCCGCGCCTTTCGCTGCTTCACCAGTATCTCGGCGGACTGCAGATAATTCCTGATCAGTGATACGATATCTACCCGCTCCATAGAAATCGGATTGCTTCCATATTCCAGTTCATTCAGGGTCATTAATTTCTTAACTACGGCATTCATTTTGGCCGCTTCATCGACGATTACCTCGCAATAAAAATCACGGTTCTCCTGATCTTCATGGATATCTTCCTGTAATCCTTCGGCATAGCCCTGAATCAGGGCAATCGGGGTTTTCAGCTCATGGGAAACATTGGCCAAGAACTCCTTACGCATCTCGTCAATCTCATTTTTGTGCTGTAGATCCCGCAGCAGCTCATTGTTGGCACTTTTAAGTTCAGATATGGTTGTTTCCAAGCTCCGGGACAGTTCATTGATGTTTTGTCCCAGCCGGGCAATCTCCGTCTTGCTGCTGCCTTGGTACTTGGCCTCGAAATCCAAGCTGATCATCCGCTGGGAAATATCGGTCAGCTCCTTGATGGGGCCGGTTATCTTCCGGGTGACGGCCAAGATAATCAGCCCGCTCAGCAAAGCCGCCCCGACACCCACGTAGGCCAGAAAGCGGTTTGCCAGTGACACACTGTCCTTGATCCCTTCCAGGGCACTCCGGCACAAGAAATAAGTGCCGTTATCCAGTAACCCCCAGATTTCAACAAATTCTGTACGGGTGTTGTAATCCGGGACGATCCAGATCAGATAATTTTCCTCTTGCGATAGGATCTGATCGGATCGCCGGTTCTGACCGCGGAATATATTATTTAGCAGCTGTTCTGTCATCAGTTCAGCATCCATGAAAACGGTCTTGATAATACTCGCTTCCGCATCTAACACGATGACGCTGATGTTGTATTTCTCACATATCTGTTTTAGCTCTAGGTCAAATTCAGCCGTTTTGATATCACCGCTGCTCGAGGCGCGGTTGAGGCTGTTGTAGGCATCCAGCAAGACCTGCTGTTTGTCGCGGATGTAATACTCTTCCAAGAAAGTATTATTGATAAACCAGCATAGCAGGATCGTTCCGGCCATTAACAGGCAAAATATCAGGGTATATTGTCTATTGATTGAATATTTCATTGTATTCCCCATGTATTTCGCATCCATACAGTTTCTCTGTCTGGGCCAATGTCTCATACTTCAAGCTTATATCCCATCCCCCATATCGTCTTGATGCGGTCGCCCTTATCACCCATCTTGCTGCGTAGCTTCTTGACATGGGTGTCGATCGTCCTAGCATCGCCAAAATAATCATAATCCCATACGCTGTTCAGGATCTTCTCCCGGGACAGGGCAATGCCTTTGTTTTCCAAGAAATAAGTCAACAGTTCAAATTCCTTATAGCTGAGTTCGATTGCCTCGCCGTCTATCCTGACGATGTGCGCGGTCTTGTCGATACTGATTCCGCCGGCTTCGATTACCTCTTCTCCAGCCGACTGGCTGGTGCGGCGCAGGATAGCCTCCACCCTTGCCACCAGGATCTTGGGACTAAAGGGCTTGGCAATGTATTCGTCCACTCCCAGCTGAAATCCCAGCAGTTCATCACGCTCATCGGACCTAGCGGTCAGCATGATGATCGGAACCGATGAAAAGCTGCGTATTTCCCGGCAGACCGACCAACCGTCCAGCTTGGGCATCATAACATCAAGGATCACAAGGGAAAACTCACTGTGCGAAGAATTATTATGTGATAAAAAATAATTCACCGCCTGTTCGCCGTCTTCCGCTTCTGTTACTTCATAACCCTTCTTCACTAGGAAATCCTTGACGAGTTTACGCATCCTGCTTTCGTCATCGACTACCAGAATCTTGATTTTATCCATAGACAGCCCTCCTTCCATATTTCATTGTAACCGTAAAATATGAAAAAACTGTGTCTTTTACTGTTAACGGTATTCACTTTCTTTTTCCCTTAAAACTTGCTCGCGTTCGGTCAGTTCCTGCTCCCATGAAGCATACTTGTCCAAGATAGCTTTTTCATAATTCACGATGGTAGGGTGGTCACTTTGCAGCAGGATGACAAACATGGCTGCCGCCAAAACCAGCAGGATGACGATGACCACGACTGCCGCCTGAAACCGGAAACGGATTTTTTCCAGCGCGGTTTTTTCTCTTTTCCTATTGGATTTGATTTTCTGCTTGGCAACACCAGATTTATCATCGTTATATATCCTTGGATCAAACACTCCGAATAAGGGTATGGGCTGGATCTGTTCCGGCTTGATGCCGGCTTCCGTCATCCGTGTCTGCATATTGCGCAGATAATTCCATCCGACCGGGGTACGGATCAGCTTGTTTTCCAGTACTTTATTATAGACAGCCAGCATGTTCTCCGGCAGCTTGTAATTCATCCGCTTTTCCAGATATTCAATCTTCTGAGTTTCCTGTCTGGCAAGTTCGGCATCAGCTTCGGAAGGAAAGGCAAATCCTTCTACGGTCAGACTGGTTTTATCATTCATTATCATTCATTGCTTTCTCCATATCCTGTAAAAGTGGCGCCGCAAATTTGTCCGGCTAATTATTATAATTACCACTTTTGTCCACTATATCATTAAATATACGGATTAACAAGATTTTTCGAGAATAATTTTATCATGATGAGCAATACTGATTATGTAGTCAGGCATATGAATTTGGATGCGGAAAGGATTGCGTATGGATATCAGAGATAAGGAAAATCATAATAACGAAAACGAAGACAGGAATAACTTTGATCTTTCCAAACTGCCTCTAATGGCTATGGACGAGATCCCTACTCCTAAGGCGGATGCCAAAGAAATCTCGGCCTTGGTCAAGGAAGGCGGTAAAGTTACCGGTTATCAGCTTTCCGACGGCACGGTATTAAATAAAAGCGAAGCTGTTGCCCTTGCCAAGGACGGCGGTATTCAGGGCGTGGGAATTGCCAACCGGAAAGGGAATCAATATCTGAAGTCCCTTCCGGACGAAGAAGAAGGCAATAACCTTGGAAATCTGCCTTCAATATAATTAAAATAACTTAATTATATGGCCAATTAATGCATGGCACTAGGCGCAAACTGCTGTTTGGCCTAGTGCCATATTCTCATGCAATTGGTACATGAATAAGAACCGCTTGAAAAGCGGCTCTTATCCATTCTTATCCATGGAATAGGCGGGAGTCGAACCCGCGTCCAAAGACCCATTCCCTGTCCTTCTACTATCATAGTCGATTATTGCGGGTAACCCCACATTCCCTCCTGTATCAGGAAACCGACACCCCGATACATTCAGTAGCTTCATGATACGCCCTCAGGCGCAAAGCTTAACCTGAGTCGTTTCCTACATCGTCGATGCCCGGTTCTTAATGTGTAGGTGCACTAAGTCGGACAGCTGCCATTAGGCAGCGTATGCTAAATTATCTTCAGCGTTTAATTTATTTTCGCGATTTGACGCATCGCCTGCGGATAGCTTCTCCAGCTGCAAGACCCCTGTCGAAACCTTTACTATCCCTTACATCATTCTATTATAGCAGATTATGCCGTTACAGACAATTCCTGTTTTATCCATCAGCCGCGAATCTTTACTTTCATATCCTTTTCGGCTTCGCGCTGCTGATCCTTCCGGGCGATTGTATGCCGCTTGTCATAAAGCTTCTTGCCCCTTGCCAGACCGATCTCCACCTTAGCGCGCCCGTCTTTGAAATATACCTGCAGGGGGATTAGCGTATAACCTTTTTCGGCAATATTGCCGGTCAGCCGGCGGATCTGCTGCTTATGTAACAGCAGCTTCTTGATCCGCAGCGGATCCTTGTTAAAGATATTGCCTTTTTCATATGGGCTGATATGCATGCCATATACAAACACTTCCCCGCCTTCAATGCGGATATAGGCTTCCTTTACGCTGCATTTTCCCATCCGGAGGGATTTTACCTCGGTGCCGTGAAGAACGATCCCGGCCTCATATTTTTCCTCAATAAAGTAATCATGATAAGCCTTTTTATTATTGGCTACCAGCTTCATGGCTTCTTTGCTCATACTTACTCTTCTTCCTCTTCATAAAGATAAAAATCTATCGTTCTTTCCCATCGGTTGGCATCTTTGACCTTTATCTTAATCTTCTGTCCCAGCCGGAAGGTGCGGCCGGTATCTTTTCCCACCATCTCATAGTTCTGCTCATCATACCGGTAATAATCCCCCGCCAGCGACGCCACATGGATCATGCCTTCAATCGTATTCGGAAGCTCAACATAGATGCCCCAGCCGGTGATGCCCGAGATTACTCCCTCGTAAACTTCTCCGATGCAAGCTTCCATATATTCAGTCTTTTTCAGCTTATCGACTTCCCGCTCGGCTTCATCGGCGCGACGCTCCCTGACCGAGGACTGCTTTGCCACCTCGGCCATGATGAGGCGGTAGTGTTCCATCCGTTCTTCCCTTAAGCGCCCTCTGAGCTGTTCCTTGATGATACGGTGGATCTGCAGATCAGGATAACGGCGGATCGGGGAAGTAAAATGGCAGTAATAAGGGCATGCCAAGCCAAAATGCCCGGTACATTCCGCGGAATACTGCGCCCGCTTCATGCTTCGCAGCGCCAAGCGGCTGATCAAGGCTTCATGAGGGGTTCCCTCGGTCTTCGTCAGCAGCTTCTGAATCTCTTTGGGGTGGACTTCATCTGCCGAATTACTCCCGGAACTAGTTCCCCGCTTGTCGTTTTTTGCCATCCCTAGGTTATCACCGCCATGCTCCTGACTGTTGCTCCTGCCGCGGCGGGATAATTTTAAAGAATAGCCGAAATTGCGGATAAAGATACTCAGCTGCCATATCTTCTCAGGATCGGGATCGTCATGGGTGCGGTATATAAACGGGATTTCCAGCCAGTAAAAATGCTGGGCCACGGTTTCATTGGCAAGCAGCATGAACTCTTCTATGATTTTGGTTGCCGTATCGCTTTCATAAGGTTTTATCTCAATCGGTATGCCCTCCGGGGTTAACCGGATCTTGCTCTCCGGAAAATCAAAATCAATGGAGCCGCGCTTTTTTCTTTTCCTTCTTAAGACTGCCGCCAAGCCTTCCATAGCCTGGAACATCGGGTGAAAATCCTGATATTCCGCGATCCGCTCCGGATTCTTGTCCTCCAGCATCTCCCTGACGGCAGCATATGTCATCCGCTTATCCACCCGGATAACGGTTTCCGCCAGCTCATAATCCAGCACCTCGCCAGCCGGCGATATCAGCATGATACAGCTCAAGGCCAAGCGATCCGTGCCTTCGTTCAGTGAACATATCCCGTTCGACAAGGCATGGGGCAGCATCGGGATGACCCGGTCAACCAGATAAACACTGGTGCCCCGGTTCAGAGCCTCACGGTCAAGGGCGGAGCTTTCCTGCACATAATTGGTCACATCGGCAATGTGCACTCCCAAACGGTAGTTTTCCCCCTCTATGCTCAGGCTGACCGCATCATCAAGATCTTTGGCATCTTCTCCGTCGATGGTCACCATCGTGACGTCCCGCAGATCCCTCCGGCCTTCCCGGTCTGCCTCCGACACTTCTTTGGCGACCCTTGCGGCCTGGTTTATCACTTTTTCCGTAAATTCCTGCGGCAGGTCAAAGGTCTTCACGATGGACAGGATGTCTACGCCCGGGTCATTGACATGTCCTAGGATTTCTATGATCCGTCCCTCCGGGTTGCGCCCTCCGTCACCGTAATCCGTCAGTTCCGCCACCACCTTGTGCCCATCCACGGCACCTTGGGAACGTTCCGCCGGAATAAAAATATCACGTGATATTTTACTGCTGTCGGGGATGACAAAACCGAAGTTCGGCGATTGTTCATAAATGCCCACGACCCGGCTGACGGCACGCTCTACGACCCTGACGACCCTAGCCTCCTGACGCTTCCCCCTAAGCACGTCACCGGCCAATTCTACTTGGACGATGTCCTTATGGAAGGCGCCGTTATTCTGGCCTTCGGGAATAAAAAGATCTTCTTCCCGGCCGGCTATTTCCACAAAGCCAAAACCGCGGGGATTGCTGAGATAGGTTCCCACTAGATCAGCGTCAGCCGATTCCGGCCGGCCGGCTCCGGCCGCCGGCTTTTCGGCGTCATGAACCGGCTGGCTGTATTTACCTCTTTTTGATATCGCCAGCCGGCCCTCTGCCAGCAATTCTTCCAGCACCTGCCTAAGGGCCGGCCGGTCTTCCGGCCGCACCTCAAGGAAAACCGCCAGCTCTTTTTCTTTCATCGGCACATACAGTTCTTCTTTTACCAGCCTGCCGATCAATTCCTTGCGCTGATCAATCTCTTCTCTGTTCATCATTTTCTTGTTTTCATATCCTATACATCTATTTTAATATCTATTATCCAAGTTCCTAAAGATCTAAAAATAAAAAGCACTCCGTTAAAGAGTGCTCTTCGATCCATCCATCTTAAAATACATTAAGATTCAAAACTACCGCAAGGAGCAGGAAGCCTATGGCCAAGTACTTGGTTACCTTGACAAGGGTTCCTTCCATGGAACGCCCTTTATTCTTCCCCCAGTATGACTCGGCCGCACCGCTTATCGAGCCGAGGCCCGCCGATTTCCCCTCTTGCAGCAATACCAGCACTACTAATGCAACGCAGATTATAATGAATATAACCGTCAATATGATTCTAAGTACCGCCATAATTACCTCCATATATCATGAACCATCTAAAACTTTGGTGTCAAGCAGTACTCATTGTAACATATGAATTGCCAAATTACAAGCTGTTTTTCTAAAATCTGCTTCCAATCTGCTTCCAATCTGCTTCCAACCGGCTTTCATCCTGTTTAACGGTGAATGGACATCATATTTTATTAAACGGATCCTTATAACATGATGCGTTCCCCATGTCTTCCTCTATCCGCAGCAGGCGGTTATATTTGGCCACGCGGTCGCTGCGGCAGGGCGCGCCGGTCTTGATCTGGCCGGCATTTACCGCTACTGCCAGGTCAGCTATAAAGGTATCTTCCGTTTCGCCGGAACGGTGGGAAATTACCGCTTTATAGGCATTTTTATGGGCCATCTCAATGGCTTCCATAGTCTCCGTCACAGTGCCGATCTGATTGACCTTGATCAAAATAGCATTGGCTGTCTTGAGCTTGATACCGGCATCCAGACGCTTGGTATTGGTCACAAAGAGGTCGTCACCGACCAGCTGGATCCGGTCTCCCAGCCTAGCGGTCAGCTCCTTCCAGCCATCCCAGTCATCCTCCGCCAGCCCGTCCTCGATGGAGACAATCGGAAAGCGCGCGGCCAGCTCTTCATAATAAGTAATCATCTCCTGGGTATCACGCACGACATCCTGATTCTTTAACCTGCTTTCGCCGGGAAAATGATATTTCTTTGTTTCTTCACGGTACAGCTCACTGGACGCCACATCTAGGGCTATCTTAACATCTTGGCCGGATAGATAGCCGGCTGCCGTTACCGCCGATACGATCAATTCCAGCACCGCCACCGCATCCGGCAGGTCTGGCGCAAAACCGCCTTCATCGCCGACGCCCGTGGACAGGCCCCGGTGCTCCAGGATCTTTTTCAGATGATGATAAATCTCGGCGCATATCCGCAGCCCCTCGCTGAAACTGTCTGCTTTAACCGGCATGATCATAAACTCCTGAAAGTCCACCGTGTTCGCCGCATGCTTGCCACCGTTCAGGATATTCATCATCGGAACCGGCATCAGCCTGGTATGAACGCCGCCCAGATACTGGTACAGCGGAAGCCCGACGGCCTCCGCCGCCGCTCTGGCCACAGCCATAGACACCGCCAGCATCGCATTGGCTCCCAGATTACCCTTGTTGTCAGTTCCGTCCTCAGCAATCATAATCCGGTCAATCTCTTTCTGATTCAAGCCATTCTTCCCCGTGACAGCATCCCGGATCTTGCTGTTGATATTTTTGACAGCCTTTTTAACGCCAAGCCCAAAGTATCTTGTTTCACCGTCACGCAGTTCCACCGCCTCGAACTGCCCGGTACTGGCTCCCGAAGGTACCGCCGCCGTACCGGTGTAACGCTTCCCAGTCACCGAGTCCGTCAGCACGACCTCGGCTTCGGCGGTAGGATTTCCTCTTGAATCCAGTATTTCTCTTCCCTGTACCCGGGTTATCTGCATATATTTATCCATTCTTGACCTCCGTCATCCATGATCATTTTCACTTATATTATTTCCCCAAATCCAATGAATCATGTATATCTAATAAATTAAATAGGTCAAGGTACCCTGTATACGCCTTCTTTATCTTACTATCATCTGGCCATATGAAAATCAAAAACCAGGGGCGGAGGGAAACGAACTAGTAAATGGCCGGTTCAGCCCCGTTTCCGCACATTAAACTTTTCAATAAACACGACAAATTCCTCCTCCGGTATCGGCTTGGAGAAATAATAACCCTGCAGGTAGTCAACCCCCATGGCTTCCAGGTATTCCTTCTGCTCGCGTGTTTCCACGCCCTCGGCGACAATCTTCATGTTCATGCGCTTCACCATCGCTACGGCGCTTCCTAAGACAATCTTGCCTTTATCATCAGCGGCATAGGTAGCCATGTCGATCATTGATTTATCCAGCTTGATCATGTCCAAGGGCAGGTCCATCAGCGAGTCGATATTGGAATATCCGGTTCCGAAATCATCCAAGGAAAAGCGGATGCCGCGTTCATACAGTTCCTGCATGTTTTCCCGCAACCGCCGGGGGGAATTGACCGCCGCCGTCTCCGTCACCTCTAGGTTGATCCGGTTGCTGGAAATACCATATTCCTGCATCATGCCGGATAATTTGTCGGAAAAACTTTCCTGCATGCACTGAATCATCGAGAGATTGATCTCTATATACTGTAAACCCTTGCTCATCAGTTCATTGTCCCTGATAAAGGCAAATACTTTCCGGAAGATGATGTCGCTGATCGGCAGGATCAGCCCGCTCTTTTCGGCAATCGGGATAAATTCGGCCGGCGATATCATCCCCATCTCCGGATCTTCCAGCCTGACAAGGGCTTCCGCGGTGGCGATATTATCCTCGGACACACAGTAAATCGGCTGAAAATACATCTCAAAGCTTTTCTTTTCGATAGCCCGGCGCAAAGCTCCTTCCACGTCGGTCTTGCGCTGTAAGAACTGCATGTCCACCGCCCTAGCATATAGGAACCATTTGTGGCTGGCGTCCAGTGCCCCCAGATAATCGCTGTATGAGTAGACGGTCTCCACATCCTGGGCATCTTCCGGCAGCCGGATTTCAATGATCCTTGCCGTCATGTCGGTCTCCCCGCTCCCGTAGCGCCACTTCTTCATAAACCTTTCATCTAGGGAACGCATGACCTCCGGCACCTGCCCTTCCGCTTCGATCCTGAGCATGATCCCGAACAATTCACTGCCCAGCTGAAATACATTGCGGGAAAACCGCTGATCCAAGTAATCGGCAATCTCTTTCAGGATCTGGTTGGCGGTTTCTACTCCCATGACCTGCTTTAGGACGGGAATGTCTTCTATGAATATCACGATCAGGTGGTTGCTGTGATAGTGGCGGCGGTTGAACAGGAAGCTTTTACGGAAGGCATGGGGATTAAACAGCCCGGTGGTCATATCAAGGTACTCCTCCGGGTTCTGAATATTGACATACAGGATCAGGATCGCGATTGCCAGCCCGAAGACATCCGAGATATGTGCCGGAAATACGAGGCGGAACCAGCCGGGGATACAGACCGCCACGACGGCCAGGCACAACACCGCTTTCAGCTTTGCCGGCAGCAGCTCCTTTAAAAAGGCACCATAAGCCGCAATGTAAACCAGATAAATAAAAAACATCAGATATATGACATAGCGGTAATCACCCGCATGATACTGCCCGTTCTGATCATAATAAAAAACCATGCCGGTAAAAGGATTGGTAATCAGCATGATACACGGCAGGATGACCGGCACCGTCAGGCATATCTTGGTCAGCAGCCGCTCTTGGCTGAAAGCACGGTCGGTAAGTGCCATTACATATAAGCCGAAGACTAGGATGGTAAATAGTTCCAAGGCATAAAACATGTAGTTGTTCAGATAGCCTGCCCATAACGGTATGTCCTCCGGATACATTATGCCCAGCACATTGGAGATGTCGGTTGCCGCGACCAGCAAGGCCATGCATAACAAGGTCGTATACAGGCGGTTCTGCATGCTTTTCAGTCTTTTTTTGGAAAGATAGGTGATCAGGACTACCGTCATCAGAATGATGGAGCAGATGTTGTATGCCAAGTTAAAGGTGTTGATATGAAGCATTGTTACCCTCCTAGTTTGCGGTGATATTTGGGGCTATACCGGTCTTCTAATAATAACATTTTTTGCGATAAAATACAAATATTTTGACATTATTTGCTATTCGGAAGGAATATTGCTATACTTGTCTATATCAGGAGGCTAGGCCAATGAAACTTATTGATTATTTGATTTCAGGAAGCATTACTTTACTTTTTACCGTACTGGTTTTGTTCCATATCGGGAATACGGAAGCACCGGAAAGCTTCTATACGGCAACCCGCGCAAACTGTGATATTATCCTTGACTTGGGTGAGAACACCCAGGTCAGCCATATTTATATATACCTGGGACATCTAAATACCCGCTCCTTTACGGTTTCCACTTATAATGTGAACACCAATATGTGGGATCTGCTGAACAGTTCCGCGGCTGCCGAATCGGTTTTTGACTGGAACCGGATCGACATTGCCTATGACATACATTATCTGGGGCTGGTAGCCATCGATGACGAAGCCGTACTCGGCGAAATAGTGATCATTGATGACAGCGGTTCGGCCGTCCGGCCGGTAAACGCATCGAACTATCCGGCACTGTTCGATGAGCAGGACACTTTTGTCTCCCCGCCGACTTATTGGTCCGGATCAATGTTTGACGAAGTATATCATGGCCGGACTGCCTATGAATTTATCCACGGCCTGACCACTTATGAGACCACTCATCCGCCGCTGGGGAAAACCCTAATTTCACTGGGCATCCGGCTGTTCGGCATGACCCCCTTCGGCTGGCGGTTTATTCCCGCTTTATTTGGCATCCTGATGATCCCGCTGATCTATCTGTTCGGCAAGCTGCTTTTTGACAATAAACTGGCAGCGGCCGCCGTTACCGTGCTGCTGGCCGCCGACTGTATGCATTATACCCTTTCCCGGATTGCTACCATCGATATATTCGCGGCTTTCTTTATCTTGCTGATGTATTACTTGCTCTTGCGGTACTTTTTAACCGATATGAAGAAGCTGCCCGGGAATCCTTATCTTCCTCTGGGCTTGTGCGGCATCGCCATGGGTCTTGGCGTTGCTGTCAAATGGACCGGCATCTATGCCGGAATCGGGCTTGCGCTGCTCTTCTTCTGGTATCTGATCAACCATGTCCCGCCCAAGGAGAAGCTGCTTAAGCTGCTAGGATTCTGCCTGCTTTTCTTCTGTCTCATCCCGGCCGGCATCTATCTGCTTTCTTATCTGCCGTTCGTCGATGGCTGGGGACGTGACAACCTTTTCTTAGTCGCATGGGAAAACACAAAATATATCCTGTCTTACCATTCCGAACTGGTGGCGGATCATTACTATTCCTCACCCTTTTATGAATGGCCGTATATCCACATGCCGCTTTTATATGCTACCGATATGGTCAGCAGCACGATGGTCAGTTCGGTCAGTTGCATGGGCAATCCGGCCATTTGGTGGTTCGGGATTCCCTGTATCCTGTTTGCCATGTACCGGTGGCTGGTAAAGCAGGATAACACCGCCGGCTTTCTGGTAATCGCTTATCTGGTACAGTATGTTCCGTGGTTTTTCGTCGGCAGGATAACCTTTATCTATCATTATTTCCCATCTTCCTTATTCATGATCCTGCTGATCGGCGATGCGCTGAACCGGTTTGCCCGGCTGAAGCCTTGGTGCGTCAAGGCTGTCTACGGCTATCTGTCCGTCGCCGTCCTCACGTTCCTAGTCTTTTTCCCGGTCATCTCCGGCATCCCGGCTGACTGGGACTATGAATTCAGCCTCCGCCTGCTAAATGACTGGATCCTTGTCCTTTAGGCTTTGGGCTTAAGCCGTTCTACCTTCCTAGTCTGTTTATGGAAGTCTAGCCCTACGGCTATCAGCAAAGCCAGCTGCAGCAAGGCATGCTGCAGCGGCGGGATTCCCTCCATTCCAAACAGATAGGGCATGTAGGCGATCAGAGAACTGATGATCAGACCTGCCGCCGCCGGTATCATGCGGGGGCGGAGAATGGCATAAACAACCGCCGTCACATCAATCAGCAGGCCGTACCGCTCATGCATATGTGGCAGGCAGTATACTATGATGCCGACACTTAATAAAGCCGTCGTAACCATCAGTTCCCCGTCCATCCTGACTTTCTTTCCATATAGATAATAGGCCAGACAGCCTAAAAGCAGAATAACCGCGAATATACCCGTCCTGCCCAGTCCTTCGATAATATACCCGCTGCCATAGGTCTGCCCGAAAAAGGCATAGATATTGGGGTAATTGAGGGTCAGCCAAGGATAATAGTTCGTCTGTTCCAAGTAAACTCCGATCGCCTTCCATATGTTCCGTCCCATCAGGATGCCGGGCACCGCCAATACCAGATAAGGGATGGGTAACAGCAAGAAATCCGGCAGTCTCACTTCCCGCTTTTTGCCGTCCGCCAGAACAAGCGGGCACAGCCAGACGATGACATAAAGCGGCAGGATGAAAAGCGCCTGCAGCTTAAAAGCCAAGCCGGCGGCTGTCATCAGCAATGCCCGGCTACTGTGTCCTCTGCATAGATAATAGATACCATAAAGCAGGAAAGTAATATAAATCATGTCACACTGGCACCAGAAGGCTCCGTTCAGGACTACAGTCGGAGCCAGCAGCAGCCCGCCCATTCCCAGTATCGCCTTATGGGTGTTGTGTGTCACCTGGTACAGGATCAGGAAGACGGCAATGGAAGCCATATAATCAAAGAAAACCGATACCGACTTTAACAGATAAAGCGGATCGGCGTCAATATAAGATAAAAGGCTCATGATAATCATGTAGGCGGCGGAATAATTGGATATCTCATGCCCAAGCGAAGGCAGGCCGCCATGGTACCTGATCGCTTTCATCCAGTCATCTAAAAAGCCGCTATAATCCCCGGAGACATGCGGAAACAAGGGCAGCCTGATCAGCAGGGCAAACGTCAAGAGACATATGATGAAGGTGATATCGAAAACCGTGAACGTTACCCCTTTAACCGTTATCTTCTTTTGAAATATCCTGTCGGTCAACCGTTCCATATCTGCTCCCATGATTCCTCCCGCTAACTTCAGCTATTATGTTCTGCCTGATATATCGTCTACCTGCATAAGCCTAAACTATTCTGCTGTCATATCAGTATAGCAAAAAAACCGCCGGATAGAAAGCGGTTTTTATCTTTGACAATCTCGTTTTTAGCCAATGCGGCCAAGCTTCGGCCGCAAAGCAGGGAGCCTGGAACGGTTAAGGCACCATAATATTAGGATGGGCACTTCCGCCCGCCGCCGCATATGAGGTATCGCCGCCGCCTGTACTGTCAGTTTGGGAAATCGATACTTTCACCTCATTCGTTGCCGTTACTTCAACTAGAATATATGAAGCTGTAGAATGGGATGATTTTATCCGTTCTAACAGTAATGCATCTATTGCCATCGTCGTTGTTAAATCCGAATCACTAGCCATTATATTCGCTATCGCCGTACCATCAATTCCCAATATCTCATTCATGATCGCAAACATTGTGGGACATGAGGCTAAACCCTTTGAATACTCATTTCCTCTGTCGGTTTCCGGACTAAGCGGCACTCCGGCTATGTGTCTGGTTTTATAGCTAGATATTTCATTCGCAGGTACCAAAGGATCCGTAAGCGCCAGCGTAACTGCGGTTCTGACAGACTCACATAGCTGATAATCTGCCGATATTCTGGTCCTTTCCACATATCTGAGGAGATTGGGCGCGATTATCCCAATCAGGATAGCCATGATTGCAATTACAATAATTAACTCTATCAAGGAGAACCCTTGATTATTCAACTCTTTTTGCCTTTGCATATCTTGTCCCTTCTTCCTTTGTTATTAATATTTACTTGCAGCTCCCATATCAAAAAGTACTATTATTTTTATTAATAGTATATAAAACAGCTAATGAAATGTCAAGCTGAACTGTCAAATTTTACTAACAGTTCAGCCTGACTTATTTTATCCGCCCAGCACGATGTCCTGAGTGTCCGTCACTCCGTATATTTGGTTGCTTCTTCGACAAATCCGGGCACCTGCCCGGCCAGCAGACAATAACTATAGCTGCTATAGCCATCTTGATAGGGGTTGGTGCCCGGTTTAAAAAACACCTGCACCTCATATGACTTATCAAACAACTTATCATGCCACCAGGAATAGGACATCGGATACAGTGCCTGCGATATTGCTGCCACCTCTTCCGGTGAGTCAAAGCTGGCTGTAACCGTTAAGTGATTCCCCACATACACCGAATCATAATAATAATCGCCGCCGCTGTCACGATAGACCGCATCATCATCCGCATCAGCCGGATAATTATAATTATAATTGGTAACCACAATCCGTGCCACATCTTCCGGGTTAAGCACTTCATCCCCCATGAAGCCCATATCTTTTAAACAGGCTATTGTCTGGACGCAGTCAGCGTATATGGTGATGTTAAAAGAGTAACTGGAATACGAATTGCGGTATGAGCCTGCGTTATAATCCTGCCGGTTATCTATCACCAGCCGGCCGACCGTAAGTTCATTGGTCATATCCGTAAAGTTAATGAATTCCAGGTCACGCCGATAAGCCTCTATCAGCCTGGCGACTTCTTCTTCCGGTATGGCATGGGTGTAGGCTCCCAGACTATACTGGACGAACATATCAACCTGGTCATTGCCGGCGAGCCATTCATCAAAATAGTCGGCCTCAACCATAAATGCGCCTTTTCTAAACTCAGCACTGCTGACGATCCGATTGAGAATCTCACCCGTTTCCGGATTGTCATGATCAATCCAGATCAATCTTTCCACTTCGCGCCCGTTTTTAAGCCGGTACCGGACAGTATAGTTTTGATCAACGGTTTCGTATACGGCTTCCATACTTACGCCTGGTACATTGTCAGGCTGTATTTCAGCCAGACGCAGGACCGCCTCTACATCGGTCAGGAACATATGGTCGGCGACATATTCATACTCACTCTGAGTCCTATAATCTTTATCAAAATACCATTCATCAGTTCCTAAAGTGACCGCAAAGCTTTCCACTTCATCAGGCTCAGGAAGATAAGCGTCATATTGCAGCATGTCATACCGGAAGCCAAGGTACAGCAATACTGCCAGCCCGATGCTTAACAGGATATGTTTTTTCCGGCGGAGACAGGCTTTAATATCAAATTCATAAACCACTTCAATAAAAGCGCAGCCAATGGCCGATGCCGCCACAAGGGTAAACGCGATAAACCAAGGACTGCCGGGGGCATCAGAAGCCCGGCCTAAAATAGTATAGCCATAGCCTGAAATCATATCCTGTATCAGGATCGCTGCCGCCAAAGCAGCCGGAACTGTTAAGGCAACCTTGACGACCGGCTTGGTGACCGCAAATGTCATAGCCCTGCCCGCCGCTTCCGACGGCCGTTTCTGATACAAAAGATAAGCGACGGCTAAAAACATGATGGCCATAAGCAGCAGGCTTCCCGCCGGTGCGGCAATGCCAGCCCAGCTCAAGTTATCATATTGAAAATATGTCCAATATGGCGACAGCCACATCTGCTGCATATCCCGGCCCAAGCCGTAGTTCGGATACTTATTAAAGAAAGTCGTCATATACATCCGCAACAGCAGCCGGAATCCATATTCATAGGCCTGTAAGACCAAGACCGCAAATAGTGTAATCACGATATGGCCGGTCAGCATTACGGCAATGACCGTCAGATTATACAGACTGATATATAAAATCAGGGTCGATGCATAAATCATGCATATCTTGTTAAACATTGCCGCGTTCATCAGTCCCTGTGTCGCTGCGACCAAGATACCGCCCAAGATAGCCGTCAGGCTGGGAATCAGGTAAATCAGGATGCCGTTCAGCCAGATAACAACAAATCTCCGACTCTTTTTCACCGGCAGACTGTGATAAAGATCTACCTGCTTCCTGCTATACAAATAGGCAAAACCTTGGATGGCACCCAAAACAGCCAAAACGGAAGCTGCCAGACAGAGAAAGCTATTCGACGCCAAAAATCCGGCCACAACATCCATCAAGACCTGCCGCTTATCCTGGTCGCTCAGCTGACGGCTCAGTTCAGCGCCGCCCAGATAATTGTTTTCGCTGATAATCGTCAGCGCGCTGCCGGCTACATAGTAAAGCAGGAAAACCAGCCATGAGACCAGCCAGAGCCAGACCCTTCTTTTATTATTTTCCTTCAAGTCAACCCAGAATGAGTTTTTTGATGTCATAACCAGCCACCTCCGTTTCACTGATAAATATCTCTTCTAAAGAAAGCGGTATGGACTCAAAGAATACGGTGCTGACAGTGGCAAACACCGCCATGACCTCCTCTCTGCTGCCGCGTACCGTCAATACGCTGAGGGAACCTCTTTTTTCGTTCCTCATGATATTCAGACCCTCCAACGCCCTGACTTCATCCTCGGCGCTGGCAAAAACACACTGGATCTTCTGGATGTTATACTTGATGTCTTCCATATCCCGGGACAGCAGGACGCCGCCTTTATGCAGGAGCCCCACATGATCACAGATATCCTCCAGCTCCCGCAGATTGTGGGAAGCTACGATGGGAGTCAGACCCCGCTTTTCCATCTCGCTGGCAAAGATGCTTTTCGCCCCTTGGCGCATCACCGGATCCAAGCCGTCAAAAGTCTCGTCGCAAAGCAAGTACTTGGTGCCGGAACAGATGCCGCAGATAAGCGCCAGCTGCTTTTTCATGCCCTTGGAATACGTATTGATCCTTCGCTTCTTGTCCAGCTGGAAATGGCTCAGATACGTATAAAAATCGGTCCGCATAAACTGATCAAAAACACTGCTGTAGAACTGCTCCATATCCGCGGCCGTACTGTTGGGGAAAAAGTATGGTTCGTCGGCAATAAAAAATATTTTCTTCTTTACGTCTACATTGTCATAAACCGGCAGACTGTCTACGATGATTTCTCCGCTGTCGGCCTTTAATACGCCTGCCAGCATCCTCAGGATCGTGCTTTTCCCTGCCCCGTTGGTGCCGATCAGGCCAAATACTATGTTCTCTTTCATGGTGATACTGATATTATCCACTGCCTTGATTCTGTCAAACGACTTGCTGATATTCCTTATTTCAATCATTCTTTCCTCCCATCCGCCATAAAGTCAAACAGCTCTTCCCGAGGAATGCCAATCTCGGCTGCTTCCTGGCATATATTCTGTATCTGTGTGCGGATTTCTGCTTTTTTCTTTTCCAATAGCTTATCATTGTAGGCAACAAAATTGCCTCTGCCCTTGACGGCATAGATAAAGCCCTGGCGTTCCAGCTCGGCATAGGCTTTCTGGATGGTGTTGGGATTGATGGACAGCTCCATGGCCAGCGACCTGACTGAAGGCATCTGTTCGTCAGTCTTTAAGATGCCGCGCAGGATCAACTGCTGGAACCTATCCACTATCTGTTCATAGATAGGCCTGGTATCCTTATAGTCTATGATTATCATGTGGCTCCTTTCTGTTAGTAATGTCTACGGCGCAAGACTTCGAAGCTTCGTCTCAGCGTGTACTATTACTCTTAATACACCGATAGTAACATGTTCCTGCAATGCCGTCAACCGTAACCGCCATATTAATTAAATCTTAATACTTCCTAGCATTACTAAAGACCGAGAAGGGTAAAAATCGGACGGATTATCATGGGCATAAAGATCGCCGGGACGTAATTCATCACGCGCAGCTTGGTAATGCCGAGCATGTTTAATGCCAGCCCCATGATGATCACGGAACCGACACAGGTCATCTCATTGATCACCGAATCCGTAAGAAAAGGGGCGACCCACTGCGAAAGGAGCGTAATGCTGCCTTGGTAGAGAAATACAAAACCGGCCGCAAACATAACACCGATGCCCAAGGTGGAAGCAAAGATGGCGGCGGCCACAAAATCAAGCATTGATTTATTATAAAGCATTTCATGGACTCCCTGCAGACCGCTCTGCAGCGAGCCGACGATGGCCAAAGCTCCGACACAGAACAACAGGCTTGCCGTTACAAAGCCTTCGGCAATAGAGGCGCGGCCGGTGCCTTGGCCGGCAAAACGGCTTTCCAGACGCTTCCCGAGGCGGTTGATCTTGTCCTCTAGGTCAAGGGCTTCGCCGATGACGGTACCGATGACAATGGACAGGATCAGAATCAGTGTATTTTCCCCTTGCAACGAACCGCTGATGCCGAGGAAAAGGGTACAGAGCCCCAGACCTTTCATCAAGGCATCAGCCATTTTCTCGGGCAGTCCTTTTTTAAGTAGCATACCGATGGCGGCACCGATGACGACCGCCCCCGTATTTACTATCGTTCCAAGCATGTTTCCTCCCATGCGTAGCTTGTATAGCTGATGCTACAGTTTCTTTAGCAAGAGTGATTTAGTAAGAGTGATTTTCCGGTCATTTCCGGCGGCTGTTCTTTTCCCAGCATCTGAATGACGGTGGGAATGATGTCAGCCAGGCAACCGCCTTCCCGCAAGACATAAGCAGGGTCGTAGTTGACTAAGATGAAAGGGACCGGATTGGTCGTATGGGCGGTAAATGGCTCGCCGGTCACATAATCAACCAGCTGTTCCGCATTGCCATGGTCGGCGCAGATGAACATGGCGCCGCCGGTCTCCCTGACCGCCTCTACCGCTCTGCCGATACACTGATCCACTGCTTCTACCGCTTTGACGGCGGCCGCTTCCACGCCGGTATGGCCGACCATATCCGGATTGGCAAAATTAATGACGATAACGTCGTAAAGGTCGGCTTTAATGGCCTCGACCAGCTTATCGCATACCTCATAAGCGCTCATCTGTGGCTTCAGGTCATAAGTAGGAACATCTTTGGGAGAATTGACCAGAATACGGGTTTCTCCCTTATTAGGCTCTTCTATGCCGCCGTTAAAGAAAAAGGTGACATGGGCGTATTTTTCCGTTTCGGCGATCCTGGCCTGCGTCATACCGTTAGCCGCCAGCCATTCCCCAAAGGTATTGGTGATGCCAATCTTGTGGAAAGCCACCTCTTTATTCGGTATCGTCGGATCATAATCCGCAAAGCAGACATAGGTGATGTCAAGGCGGCGCCCGCGTTCAAAACCCTTAAAATCATCATCACAGAAGCTTCTCGTAATTTCCCTGGCACGGTCGGGACGGAAGTTATAGAAAATAACCGCATCCTGATCCTTGATGAGAGCAACCGGACGGTCGTCTTGTAGCACTACTGTAGGTTTCACGAATTCATCGGTTTCGCCCCGGTCATAGGAAGCCTGGATGCCTGCCGGACCGCTTTCAGCCGTCAGACCCTCGCCTTTGGTCAGGGCATCATAGGCGATCTTGACCCGGTCATAATTATTATCCCGGTCCATTGCATAGTAACGTCCCATCACACTGGCCACCTGACCCGTTCCGATTTCGCGCATCTTAGCTTCCAGTTCTTCCACATAATCCTTCCCGCTAGACGGCGGGGTGTCCCGTCCGTCCAGAAAGCAGTGGACATAAACTTTCGACAGGCCGTTTCTTTTCGCCAGCTCCAACAGCCCATATATATGCGTATTGTGGCTGTGCACGCCGCCATCCGACACCAAGCCGAATAAATGAAGCGCCGAATCCTTTTCCTTACACATATTAACTGCTTTGAGCAGCGCCGAATTGTCAAAAAAAGTACCGTCCGCTATCTCTTTGGTGATACGGGTCAGTTCCTGATAAACAATCCGCCCGGCGCCGATATTCAGATGTCCGACCTCAGAATTACCCATCTGGCCTTCCGGCAGGCCGACTGCCATACCGCTGGCATTCCCCCGCACAAAGGGGCAGGTTGCCATCAGCTCGTCCATCACCGGGGTGTTGGCTTCAGCCACCGCATTGCCCTTGGTTTTTTCATTCAGTCCGTATCCATCCAATATCATTAACACAGTCGGTTTTTTCATCTTGTCTTTCCTTTCAGGATCAGCCGGCAATATGCCGCCGCAATTTGCTTTCTTACGAATTATACACGCTTTCCGCGGAATACGCAAGCCACAACCTGCGGACATTCTACCGTAATCTTTGCCATCGTTACTGTTCACTGCCTAGCCGGAGTGCATTAAATGGCTGCTCCACATAACTTGCCATCAGCTGACTGGCTTAAGCGGTCAATTCATCCAAAAATTCTATTGACAAACTATGAAATGTGGCGTATCTTATTTTTGTACCCATCAACAGAGTCAAGAAGGAGGCCAGAGGCTATGTCAAGCGGACAAGTTTTTTTATACGGTTCATATTTCCCCAAAACATACCCCACGCATAGAAGCAGAATTACCTCCCGGATTCCGCATTACTGATACGGTCACCTGTTTATAGGAACAGATATCGATACAAGTCGCATGAAATCCGCTGTGGTATGCCATAGTGGTTTTTTATTACAAAATTTTGTGTAGTTTTATGTCTACGTCGCGCAAGACAGGAGTGCCTAACATATGAAAAAGCTATCCGCTTATATCTATCAATTTAAATTTGCCTATCTGCTGGCCATCCTGGCCATGCTGATCGCCGTATCGCTTGATATGCTCTCGCCGCAGTTAATCAGACATATCATCGATGACGTTATCGTCGGCGGCGAAACCGACAAGCTGGGGCCGCTGTTGTTTGGACTGCTGGCCGTGGGGCTGGGGCGTTTTATTTTCCAGTACACGAAGGAATATACCTTCGACGCGGTAAGCGCCCATATTTCTTCTGATATGCGTAAAAACCTGTTTCAACACATCCAGACCTTAAGTGCCGACTTTTTTGACAAGACCGGGACAGGCGAGCTGATGTCGCGGGTCAAGGATGATATCGACCGGATCTGGGATGGTTTGTCCTTTGTCGGCATGCTCATCATCGAAGTAGTGGTACATACCTCTATCGTGCTGTTTAGTATGTACAGCCTGAACTGGAAGCTGGCGCTGCTGCCGACAGCCTGCATGGCGCTGGCGGCTTTTATCGCCGTCACCATGGAACGGAAGCTGGGCAGCATTTACGAAGACATCAGTGAGCAGAATGTGGTTCTCAATACCGTGGCGGAAGAAAACCTGACGGGAGTCAGGACGGTGAAGTCATTTGCCCGGGAAAAACATGAAATCGGGAAATTCCTCTCACATAATAAGCGTTACTATGAGCTGAACATGCGGCAGTCGAAAGTGTTTATCAAGTATTACCCCTTTATCTCCTTGATCACCAAGCTGCTGCCAGTGACCGTTCTGATGCTGGGAGGCTATCTGGTCATTGAGGACGGGATGACCTTGGGAACGCTGGGTGCTTTTGTCGAATACTCCTCGAATATCGTATGGCCGATGGAAATGATCGGCTGGCTGACCAACAGTATCTCCTCCGCTTTTGCTTCCAATAAGAAGATACGGCAGATTTACGACGTGAAGCCTACGATAACAGAAAGCGAACATCCGATAGCGGTTGAGCCGGTGAAAGGCAAGATCACCTTTTCCCACGTCAGTTTCCACAAGGAGGACATGCATGAGATCCTCCACGACATTTCCTTTACCGTGGAAGCGGGCCGGACCATCGGCATCATGGGGGCGACCGGGGCAGGGAAAAGCTCTATCGTCCATCTGCTCCAGCGGTACTATGACGCCACCGGCGGCAATATCTTCGTCGATGACATCAATATCCGGGACATGTATCTTAATCAGCTACGCGGCGCGGTTTCCATGGTAATGCAGGATGTCTTTCTGTTTTCCGATACGGTGGTCGAAAATGTCCGGCTGGGAAAACGGAACACGGTCGGCTTGGCGGCCGTAAAAAAGGCTTCCCGCGACGCCCAAGCCGGCAGTTTTATTGAAAAACTGGATAACCAGTATGAAACTGTCATCGGCGAGCGCGGCGTGGGTCTTTCCGGGGGACAGAAGCAGCGGATTACGATTGCCCGGGCACTGGCTAAGAAAAACCCGATCCTAGTGCTGGATGACTCTACTTCTGCCCTGGACATGGAAACGGAGCTGCTGATCCAGGAGACCCTGCGCATGCTGCCTGATACCACTAAGATCATCATCGGGCACCGGATCAGCGCGGTTCGGCACGCCGACGAGATTCTTTATCTGAATCAGGGGCGGATCGCCGAACGCGGTACCCATGCGACACTGATGGAACAAAAGGGGCTCTATTACGAGACATATCTGGCCCAGTACGGCGAGCCGGAGACGGTGAAACCGTGAGGCGGCCAAACTCATTGGAACCAATTACATACAATTATTATATGAAAAGAAGGTGGTGTCTGTATGCCTGTTAATGCGATAAAAGATGATGAACAGACCGTTGAGGTCGCTAAATCTGTTACCCTGCTGCGGCTGTTGACTTATTTGCTGGCCTATAAAAAAGAAATCATTATCGTCCTGTTCATCATGGCTTATATTGTTTTTGTGTCACTGATCAATCCGCTGATCCTAGAAACCGCTATTGACGACTATATCCGGCCGGGTAATTTAAGCGGGCTCTTCGGCTTGCTCGGCGTTTCGTTAGCGCTTAATGTCACGATGGTAGCCGGCATCCGCATCCGCATGGGCATGATGGCCAAAGTCTGTAACAAAGTGCTGCTGACGGTCAGGCAGGAACTCTATACACATATCCAGACTCTGGATTTTCATTTTTTTGACAGCCGCCCGACCGGCAAGATCTTGGCCAGGATCATCGGGGATATCAATTCATTAAAAGACGTACTGCAGAATTCGGTGATTTCACTGATTCCGGACTTTATCAGTGTTTCCGCCGTGGTGGTGATCATGTTCATTAAGAACCCGCTGCTGGCGGCGGCTTCCTTATGCACACTGCCGGTCATGATAGTCGGTATGTGGCTGATCCAGGTCTATTCCCATAAACGCTGGCAGCTACACCGGAAAAAGTCCTCCAACTTAAACGCCTTTTTGCATGAGGATCTGTCCGGCATCCGGATCATCCAAAGCTTTAGCGCGGAAGGTGAGACCCGCAGCGACTTCCGTCAGCTGGCAGACGAGCACCGTGATTCTTTTATCCGGGCGATCCGGCTTAATGACGCCTTCGGCTCGGTCATCGACATCTGCTGGGCCGTGGGACTGATAGCTCTATACTTCGTGGGGATCCAAATCATCGGGACCGATAAGGTTTCCCTCGGTACTTTCATTGCCTTCGGTACTTATATTTCCATGTTCTGGCATCCGATCATGAATCTGAGTAATTTCTATAACCAGCTGATCACCAATATGGCCGGGGCGGAACGAATCTTTGAGATCATGGACACGCCGCCGGAAATCACTGACGGCACCGCTGTGTCCGAGCTGCCTCCGGTCACCGGAACCGTTGACTTCCGGGATGTGAGTTTTTCTTATGATGACGAGACGATCGTCCTAGATCATGTCAGCTTTACTGTCCAGCCAGGAGAAACGATTGCCTTGGTAGGCCCCACGGGTGCGGGTAAAACCACGGTCGTCAACCTGATCAGCCGGTTTTATGATGTCCAGGAAGGCCAGGTATGTATTGACGGCACCGATGTGAAGAAAGTCACCATAGAGAGCCTGCGGCGGCAGATGGGGATCATGACGCAGGATAACTTCCTTTTTTCCGACACGATAAAGGAAAACATCCGTTACGGCAAGCTGGATGCCACCGACGAGGAAATCATGGCCGCCGCGAAAGCAGTAAGAGCCCATGACTTTATTATACAGCTGGACCAAGGTTATGACACGGTTTTGTCGGAGCGTGGCGGTGGCCTTTCCATCGGCCAGAAACAGCTGCTGGCTTTTGCCCGTACCATGGTCTCCCAGCCGCGGATCCTGATCCTTGACGAAGCGACCTCCAGCATCGACACTCAGACCGAACTGCTGATACAAGAGGGGATCGAGTCGCTGCTAAAGGGACGCACTTCATTCGTGATCGCCCACCGGCTCTCAACGATCAAGCGTGCCGACCGTATCTTTGTCATTGATGAGGGAAAGATCGTGGAAGAAGGCAGCCATGATCAGCTGATGGCACAGCAAGGGATGTATTATAATCTTCATAAGGCGCAGATGGAATAGCGCAAATATATATAACAAATGAGAAAAAATCTCGCGGGCGAGATTTTTTCTTGCTTTAAATATCAGTAATATACTCTCTATAATAACAACAAATATCAACAACAAATATCATCAACAATTATCAACAACAAATATCAACAACAAATATCAACAACAAGAATCAACGATAAAAACTGCGCTCTTTACTATCATATCCGCTCTTTTTCCTAGATAGCTGCGGCCTTGCCCCTTTGGGCGCAACGGCACTGTCGCCTGGTTTCCCATCCCATTTGTTTTTTGCCTTAAAATCATATTTTTCGTCATATTTTTTGTTATTTCTTGAAGTCTTATAGCTACTCTCTTGATAACTGCTCTTATAACTCGTGTTTTTACCAGAACCATAACTGCTGTTGCTTCTGTTACTGCCGTACTTATTGCTACTGTATTTATCGCCATTATATTTATTGCGGTTTTTACCGCCTCTGTCAAATATGGGCTTCTCTTCTTTGATTTCCTGAAGTTCTTCGCCCATCTTCATTTTCATAAACGCCGCCGCCAGCTCTATCGCCGTAAACCCGTAGGCTTCCATGGCTTTGCCTATTTCCGCGACGCAGAAATCTAGGTTCTGGCTTTCCATTGCCTCTCTGGCTTCGCCGATGATATTTTCTGATTTTACCGAGGTAATATCGGCTACGGAAGGGACAGTACGCTCCTTGATACGGGTATGGCACAGCCGCTCGATATCCCGGATCTTATATATTTCCCGACCGCTGACCAGCGTAAAGGAACGGCCTTTCTTGCCCGCGCGGCCGGTACGGCCGATCCGGTGGACATAATATTCAATATCTTCCGGGACGTCATAGTTAAATACGGCATCTACCCCGCTGACATCAATCCCTCTGGCCGCGACATCGGTGGCGATCAGGATCTGGCATTTGCCGCCGCGGAACAGGTTCATAACGGTATCGCGCTGATATTGTGACAAGTCTCCGTGCAGACCTTCCGCTTGATAGGAGCGCCCTTTTAGCTGCTCTGCCAGTTCGTCCACCATTTTCTTGGTGTTACAGAAAATCAGGGCACGCTTAGGCTGATAATAATCCATCAGGCGGCAGAGCACTTCCTGCTTATCCTTACGCTGAACCCGGTAAAATGCCTGTTTTACCAGATCAATCGTAATCTCTTTAGGGGTTACTCTGATATATTGGGCATCCTTTTGATAAGTATGGGTAATATCAAGGATGGCCTGCGGCATAGTGGCGGAAAAAAGCGCCATCTGATGTTCTTCCGGCATGTCAGCCAAGATAGTTTCGATATCTTCGCGAAATCCCATGTTCAGCATTTCATCAGCTTCGTCTAGGACGATCATCTTGATTGCCCCGGTTTTGATCGTATGGCGCCTCATATGATCCATGACCCGCCCCGGCGTGCCGACGACGATCTGCACCCCCTGGCTCAAAGCCTTGATCTGCCGGGAAATGTCCTGGCCGCCATAAATCGGCAGGACTTTGATGCCATGCATATATTTGGCCAGCCGGCGGATTTCTTCTGACGCCTGCACGGCCAGTTCCCTGGTCGGACAGAGCACGATTGCCTGCAGCTGGCGGTTATCAGGAGCTACCGACTGGATCATAGGAATGCCGAAAGCGGCCGTCTTGCCGGTTCCCGTCTGAGCTTGCCCTATTATATCCCTGCCTTCCAGAAGGATCGGGATTGCCTGTTCCTGGATCGGAGTCATGGCTTCAAACCCCATACCCTCTACGGCCTTTAAGATTCTTTCATCTACAGCCGACTGCCAGTTGCTGGTTGTGCTTTCACTTATTGTCTCGTTGCTTTCTACTGATTCAGCCGCATCTTTTGATATAATTTCCATTTTCTTTTCCATTCTTCCTTTATAAAATAATCTATCAATGTGTTACTTCTATATATCTATTATCTATTATCTATTATCTATTATCTTATCTATTATCTATCATCTGCTTCTATTACGCTTCCTCACATCAATCAGGCTCTTCATTATAAAAGACAACACTCGCATTAATAGTGCTGCCTCATCATCTACGACTTGATAAGTATATATTGCTTTTTATAATAAGTCAAGGATTTTCACATGACATTTGCGTGAGATTTGTTTTCACTGTAACCTATTTCCCAAAGTAAAGGCCTCATACCGTTAGAAACATCCAGTTGGAATACCGAATCGTCATAAGCAAACATAACGATGACCACTTAAGCATCATTCTCATCATTTTTGCGCTTTTTAGTCTTACCCTTTTTCTCATGAAGAAATTCTTGGATGATATACCGGGGCCTAGCCTTAGTCTCCAGATATATCTTGCCAATATATTCACCCACTACCCCTAAAGAAAGCAAGATCAAGCCGCCGATCGCCCAGAGTGAGCCCATAAGGGTAGTCCAGCCGACAATAGTTGCGCCTTCGAAATATCTTACCACGCTGTAAACCATCATCCCGACGCTGATAAGAAAAATCAAAAAACCCAAGACTGTAATCATCCGTATCGGCCTGATGCTTAAAGAAGTGATCCCTTCAATTGCAAACGCAATCATTTTCCGCAGCGGATATTTGCTTTTGCCGGCAAAACGTTCGCCGCGCTCGTAGTAAACCACTGCGGTGTTATAGCCGACCATCGGTATGATGCCCCGCAAAAACAGGTTTACTTCTTGAAATTCCGCCAGCCCGTCAAGAGCCCGCCGGCTCATCAGACGGTAGTCCGCATGATTAAAAACCGTATTAGCGCCCATCCGGTTCATAAGCCGGTAAAAGCTTTCCGCGGTTGCCTTTTTGAAAAATCTGTCTTTGGCGCGGCTGTCCCTTACCCCGTACACTATGTCGGCACCGTCATAGTATTTTTCAATCATGCTGTCCATGGCGTCAATATCATCCTGCAGATCGGCATCCATGGAAATGACCATATCCGCATACTTCTTCACCTTCATCAGGCCGGCCAGCAAGGCGTTCTGATGCCCTTTATTGAGGCTCAGGTCAATGCCGCTGTAAAGCGGGTCAGCGCGGTGCAGTTCCTTGATCAGCGTCCATGTCTCATCCGTCGAGCCGTCATTGACAAAAACCACGCGGCTGCCGGCGGCGATTTTTTTTTGCTCGATTAGCTCATGTATTTTGGCTTTTATTCTGGATGCCGTCTCATTAAGCACTTCCTGTTCGTTATAGCAAGGTATCACTACATATAAAATATGTTTCATAAGTCCCTCTGTATTAAACATTTTAAGCGGTGTCATGTCGCCTTATATTGTATCACAACTGACAGAAAATGTACATTAATCAAAGATTATCCGCATAATTCACCTCAAACTGATGATATCCCGATAATAACTCATGCATCTGCGCTTCCCCGGCTGCTCCCGGCAAATATAACGTTGCTGTCGCACCAGAAGGTATCGTGACTTCATAGCGGTAACCCGTTTCAGTGGTTTCCCATCGGCATTTAATGGTTCCCTGAATGCTTTCATAGCTACCTTCAGCATAGCTCAGTCCGTCGCCGATCTGTGGCCGCAGGTTGATTCTCTTGAACCCCGGAGCTGTTTCATCCGGCCAGATCCCCAAGATATCAGTATAAAACCAAGAGGCATAGGCGCCCCTCGCAAAGTGATTCAGTGAACTATTTAAGGTAAACGTGCCGTCTTCATGTTCTTCATAGGCGTTCCACCATTCACAGGGCGTCGTTGCCCCCCTATCTACCGCATACTGCCAGGATGGGTATTCATCCTGCATCAGTAGTGCATAAGCGGTCTCATCATAGCCATAGGCCGATAATACTGCCAAAAGCCGGCCCTCGCCGATAAAACCGGTGGTCGGATGATAGTCTCCGGCCACAATCTTTTCATTCAAGAAGGCCGCGGCCTGCTCTTCTTCCGCTACATTGCGAAAGAGCCCGAAATCCAGCCCCATCACATAAGCGGTCTGAGCATCACCGTAAATCCGGTATCCGTCAGTCAGATACCGCTGCTGCCATGCTTCCCGGAACTTCCCGGCCATCTGGTCATATTGTTCAGCGGCGGCGGTTTCGCCGATTACGTCCGCCATCTTAGCCAGCAAGGCGGCCGAATAGGCACACCATGCCGTGTTGCTTATTTCTGTCGGGGTGCTTTCCAATGACAAATGGTCGCCGTACCCGCTTTGATAGCAGATATAATCTTCGCTGACTGACTCTAGGTAATCCACCCACCGGCACATAGCCGAAAAGTTATCTTCAATGATTTGCCGGTCTCCATATTGCAGATAGAGCTGCCAAGTGATCAAGACTCCGGCATCGCCCCAGCCGTTCGGCGCCGGGCTGCCGATGCCCCGCCATCCTGTCCCGGTATTGCGGGGCGCCATCTGCGGATAGGAGCCGTCTTCATTCTGGATATCCCGCATATCTCGCAGGAATTTGTCATAGAAAAGGTAAACATCGCCATGATAGCTTGCCGTCCTGGCAAAGACCTGCGCGTCGCCGGCCCAGCCGTGACGTTCGTCCCGCTGCGGACAGTCGGTGGGATTGTCAAAGAAATTACTCCACATGCCGTTGACCGTAGTCTCATACAGCTGGTTTAACTCCGGCGATGATGACTGAAACGTTCCTGTCCGCTCTATCAAGGAAGACAGCGCGATTCCTTCGACCTTTTCAATAACCGCGTTGCCGACAAAGTCAATCTGTACATAGCGGAAGCCGTGATAAGTGAACGACGGACGGAAGCTTTCCATACCTTCCCCTTTCAGGACATAATAATCAGTGGCCGCTGCTGTCAGCAGGTTGTCTGTCCAGATGCTGCCCGTCTGGTCGTCTTGGTTACGCATTTTTTCCTGGTTTAAGGCTTCACCGTGCCGTAACCGGATGACAGTCCCCTGTTCGCCTTTTACCTGGATATCGCACACCCCGCTGAAGTTCTTCCCGAAGTCATATACGTAAGTGCGGTCAGCAAGCTGCGTGCAAGAGACCGGCGCCAGCGTCTCATAGCAGACAATCGGGCTGTCGGCCCGTCCTTCAATCGGGACTTCCTGATATCTTTCGCTGATCAGGCCGACGGCAGCATTTTCCCAGCTGCTTTCATCGAAGCTCGGCTCCGCCCAGCCGACCTGCTCATAATTGGCATCATAAAATTCTCCCTGATAAATATCATCGCTACGGACGGGGCCGTTTTCATATACCTTCCAGTCTTCATCCGTTATCACGGTCTGCTCCGTTCCATCCTCATAGCGGATGACCAGCTTAGCCAATAACGCGGTCCGGTCTCCCCATGGATTCCAGTTGTCCGTATAACCCACCGCCCGGTCATACCATCCATGCCCCAGCACCGCGCCGATCACATTTTCCCCGGGAACCACCCATTCCGTCACATCATGGGTCCGGTACAGCAAGCGGGTATTATAGGCCAGTTTTCCCGGATTGAATAAGTCTACCGTAATCGCCTGGCCGTTAACCCGGAAATCATAGATCCCCAAAGCCGTAGCATACAGCCTGGCACTTTCAATCGCCTTATCGGGCACCACAAACTCCCGGCGGAACATCGGCGCCGCCTTTTCCTGACTAACGTCCGCGGCCGCCGGCCGCCGGGAAAGCAACGTCCCGTTGCGCATTTCCAGCATGCCGTTTACCGTGCGGTGATAATATGGGAAGAAAATAGTATCTTCATCTTCAAAGTCTTCCTGGACAATCAGACTGCCAGCCGCGTCTACCACTTTAATATTGTCCAGATATGCCACCGCGCTTCCGCGCTTCTGCAAGTAGCCGACCTGTCCTAGGCGGCCGGCGGCAATCTCCTGGTCTGCTACCGCTATATCCTGTATATAAGTGACGGTCTTGTTGCCGTCCACCACAATCTTCACGGGAATCACCGTACCATTCATTACACTGCCATCGGGAAACACTGCCTCCAAAAGACCTTCTTTAAGTATTTCCGTCCGGTTATTATCGACTTTATTGAGCCGAAAAAACCCGGCTCCTTCTTTCGTATTGCCGACTTCCCATAGATAGAAGCGGCCATATACTCCCGTATCGGCTCCAAACACAAAACCGGCCACCGAATCATTTAGGCAAATATCATAAGAAATGGTATATGCTAGGTCTGCCGCTGGCAGGGAACCATCATCACCGCTTTCCTCCTGTACCGGCGGGCTAATAAAGGCGGCATTGCTCCAGCCGCTGTCCAGCAAGCCGGTTTCAAAATAAGCCGTTTCGTCGGACTGGAGCACGGTATCTGCGTCTTCCCATATCGACACCTTCCAATAATAGCGGGTAGCTGACTCAAGGGCATCCCCGGCATAGGCAATACCGTGGTTTGCTTCGCCCTCCACCTTGCCGCTGTCCCAGACCAGTTCTCCCGCCGCTAGGTCTGCCGCGGATCTGGCGACCATAACCTGAAAGGCTTGCTGACCGCGGCCGCTTACCTCAGAAGTATACTGCCAGCTGAAACGGGGACTCAGCACATCCAGCCCCAGCGGATTGACCAGATATTCCGTCTTCAGATTCCGCACTAAACCGACGGTGCTGCCGGCCGCAAGCTCAGCGGCAGCGTCATCTGGCGGCGTCGCGCGGCCAGTACTGCAACTGGTAAAAAGTAAACTTATTATTATAAAAACAAATAAAAATAAAGATTTATCCCTCATAAAAATCGCCCTCATTATAATTTACTCGTTATAACTTCCCCTCGTAAAAACTTCTTTATGTATCACTAGCCTAAAAAAATCCATAAAACAGCCTGTTAAAACATGACGCATGATTCAACAGACTGTTTATAAGTCATTTGCTATTAAAATAAGCAGAACAACCGGCCTTACCCAAGGCAAATTACTGATAATTAACTATTTTCCCAAAGTCGGCTTTTAGAGACGCGCCGCCGACCAGACCGCCGTCGATATCGGCCTGCGAGAACAGTTCCGCCGCACTGGCTGCCGTGACGGAGCCGCCGTACTGGATACGGGTCGCATCGGCGGTCGTCTGACCATACAGCTCGGCCATACAGACACGGATCGCGGCGCAGACTTCCTGAGCCTGTTCCGTGGTCGCCACTTTACCTGTCCCAATCGCCCAGATCGGCTCATAGGCAATGACTGCCGTAGCCGCCTGTTCTGCTGTAACCCCCTGAAAAGCGATCTTGATCTGCTGGCGGATCCAGTCGATGGTAATGCCCTGCTCTCTCTGGGTCAGGGACTCTCCGCAGCAGATGATCGGGGTAAGGCCATGTTCAAAGGCCTTAAGTACTTTTTTATTAACGGTTTCATCCGTTTCCGCGAAATACTCTCTTCTTTCAGAATGGCCGATGATGACATAGCCGACCCCGGCAGCCGTCAGCATCTTAGGAGAGATCTCGCCGGTATAAGCACCGCTGTCTTCAAAATACATGTTTTCGGCACCGATGGCAATATTGCTGCCTTTGACCGCCTCAATAGCCGGAATAATATCTATCGCCGGCACGCAGAACACGACATCGGCCTGGTCGGTCGCCACTAAAGGCTTTAAGGTATTAATTAATTCTACCGCTTCTCCGGGAGTCATGTTCATCTTCCAGTTACCGGCAATAATCTTTCTTCTTTGCATCTTTTATTCTCCTTAATCGGCAAAATATCCGCCGCCGTTATTTTTTATCATTCGCTGCCACTACGCCGGGAAGTTCCTTACCTTCCAAAAATTCCAGCGAAGCTCCGCCGCCGGTAGAAATATGCGTCATCTTCGGCCCATATCCCAGCTGGTTGACCGCCGCCGCCGAATCGCCGCCGCCGATTATGGTGGTCGCATCGGTCTCTGCCAGGGATTCCGCTACGGCAATCGTGCCCTTGGCCAGAACCGGATTCTCAAAGACGCCCATCGGGCCGTTCCATACGACCGTCTTGGCCGATTTTACGGCTTCGGCATATATCTTGGCCGTTTCAGTTCCGATATCCAGTCCCATCATATCAGCCGGGATGGCATCGGCCTTTACAACGGTGATCTCAACCGGCGCATCAATCGGATTGGGGAAGTCCTTGGTTATGGTACTGTCCACGGGGAGCAGCAGTTTCTTGCCCAATTTGTCGGCCTTTTCTATCATCTCTTTACAGTAGTCGATCTTCTCATTATCTACCAGGGAAGTGCCGATTTCATATCCTTTTGCTTTCAGGAAGGTATAGGCCATGCCGCCGCCGATGATCAGGGTATCGCATTTTTCCAGCAGGTTGGCAATAACATTGAGCTTATCAGCCACTTTGGCTCCGCCAAGGATAGCAACGAAAGGCCGGACCGGATTCTCCACCGCATTGCCCAGGAAATCAATCTCCTTCTGCATCAGATATCCGACTGCCGCCACATCGGCCAGACCGGCTACACCGACGTTGGAACAATGAGCGCGGTGGGCAGTACCGAAAGCGTCATTGACAAAGACATCACAGATAGAGGCCAGTTCTTGCGAGAAAGCCTCGCCGTTCTTGGTTTCTTCCGCCCGGTAGCGGGTATTTTCCAGTAAGATGACATCCCCGTCCTGCATCGCTTCCACCGCTATCTTAGCATTGGGGCCTACCACTTCGGGATCAGCCGCGAACTTGACTTCCTGGCCCAGCAGTTCGGTTAATTTGCCGGCCACGGGAGCTAAGGAGAGCTCAGGTTTCGGTTCACCCTTGGGCTTACCCAGATGCGAACAGAGAATGACCTTGCCGCCGTCGGCGACCAGCTTCTTGATGGTCGGCAGAGCGGCGGTAAGCCGGTTGGTATCGGTGATCACGCCATCTTTCAAGGGTACATTAAAATCGCAGCGGCACAGGACACGTTTTCCGCTTACGTTGATATCGTCAACTGATAATTTGTTTAGTCCCATATTACTTCCTCCATTTTATTTATAATGATTCATCTAAACAGGGTCCGGCCCAAAGACCGGACCCTGACAGGTCAACTAATGTTATGCCAGTTCAGCAAAGTATTTGATGGTCCTGACCATCTGGCTGGTATAGCTGTTCTCATTGTCATACCAAGACACAACCTGAACCAAAGAATTGCCGTCGGCCATCGGAGAGGCCATCGTCTGGGTTGCATCAAATAAGGAGCCATAGGTAACGCCGACTACGTCACCGGATACGATCTCTTCTTCAGTATAGCCAAAAGATTCATCGGCAGCAGCTTTCATGGCAGCATTGATCTGATCCTTGGTTACGTTACCCTTCACTACGGCTACCAGGATGGTGGTGGAACCTGTCGGGGTGGGGACACGCTGCGCGGAACCGATCAGCTTGCCGTTCAGTTCAGGAATAACCAGACCGATCGCTTTCGCCGCTCCGGTAGAGTTAGGAACGATATTGCAGGCCGCGGCCCGGGCTCTCCGCAGGTCGCCCTTAGGATGAGGACCGTCTAGGGTCATCTGGTCACCGGTATAAGCATGTACGGTGGTCATGATGCCGGACTGAACCTCGGCTAAGTCATTTAACGCTTTCGCCATCGGCGCCAGACAGTTGGTGGTACATGAAGCAGCAGAAATCACGGTATCATCCGCTTTCAGGATGTCATGGTTGACATTGAAGACAACCGTCGGCAGGTCGTTGCCGGCCGGGGCGGAAATAACTACCTTCTTGGCTCCGGCTGTGATATGGGCGGAAGCTTTGTCTTTAGAAGCAAAGAATCCGGTACACTCCAGAACGACATCTACATCCAGGTCTTTCCAAGGAAGATCTTTAGGATCTCTTTGGGCATAGATCTTGATCGTCTGGCCGTCTACTGTGATTGAATCTTCACCTGCCGTAACTTTATCCGCTAAAGCATATCTTCCCTGTGCCGAATCATATTTCAGCAAATGTGCCAGCATCTTGGGGCTTGTTAAATCATTGATTGCCACTACTTCGTATCCGGCGGCACCGAACATCTGTCTGAATGCCAGACGACCGATCCGGCCAAAACCGTTAATTGCTACTTTTACTGCCATTATCGTTTCCTCCTAGAATTGTTGTTTATTTTAATCAGCATGGATATTTTACCTAATTTGTCCAGAAAATACAAGGTGTAAATTAAAAATAATTGTCTTTTATGAGATTTTTAACAGTTAATTTATTATTAGGTAAAAGATATGGTAAATAAAGGTATCATGTGCTAAAATTTGAAGGAAAAGGCGGTAGTATCAATATGGTTTTACGGGTATATGATTATTCTGAGTATTAGGGCAAGGAGGAGCGACATGGGGATTTTAGCGGATTGTCATTTACATTCATCTTTTTCAGGGGATTCTGTTACTGATATGGCAGTCATGATCGGCAGAGGAAGGGAACTGGGGCTTAGGGAAATGTGCTTTACTGAGCATATGGACATTAGTTTCCCGGTTACGGAGACGCATCCGGCTGATTATTTTGTGGTTAATACTGACTCTTATCTATATGATGTGATTCGCTGCCGTGAAAAATATGCGGATCAAATTAAGATAAGTTTTGGCATTGAACTGGGGCTTCAGCCTCATTTGTCCAAGGAACTGGCGGCCTATGTGAGAGCCTATGACTTTGATTTTGTGATAGGATCCTCGCATCTTTGCCACGGAAAAGATCCTTATCTGGATAGTTTTTATATGGGAAGGGATACTAAAGAGGCTTATATGGAGTACTTTGTTTCGATATTGGAGAATATTAAAGGCTTCATTGATTTTGACGTCTATGGCCATCTTGATTATGTTGTCCGCTATGGGCCGGCTCACGATGCGGATTACCATTATGCGGATTACCGGGATGTCCTGGATGAAATCCTAAGCGGTCTGGTCAAACTGGAAAAAGGCTTGGAAATAAATACCGGGGCGCTCCGGTACCAGCTGCGAGAGCCGCACCCTAGTAGTGCGATTATTAAGCGCTTCCGTGAACTGGGTGGAGAGATCGTTACGGTCGGGTCGGATGCCCATTCCGCCAAAGATATCGCTTCCGGCTTTGATATTGCGGCGGCTGTTTTACAAGAATGTGGGTTCAAGTATTATGCCACATTTGAAAAACGAACGGCTAAATTCCACAAATTCTAGCAGGCTTACAGTAAGGGCAAGAAGACGCTGACCGCTTAAGCCAGTCAGCGATGGCAAAAATCACGGTAGTCGCTATAAGATATTGGTAAGTTCCCATTCCGCTCTGGTGATGCAGGTAATATGCTCTGTACGGATATCGTTCATCAGCGGCCATGCGACATCTTTAAGCGTAAACTGATAACGGAAACCACATTTTTCCTGGACGCGCCGCGATTTTTCATTACCGTCAAAATAACCGCACCATATTCTTTTCACTTGTAAGACTTCAAAGCCATACCTTACTAGGTTACGTACCGCCTCCGGAATCAGTCCCTGTCCCCAGAACGGCATTCCGATCCAATAACCGATCTCCGCTTCATCCGGCGCTATCTTAATGTTAGCCCTATCTCCGATCAGCAACCCGATACTGCCGATTGCCCGGTTGTCCTGCTTCAGGCAGACGGCATAGGTTTCCGGAACAGCCAGAACATTTTCGATGATTTCCCTGCTGTTCTCCACGCTGGTATGAACCGGCCAGCCGGCCACCGGCCCGATCAGTGGCTCCGTGGCATATTCATACAGAGCTTCGGCATCTTCCCTGACCCAGGGGCGCAAAAACAGTCTTTTTGTTTCAATTATCATGTGTGTTCTCCTTACAAGTGACTTGTCGCTTATTCTGCTATCAATTACTATGATACCAAGGCAAAAGGTCATGTTTTTCATGCTTAGATAACATGAAGTGTGTAATATCCATAGTATCAACATCAGATTATGGTGCCGCCACCCAGTATATAGTCCCCATCATAAAACACCACTGCCTGTCCGGGGGTGACGGCTCTTACCGGCTCCTCAAAGCGGCACTGGATTTCATCAGCTCCGGTACGTTCTATGATAGCGGGGGCGCCGCTGTGCGCGTAGCGGATTTTGGCCTTTACCTTCTTGGGTTCCAATACATCGTCCATCCCCATAAAATTCAGCTGGTTGCAGCGTAGTGAAACGGAAAAAACATCCTCCTCCTCACCGATTACTACTTCATTGACCGCCGGGCGTATTTCGCTGACAAAGATACGGCGTCCCAGCGCAATGGAGAGTCCCCGGCGCTGGCCGACCGTGTAGTGGGTAATGCCTTTATGAGTCCCCAGTATCTCCCCGTCTTTGGTTACAAAATTCCCCGGAGGGGGAAGCCTGTCCCCGGCTTCTTGCCTGATAAACCCGGTATGGTCGTCGTCCGGTACAAAGCATATCTCCTGGCTATCAGGCTTATGCGCCACCGGAAGCCCTGCTCCTTCTGCCATCCGGCGGATCGCTTCCTTGTTATATTCTCCTGCCGGCATCAAAGTATGCGCCAGCTGGAACTGCGTCAGCTTATACAGCGCATAAGTCTGATCTTTGGCTGCCGTAACTGAATTGCGGATGGCATAACGTCCGTTCGGCAGTCTGCCGATCCTGGCATAATGGCCGGTAGCTATGTAGTCTGCCCCGATATCGGCCGCCTTTTTTAGCAAGGATTCCCATTTGACATGACGATTACAGACAACACAGGGGTTCGGTGTCCTGCCCCGCAAATACTCCGACACAAAATAGTCAATGACTTTTTCTTTGAATTCAGGCCGGAAATCAACTACATAATAGGGAATATCCAAGGCCTTGGCAACCTTACCGGCATCCGTACCGCCGGGCTCCGTTCCGTCCGGCCAGATCCGCATGGTCACCCCGATCACTTCATATCCTTGTTCTTTTAACAACAATGCGGCCACGGAAGAATCCACTCCTCCCGACATACCGACGATTACCTTTTTCTTATTCATGCTCCCTTTAACATCTTAGAGTCAACAGCCCTCTAATATTCTTCCTCCGCTTCCTCTTCCCCGATATCCGTCTTCGGCTTTTCCAGCCCTTCAATTACAATCCCGTGCTTCTGCGCATAATCCCACAGCGCGGCATGGATTCCCTCCTCAGCCAGCAATGAACAGTGTACCTTGACCGGCGGCAGCCCATCCAGTGCCTCCATCACGGCCTGATTGGTCACCTGTAATGCCTCTTGAACCGTTTTTCCTCTTACCAGTTCTGTCGCCATACTGCTGGTGGCCACCGCCGCCCCGCAGCCAAATGTCTTGAACTTGCAGTCCTGTATCACCCCGGCTTCATCAATATCAAGGTAAATCCGCATAATATCGCCGCACTTGGCATTACCGACCGTGCCGATGCCGCTGGCGTCTTCTATTTCTCCCATATTACGGGGATTCTGAAAATGATCCATTACTTTTTCTGTATACATAGTGCTCCTCCTGATGGTGCTGATTTACCAAAACTGTACCCGCTGATATCATAACTGGTTATCATATCCAGCGGCTATTTTTGTTTCTTCATAAAATCATCATATAATGGTGACATATCCCGTAAATCCTTCACTGCTTCTTTAATCGCATCCACTACGATGTCCATCTCTGCCTGCGTGTTCTCCGCATTTAAGGTCAGGCGCAACGAACCGTGGGCAATCTCGTGCGGCAGGCCGATGGCCAGCAGCACATGTGACGGATCCAGCGAGCCTGAGGTACAGGCCGAACCGCTGGAAGCACAGATCCCTTTACTGTCCAGCTTAATAAGCAGACCTTCCCCCTCAATAAACCTAAAGCTGAAATTAACATTATTTGGCAGCCGCTTCACCCGGTCACCATTCAAGCGGCAATAAGGTATCTCCGCCGATATTCTGTCGATCAGATGATCACGGAGCTGACTTTCCTTGACCCCGTTTTCCTCCATATGTTCTATTGCCCTTTTTGCCGCCGCCCCTAGACCGACGATGCCGGGAACATTTTCGGTTCCGGCACGTCTGCTCCGTTCCTGACCGCCTCCGTGTATAAAGGAACGAAGCTTAAGCCCCTGACGGATATAAAGAAAACCGCTCCCTTTCGGCCCGTTTAATTTGTGGCCGCTGGCATTAAGCAAGTCAATATGGCACTCATCCACATCAATCGGCAGATGCCCGTAAGCCTGCACCGCATCGGTATGAAAAATCACGCCTTTTTCATGAGCAATGTCCCCAATCTCCTTGACAGGCTGAACAGTACCGATCTCGTTATTAGCAAACATCACCGAAATCAGGATCGTATCCGGACGTATGGCTTTCTTAAGCTCATCCAGCTTAATGATGCCATTTTCATCCACACCGACATAGGTTACCTGATAGCCTTTCTTTTCCAGATACCGGCAGGTATGTAGCACAGCGTGATGCTCTATGGCCGAGGTAATAATATGTTTGCCTTTGCACTCATAGGCATCCGCTGTCGCCTTGATCGCCCAGTTAACTGCCTCCGTTCCCCCGCCAGTAAAATAAATCTCATTGCTCTTCGCCTTCAGGCTCGCCGCTATCACTTCCCTAGCCTCAACTACTGCTTTCCGGGCAGCCGCTCCCACGGAATAATGTTCACTGCTGGGATTGCCATAATACTCGGTAAAATAAGGCATCATGGCTTCCAGAATCTCCGGCGCCATTTTGGTAGTCGCCGCATTATCCATATATATTGTTTGATTCATATATTACTCCTTTTAATTCCTAGTATCCCACTACGAATATGGTAGTTTCAATATATCACCGATGTCTTTGTTTGTCAACATCAAACATGAGAATCAATGCCGCGCAATATTTATCGATAATTATGAGGATGATTTGCATTTTTCTGCCTGCCTCCTCGTAAGAGGGAGTGTTTAAAATGTTCTTTATTTTCCCATTAATTATTATTGCTTGTCCTAATTAGAAACTTACGGCTTTCATATCGTTTTTCTTCAACGTATATAACAATTTGCATGATTACAGCCTTGTTTTCCGGTATTCCTGACAAAGGCAGTTCCAGAATAATATCTTTGGCCGGCTGATAAACAGCACCTTCTTTTATCAGCAATTTATGTCCGTCAGAATCCCGTACTGTGACCGGCAGTTCACCGGCCGATACTGAAACACTCGATGCTACAGCCATATTATCAATTCCTGTGAGCATTTTTCGGTCATTTCCAAACAACAATGCAAATACAATAACACCTACTGAAAGTATCATCAGTAAAACCGCTCCAATTGCTCTATCTGCTTTAACCCTTAAAACAGGAACTCCTATAAGACCATTACAGTGATCAATATCTCTTTCCAGCTGACCCACATTGGCATATCGCCTACATGGTCTCATTTGAAGGCATTTCATAATAATCTTCCCGATCCCATTCGGCAGGTTCCGCTTAAATAATACCAAAGGATATTCTGTTTTAGCTGTCAGCAAGAAGCAAAACACCGCTCCCAGACTGTATATATCACTTATTTCCGTAGGTTCAGGCAGCCTACCGTCAATGACCAGCAGCTCCGGGGCACTAAACCCCGGCGTCCCCGCCCGGACTTTGCCGTGGACAATGGTCGCCGCCCCAAAGTCAATCAGCTTGATCCGCCCATCCTCCCGCATCATAATATTAGCAGGCTTCAAGTCGCAATAAATTACCGGCGGCTGACAAGAATGTAGATAACAAAATACCGAAATCAGTTCTTTCATCACCGCCAGTGCCTGATACTGGTCCATAGGTCCATTCTTCGTCACATAATCTTCAAGCGTCACCCCACGAACAAACTCCGTCACCATATAAACAGCTTCCCCATCCCTAAAATAGTCATAGACCTTAGGTAAAGCCTGATGCTCCATTCTAATCAACAGCTTAACCTCATTCCAAATACAATACGCGTTCAGCCCCTCCTGTTCATTAAAAATCGCCTGTTTCACAGCCACAATCTGCTGCAGATGCCGGTCAAAGGCCCGATAAACATACCCTGACCCGCCTTGTCCAACCATTTCCCCCATCTCATACCTATCCAAAATCACCATGCCACCTAACCTCCCCTTGTATCAATTTGTTATCATCTCCTTATTTCCACAAATTCCCCCACACAAATCAGAATCAGCTCTATACAAACCAAGTCAAGAACCAAAATAAAGAGGTCACTATCAAGCAACATACTAATCATCACCAGTGGAAAAATTGGATTACTAACAGAAAAAAAGAAAATGTGAAAAAGTGAATACTATCGAACAATCAAAGTAACCAAAAAAGAATCTATAAACCAAATCTTAACCATTACACTGCCAGGCATCTTACCCATTGCCCCGTAAAACATCCCGCTGAGATACCGAATCCCCCCCAACTCAAAAGAACTTCGTAATATCATTAAACAGCACCACCACCATCAGCACCATCAACGCAATCATCCCGGCCAGATGAACCACCCCTTCTCTTTCCGGCGGAATCGGTTTCCCCCGGATCAGCTCAATCACAATAAACACCAGCCTGCCCCCGTCCAAAGCCGGCAGCGGAAGCAGATTCATGATACCGAGGTTAACCGACAATATCATCGTAATATTCAGCATGGAAATCAAAACCTGTAAAAATCCATAAGTCTTCGCGACTTCATATGTCTCCCCGACAATCATCGCCATGCCCAAAGGACCAGCCACGTCATCCCCGCCCAGCCGGCCTTGCAGCATCATCCCAAGGCTTTTCAAGGTCGAGGTCACACCGAACTGCACCTCATGAAACGCACTGGCAAATATCCCCAGACCTTCCGTCTCCGAATATGGTCCATAGGCATCGACCCCTAGCAGATACCGTCCCAGTTCCTCATTATAAGCCGGCGTGACCGTCACGCTGTTCTCCACCCCGTCACGTTCATACGTCACCTGCAACGTTTCACCTCTGCTGGTATAGGAAATAAAGTAAATCTGCCTATATAAATGGATGCTTTCATTGTTTATCTTGGTAATCAGGTCACCTTCCTGCAATCCGGCCGCTTCGGCCTGCCCGCCTGGGGCAACCATGCCAAGTACCGGCCGGTCGGTGCCCGCATAAGCAACAATGACCAGCCCTAGCAGATAGGCCAGAAAGAAGTTGAATATCGGACCGGCAATAATAGCGGAAAACCGTGCCCATGCCGATGCTTTGAGGAAGGAGCCCTCGCCCGGTTCCGGCTTGGCATTTCCCCCGTCAACTTCAACATCTCCATAACCTTCTTTCTCAATCTGGCCGTTTTCACCTTCAAACACACAGGCGCCGCCGATCGGGAAGATTTTCAGGGAATACTTGGTCCCCCCTCTGGTGAAAGAAAATATCGACGGACCCATGCCGATAAAAAACTCGGTCACATGAATCCCGTTTTTTCTTGCCAGCAGAAAATGCCCTAGTTCATGAGCCACTACTATTATAGTAAAAATTAAGATAAAACAAATAACCGTCGCTAACAATTCGTCACCTTCCTGATATATTCATAGCTTTCCGTTTCCGCCTGAATTATCTCTTCCACCGTAGGATTCTCTATTACTTTATGATACGCCATAGCCCCGGCAATTAATTCATAAATCTGTAAAAAGATGATTTTTTTATTGAGAAACAGGCTTACTGCCATTTCATTAGCCGCATTATATACCGTCGGCATGCTGCCTCCCGCCGCCATAGCCCGGTAAGCCATGCCCAGTCCTTTAAAAACTTCTACGTCTGGCTTTTCGAAGGTAAGTGCGGCTAATTCAAGAAAATCCACCTTTTTACCGCCAAGAGGCGGCCTGTCCGGATAAAACAGCGCATATTGTATCGGCAGCTTCATATCCGGTGTCCCTAGCTGTGCCATGACGGCACCGTCAGCGTACTCCACCATAGAATGGATAATGCTCTGCGGGTGCACCACCACCTGGATCTGATCGGCCCGCAGGTCAAACAGCCATCTTGCCTCCATCACTTCCAGCCCTTTGTTGACCAGCGTCGCTGAATCAATGGTTATCTTTCTCCCCATCGACCAATTGGGATGCCGTAAGGCCTCCTCGGCCGTCATATCCGCCAGCTCGGCACGGCTCTTCCCCCGAAAAGGCCCGCCCGATGCCGTCAGCCATATCTTTTCCACCCGGTGGCGGTTCTCTCCCCGCATCGACTGTAGGACGGCACTGTGTTCACTGTCAACCGGCAGGATCGATACCCCGTGTGCGGCTGCCAGCGGCATGATGATGTGCCCTGCCGTCACCAAGGTCTCCTTATTTGCCAAGGCAATATCCTTGCCCGCCTTTATCGCCGCAATCGTCGGCCTGATCCCGATCATCCCCACGACTGCTGTCACCAGGATATCCGCTTCCGCCATGACGGCTATTTCCAGCAGCCCTTCCATACCGCAGACCACTTTGACCTCCAGGTCTGCCACGCTGTCCCGCAGCTCGCGGTAAGCGCCTTCCGTCCACATAGCGGCAATCACGGGATGAAATTCCCTGATCTGTTTTTCCATTGCCGCCACGTTGCTGCCGGCCGCCAGCGCGGTCACCTGAAGCTCGTCCCGGTGATTCCTGACTATATCCAGGGTCTGTGTACCGATTGAACCGGTCGAGCCCATTATCGCTATTTTTTTCATATGCCTTATATTTTCCTTATATTGCCCCTATAACCTGATCATCAATACCGCCAGTAGAAAAATCATCGGTGCCGTAAAAATCACACTGTCGAAACGATCCATGATGCCGCCGTGACCCGGTATCAGCTTGCCGTAATCCTTGATGTCATGATTCCTTTTGATGGCCGATGCCGCTAGGTCGCCTACTTGCGCAATCACCGCGCCGACTCCGCCGATCAGGGCAAATATCACGACGAGCTTCTGTTCCCCTGCCAACCGGCTTTGGACAAAATAACCGTACAGGGCACCTACGATGACCGCGCCGGCAATCCCGCCGACCGCGCCTTCGATTGACTTCTTGGGACTTAAGCGGGGCACCATCTTGTGCTTCCCGATCAGCATCCCTACACAATATGCACAGGTATCACATATCCACGAACTGATAAATATCAGCCACACAATATAGCTGCCATAATTAAGCGTCCTAGTCAGATAAATACAGGACAGCATGACCGGTGCATATACAATACAGAAAAAAGCTTCCATGATCTGACGCGCATGATACTTAGGATACATAAAGACATAGATAAACATCAGTGCCACCAGTGCCAGCACTAACGTCAACATAAGCAGCATCCCGTCACCGGACCAGACCATAACCGCATAATAGCCGGCCACTGCCACAAATCCCAACACCTCCAGCCTACCGGTCGCCTTTCCCCCCAATGTCAGACCGCACGCCCTCATCAGCTCATGATATGCTATCAGTGAAATCACAAACAAAACTCCGGCCAATAAATAGCCGCCATATAATATCACTGCAAGGGCTGCCACGACAAGGGCAAGCCCACTTATTAACCTAATCCAGAAATTCGTCATTCCCATCCCCCTAACTTAAAACTGCCGATTATTCCGCAACCGTTCCATACCGCCGCTCTCTCTGATTATATACTGCGACCGCCTTGATCAATTCTTCTTTTGTAAAGTCAGGCCAAGCCACCGACGTAAAGTAAAACTCCGTATAGGCAAGCTGCCATAATAAGAAATTAGAAATCCGCTGTTCGTTACATGTCCGGATCATCAGATCCGGTTCCGGCAGCCCAGAAGTATCCAGATAAGCCGCTATCATCTCTTCATCAATATCCGCTGGCTCTATCTTCCCCAGTTTTACTGCCTCCCCCACGCTTCTTACTGCCCGCACGATCTCATCCCGGCCGCCATAATTGAGCGCAATCTGAAATTTCAGCCCGTCATTTTCTTTGGTCGCCGCCTCCAGCTCGGCAATCCTCGACCGGATATCACTGTCCAGCCCGCTTTTATCCCCCAGCACACGCACACACATCTTATTTTTAGCCGCCGTCTTAAGACAGGTTTTCATGTAATTCCTCAGCAGCTTCATTAAGGCCGCCACTTCATCATCCGGCCGGTTCCAGTTCTCTGTAGAAAAAGCGTACACCGTCAGATATTCGATTCCCATCCGGTACGCTTCTTCGCAAATCACCTCAACTGTCTTCGCTCCCTGCACATGGCCATAATTCCGGGGCATCCCCTTGCTCTTGGCCCATCGTCCGTTACCATCCAGAATAATCGCTACATGCCGGGGCATCTGTAAGCCGTCAACCATCACATCTAATCTCTCTTTCAGAACGTATACTAAAGCGAAAAGCACTCCTCTCTTCAGCCAAGGGAATGCCCTCCATGCCATCAACCCTTAAACGGTAAGAATATCCTTGGATTTATCCTCAACCAGCTTGTCGACGTCCTTTATAAACTTATCAGTCATTTTCTGTAGGCTCTCTTCCAGTTGCCTAGCCTCATCCTCGGAAACCTCGCCTTTACTCAATTTCTTAAAGGCTTCATTGCCGTCCCGCCGGATATTACGGATAGCCACCTTGCCTTCCTCGCCTTTTTTCCTGACCTCTTTAACCAGTTCCTTTCTTCTCTCCTCCGTCAGTTCCGGAAACACCAGCCTGATGGAATTGCCGTCGTTAGAAGGATTAATCCCGATATCGGAAGCCAAGATCGCCTTCTCAATATCCTTGATCAAAGATTTCTCCCAAGGCGCGATCTGGATCAGCCTTGCTTCCGGTATCGTAATATTTCCTACCTGCTGTATCGGCGTCGGCGTCCCGTAATAATTCACCTTGATCTTATCCAGCACATGCGGATTGGCGCGCCCGGCCCGGATCCCTGCGTAATCGCTCTCCAGATGCTCATATGTTTTTTTCATCTTACTTTCATAGACTTGTAATCTCTCATCCATCTTTACTTCCTCCATTTATACGCCAGCTCACTGTTGCTTCTCATGTACCTTTGACGACAGTTATTCATCCCTTAATCATCTATACCGTCACGTTCGTTCCCGTAAACTTGCCTTTTACTGCATTAACGATACTCTCCGGTTCGTTCAGCCCAAACACACGCATGGGTATTTTATTTTCCTTGGCTAGAATCGAAGCCGTCATATCCACTACCTGCAGGTTCTTGGCAATTACTTCATCGATGGAGATCTCGTCGTATTTAAACGCCTGCCGATTGATATGGGGATCCTCGCTATACACGCCGTCTACGGCCTTAGCGAGCAGGATCATATCGGCGTCCACTTCCGCTGCCCGCAGTACCACGCCGGTATCTGTTGAAAAAAACGGATGCCCTGTGCCACCCGCAAAAAATACCGCCATGCCTTTGTGGAAATATTTATTTGCCCGGTCTTTGGAAAAGAGCTTGGTAAAAGACCCACATTCAAAGGGGGTCAAAACCGCGGCCGCCATACCTTCGCTGCGGAAAACCTCCGACACGTAGATACAGTTCATCACGGTCGCCAGCATGCCGATCTGATCCGCCTTCGTCCGGTCAATATTACCACTGGTCCGTCCCCGCCAAAAATTTCCGCCGCCAATCACGATTCCGACTTGAATGTCATCGGCCATCAGCCGTTTTACCTGGCCGGCCACTTCCTTAACTGTATCTTCGTCAAATCCTGTCCTTTTATCCCCCGCCAGCGCTTCACCGCTCAGCTTTAATAGTATTCTCATTATTTTTTACCTTTTTTAAACTCTTCAAAGAAAGAGGTAGGATTCACCTCGGCATAACACTGTGAGCACATTCCTTCAATAACGGCACCATTATTGATCTGGACTGACTTGGACTTGATATTGCCCATTACTATCGCTGATGTATCAAGGATAACCGGCCCGTGAACATCAATATCACCCTTGACGGCTCCGGCTATGACGGCGCTGTTGGCAAAAATATTGCCGATAATCACGGTACTCTGCCCGATCTTAACACTGCCTAGACTCTTCATTTCTCCGGTTATCTTGGCATTGTCGGCAAATATCTCCGCCGCCTTCGAATCTCCGATGATACAACCAGTTATATTCAGCTTGCCCAGGATGTCAATATTACCATTTATCACCCCTTCCAGTTCCAATGAACCTTCCGAAGTGACATCGCCCACCAGCTTCATGCCGGCGGTAATCGTTGCCGTCTCATCAGATACTTTCTTGTCCGGCAGATCCGATTTCATCATCTCTGCTTCTGCGGCTGCCACATATACCGATTCTTCCATCATTTCGCTCACCTCTTTCATTATATTCATCTCCTCCGCTTTATCCAGCATCTCATCAATATCGATCGGCAGCCCGTCATCAAAAACGGCCGGATCTTCCCAAGGCTCGGCACTATCCTCCGGACCTGCCGCGGCTTTCAGGGGCATATCAGCCGCCAAGACATCGCTTTCCTGCTCTGCGGCGGCTACATCGTCCGCTTCCGCCATTACTTCTTCCAGGTCTGCCATCTCTTCTGATTCATCAGCTTCAGCTATTTCCGGACTTTCTCCTTCCGGCAGCAATTCACTGACGGCTTGTGAAAGATCCTCTTTTAAGTCCGTGAAAAATCCCATTATATTATCCTCCAATCTTTTATTCTTAATAATATGATGAATACTGGATTTACTTACCAGATTTTTACTATCAATGCAATGCTTCCATATGTCTCACCGGCACGGTATCATCACTGATCGGCAGGATCTGGACATTTTCCATAGCCAGCAGACCTTCGATAATATACGGCAGAGCCTCCACCGTAGAATGTTTTTCTGCCGCATCATGCAGCAACATAATGCCCGTCCGCTTTCCGCTGACACCGGCAAGACAGTTTTCTACAATCTGCTCCACGCTTAAAGCACCGCTCACGGCATCACCGGAGGCAATATTCCAGTCAAAATAAGTGATGTTCTGCTCATCAAGATAAGTAATCAGTTCCTGCATGTCCACATTGCTTACCGTATTGGAACTGCCGCCGGGAAAACGGCAGTATGTACACCATATCCCGGTCTCTTCATATAAAAACTCCTGGAGCCGGGTCAGATCGCTGCTGAAGCTTTCCACGGACTGATAAATCTCATGATATCTGTGGCTATAAGAATGCATGGCCAAGGTATGGCCTTCATCAACAATCCGCCGGTAAGCCTGCCGGGAACTGTCATCAGTCTTGCCCACCACGAAAAACGTGGCTTTCACATCATATTGATTCAGGATATCCAATATCGCCGCGGTATTGCTGCTGGGGCCGTCATCAAAGGTCAGATATATCTTTATCTTTTCCGTGTCTTCTGTTATCTCTTCAATCCGGCCTTCTTCGCCCGTCCTAGTCGATTCTTCCAGCTGCGATGTAACAAAAATGCTGGTCTGAGCCACTTCTTCCGCCGCCGGGGAACTGTCTTCAGTCCCCGTGGCCGCTCCTATGGCTATGGATGCTTCCAGCTCATCTATCTGCTTCCGGGCATCACTTAACTTAACCGCTAAAACAATGCTGAGGACAGTGGGAAGCAATATAGCGGTAACTATCATGCAAATAATTATTTTTTTAATAATTTGCACTCTTTTACGGCGTTTTGCCTGCCGCGGCCGGCTATCAATATCTGCCATCAAAATCTGCTCCCTCTACCTGTGCTTTTACTATAATACCATAAAAGTTAAAAAGAAAAAAGAGCGAAATAAAAAATGTGCGCCGATATCCGATGGGAACGGTGACGATTCATCGAAGTATTCCGAGAGGCATTTTTCACTGCTAACGGACTGCGGGGCACATTTTCTTATTATCTGTCATCTTACGGACGCCACGGCCCAGAACCTGGCGGCTGCCACTGGCCCGGCGGTCGGCCCGGTC
>DBDG01000029.1 GCA_002293475.1 Lachnospiraceae bacterium UBA938
GAGGTCACTTCATAACAGGGTTTGAAAACCCATTCGGAGCAATAGAACAATGGCGATTAAAAACTCTTGACAAAATTGTTGGTCGGTACAATTATATATGTAGAATACGAACAAATAAGGTCAATTGAAAGGGACAGCATATGAATGAGAATGTGCATCAATTAATTGAATTAATAAGCCGGGGAACTTCTCCCTACCATGTGGTAGCGGAAGTATCGGCGCAGCTGCAGAAAGCTGGTTTTCAGAAGCTGGAATGGGATCAGCATTGGGAGCTCCAAAAAGGACATGCTTATTATACCGCGCCATTCCGGACAGCTCTGATGGCTTTCCGGGTGAATGAAAGCTTTTCCGGGGATGATCAAGCCCGGATCATATCCGCCCATGTAGATTCGCCAGGACTGCGGATCAAAGCTGGTGCTGAATATCCATATAAAAGTTACCGACGGCTTAATGCCGAGATTTACGGCGGAGCCATTAATCATGCTTGGATGGACCGCCCCTTGGGAATGTCAGGAATCGTCATTATCAAAGACCGCGCTGCCGGCCGGCCCATGTCATGTTATCTGGACTGCCGGCGTCCGCTCTTTATCGTTCCCAACCTGTCTATTCACATGAACAAGGAGATCAACAAAGGCACCGAGCTCAACCCGCAGGTTGACCTGATTCCGTTGGCTGGTCTGGGCGGGGGGCAGGAGAAGGAAGAAAATGCAGAATGTAAAGAAGCTTATTTTACCCGGTTTCTTGCGGCGGAGATAAGCCGGTCGTGGGACAGGGAAATTACCGAGGAAGACATCATCAGTTATGACTTGGGGCTATATATTGTCCAGGAGGGAATGATCTGCGGCATGGCCGGAGAACTGCTGGCCGCTCCGCGTCTAGATAATCTGTCGTCTGTACAGGCGGCCGTCAGCGCCATTACAGACAGTCAGAGCCGCCGTGCCGGAGGGATGGATATCGTCGCGCTGTTCGACCATGAAGAGATCGGCAGCCTGAGCAAGAACGGCGGAGCCGGCAATCTTCTGCCCTTTACACTGGAACGTATTTATAGTTCGCTGGGAATCACTAGGGATAGCTACCTGAAAGCGGTAGCAGGCGGGTTCCTGCTTTCAGCCGATGCCGCCCATGCCCTCAATCCCAACCGTCCGGAGAAATATGACCCCACTTCCGGGATCCGCCTAGGCGACGGCGTAGCCATCAAATGCTCTTCCAAACAAAGCTATGCCGGTGATGCCGAAACATGGGCCATACTGAAGATTCTGGCAGAAAACCATGCCATTCCTTGCCGCCTCACTTACATCCGTTCCGATATTCCCGGCGGAAGCACCCTTGGCCCGATCCTCTCGTCCGCACTTCCCATGCGCTCGGCTGACATCGGTGTCCCGCTTCTGGCTATGCATTCTGCCGTCGAAACCATGAGCTGCCGTGACCAGGAGAATCTGCTTCGCTTCCTTAAAGCTTTTCTATCGGAGCATAACCGGATATGACGAGCTGCGGTCAGGGTAGGTCATACCGCTTCCGGTACTTTTGGTACATCCCATTAAAGTTCTGTTTAGCTTTTCTGTCCATGCTATCCTGATAATGATGGGCATACAGATCCTGGTCTTCCATCTGCAGCAGGCAGATAGCGATATTGGAACAATGATCGGCCACCCGTTCGCAGTTTGTCAGGATGTCCTGCAGAATAAAACCCATCTCAATTGAGCATTTACCGTTGCTGAGCCGTTTATAATGGCGCTTTTTAACCTGAGCTGTCAGCCCGTCGATCACTTCTTCTAAGGGTTCGATCTCGGCGGCAAGTTCGGTGTCCAAGTTCCGGAATGCTTCAAACGTCTTTGTCACGATTTCTTTTAAGGCCGCAAAATAAACAGCCAGTTCCTTTTGCGCCCGGTCGGAAAAGGAGAGCTTCTTTTCCGCTATTTCCTTGGCCGACGCGATCAGGTTGACTGAATGGTCGGAGATCCGCTCAAGGTCACCGATGCTGTGAAGCAGAACCGTATGCAGCCGGCTGTCGGCATCCAGTAGCGTATAGTTGCCAAGCTTCACCAGATAGGTTCCAACCTTGTCCTCATATTGATCGACGACATCTTCCAGCCGGATGACCTCTGCTCCCTTTTTATTGTGATAATCCTTGATGGAGTCGATGGCCATAATCAGGCCTTTTTTAGTCGCATCCATCATATCGACCGTGACATCCCGGCATACCGATACCGCGTAGGGGGGAGTCTCAAGGAAACGCTCATCCAGCCGTATATAAGAAAGCGTTTCGTTTTCTTCCATAGATCTCGGCATAGTAGCATAAGCCAGTTTTTCCAGCAGTGCCGATGCCGGAAGTAGCAAGAAAGTAGAAAATATATTGAACAGACTGTGGAAAATGGCAATGTCGGCAACACTGGCCGTTGTGTTTAAAAAGGCAAAATCCATAAATGCGTGCAGACCGTAGAACAGCACCATAAAAGCAATCGTACCGATCAGGTTAAAATAAAAGTGAATCAGCGCCGCCCGTTTGGCATTTTTATTGGCACCGATAGCGGACAGGGCAGCCGTGATGCAGGTGCCGATATTCTGGCCCATGATAATCGGGATGGCGGTGCTTAAGTTGACCATTCCGGTTAGGCACAGCGCCTGCAGGATGCCGACCGAAGCGGAAGAACTCTGGATGATGGCCGTGACTATCGCGCCCACCAGCACTCCGATGACCGGATTGGAAAAGGCGATCAGCAATTGCTGGAATGCCGGAACGTCGGCCAGCGGGGCGACTGAGCCGGTCATGGTTTCCATGCCGAACATCAGAATGGCAAAACCGATCATGATGAAGCCGGTATTTTTCTTTTTCGTTGATTTGGCAAACATCGTCAGGACGACGCCGATTACGGCAAGCACAGGAGAGAAATTAGAAGGTTTAAGGCACTGGATAAGAAAGTTATCGCCCTGCAGGCCGGTAAGGCTTAAGATCCAGGCCGTGGCAGTGGTTCCGATATTGGCGCCCATGATGACGCCGATGGCCTGCTGCAGTTTCATAATGCCCGAATTGACAAAGCCGACGACCATGACCGTGGTGGCGGAAGAAGACTGGATAATGGCCGTTACGACAAAGCCGAGCAGCACACCCCTTGTCTTAGAAGAGGTTAGCTTCTCCAGCAGCCGCTGGAGTTTGCTACCGGAAGCCCGGGTCAGCCCTTCACCCATAACGTTCATGCCGTACAGAAATAATGCAAGACCACCCATTAATTTCAAAATCCCGAAAATATCCATTTTGGTACCCCATCTGCGGCTTGGCCGCACTCATAATCAATAGTAGTCAATAATGTATTGTAAATCTATATAAACATAGCATTTTTTACCAAGCATTTCAAGTGCCGGGACGTGTATCAGACTAAGGCGGTATGCAGTTAGCTATGGGTAAATTGAACAAGTAAAAGTAAAATACGGTTGCTTAATTAGCATATCAATCTACTGAATCTCCCCGGTAGTTGTCTTGGCTGGCAGATTGATGATAAAAGGGCTGTGATATGTTATTTTCTTGTCGAAATCACACGAAGTGATTTGAATTATGGATGTTTCCCGCCCAAACAAACTGGTAAATGAGCCTTAATATCAAGGGAAACAACTGGCAGCGAAAATAATTAATCGGTAACTTTCGTTGAGATTACTTTCGTTGTGTGCTATACTGTTTAAGTTAAGGATCACTCTGTCCGCTGCATAGCGGAACAGTACGAACATGTATTTTTAGGAGGAAACTTTGATGAGCTGGGATGTGTTCTTGTTAAGAGGGAGTCTCTAAAATGTGCACAAGTTTTGCAGTATATGGTCAGAACAATCCGGTTTATGGTATGAATTTTGATTCGGCGGATATTGATTTGAAGCTAAATATTTATAATTACGCGGATAATTACGCGGTTAGGGACGTTTTTTATTTTTCAGCATTAATGAATAATAAATATGTAGATGTTGCCGGTATTAATAGTAATGGTTTATTTATATGTACCCAGCTAGTAGAATATAGCCCCGATTTTATACCGTGCAGTGATGAAAATAAGGTAAGTGTATTTGATATTGTTGAAGAATCATTAAGGGTAGGGGACAAAGTTGCCGATTTTTTAGCTATTCTAAATAATCGAAAAGCTTTTTATTCGGTTAAAAACCCCTCATTCCCTGATTTGGGCTTACATACTATCGTTGCAGATAAATACGGCGAGGCTATAATTCTTGAGGAGGGAAAAGATAATAATGTCATCACTAGAATTGACGGCAGTTTCATTGTTATGACTAATTTCCCCAATGGCAATTTTATAAATCATAAATTTGACGAGGTTCACGGACTTGGCGCTGACAGATATATCAAAGCCTATAAGGAGATAGATGATCAAATTAATAGCTTTGGAATAAAGGAGGCTTTAGACGTCCTAAGAAAAGCACGTGAGGATGTAACAAGCGATACGCCCACTATTTGTTCAATATCTTTTGATCCAGTGAAATTGGAAGCGTGTATTAGTTTTAAGGATTTTGATGAAAAATGGAAGGTATCAATAAAAGAAAAAACAATTCGGTCTTTGAACGGGCTCAATAATAATGATTCAATTGTATTTCCGGCCGAAGGCGTAATTGCGAAACAGCTTTATCAATTATACGAATAGGAGGCAAAGCAAATCATTATAATGCTTCATAATACCGATGACTCAATATCCTTTCCAGCCATATGGGATCAACCAATATGAAATCAACCAATATGCAATCAACATAGACGAAGTAACCGGTCTGGAACAGTTAAAGCCTCTTGAACAATATATTTCCCAAGAGCGGCTTACGCGGATTGCCAGGTTCTACTTTGAGAAAGACAAGATCCGCAGCCTGCTGGCCGAAATGCTCCTGAAGTATTTTCTGGTGACCGGTTATGATATAGCATTGCCAGACATTGTTTTTGGATATGAAGAATACGGAAAGCCCTACCTGAGCAACGGCAAGGAAGACATCCATTTTAATTTTTCCCATTCGGGTTCTTGGGTCGTATGCGCAATCGGCATGTCAAGGCTCGGGATCGATGTAGAAGAAGGTACTAAGAATCATCTGGATATCGTGAAAAGGGTGCTGTCACCACAGGAATATGCGGTATGGCAGGCACAGCCGGAAGAAGACCGGAAAGCAAAGTTTTATCAGCTTTGGACGCTTAAGGAAAGCTATGCCAAATACATCGGCAAGGGACTGGGCATCGCATTTGAGTCGCTTTCTTTCCGGATTGACGATGACGACGTGGGTCTGGAAGTGAAAGGGCAGGCGGAACATGGCTGCCATTTCATTCTGAACAGGCTGGAGCCGGGATATTGCGTTGCCCTATGTATGGATAAGAGCAAGGAAGCCGCCGTCGCCAAAGAGATAAAAACAGTGAGACTGGATGAGCTGCTGGAATGGCATCAAAACGTTTCGGTAATTTACTAACATACGGCATTCATCCGCGTCATATATTATAGCAATAATTCTATTGGGGTTTTGCATGCGCAAATACATAAATAATCTTATCCGTAAAGGGAAATCCATCTTCCCCAGACGTAAAAAGGGGCAGACGAAAGAGGAGTACGACCTGGCCGTAAAAGAATGGATGTTCAGAGCCGGAATCGTAGCCTTGATGGCGGCAGCCTTGATCAGCAGCGTCACAGCGGTGGTCAGCAGGACAGTGACCGTAAGCAACAGCGTGAACGGCAAGGAACTTCCCGTTTATAGCGTGGAAACAAGTAAGAAACAGGTGGCACTGACATTTGATGCAGCATGGGGAGATGCTATTTTGGGATAAAATACTGTTCATCAGAGAATCGATATGTAATCAATATTCTATTATTTTCAAATATCTTAATATTATCTACCATCTGAATAATGATGTCTCTGTCTAATGATTCAAGTACATGGTATTGCAGAAGATGGGCTGTCCAAGGATGCTCCGCGTTATATGCGGGCGGTTTATCAAGCGCATCTAGTTTTTCAAGCCGACAGGAGATAAGATCTTCTTTTTTTTGATACTCCTGACGGTAAGCCATATATTCTTCCCGCGTAATCAGGTCCTCACATAGATGGCCATAAGTAACCTTGCTTAAGTGTCTGACCTTATCCAGATCTGCCAGCAGGTTTTTCCTGGCAGCGGAGTTTTTCATGCCGGTTCGGTTCTGGGCAGGGCTGGGCACAGCCAGTGTTTCGTTGTGAGAGACGGCATCAAGAATAGAAGCGGAATTTTTAAGAATAAGATTCAGATCACACAGGATCATGTTTACCAAAGCATCATGGGGAACTGAATGTGGCGTACAGAAGCGTTTGCCCTGGCTGACATACGTACCGCAGCGATAGCTTGGCGAACCGTCAGTGCCGCTTCTTTTTCGCAAAGCTCGGCCGCAGTCGCCGCATTTGAGAAAGCCGGCAAAAATACTGATATTACTGTCATCGTTGTCGTAGGCACTGGTAGAATCAGTACTGCCGTGTGAAGTGCGCACCCGGCGTTTCAGCAGGCTCTGCGCTTTGTTCCAGGTGTCGGTATCCAAAACCGCTTCGTGGGTTCCCGCGACAACGATCCAGTTTTCTCGGTCCCGCGGCCTAGCCTTTCCGCGCAGCTGCCGGATCGAACGTCCCTGAACCATATTGCCGATATACATTTCGTTCTTCAAGATATTGTGGATGGCAGAGTAAGTCCAGTAACTGCCAGAGCGACTCTGGCTGGTGTTCCGGTAATTATCGCCGTTAGCGTTCTTGTATTCCGCCGGGCAGAGCACATTCTGTTCATTTAGCAAGCCGGCAATACGGATTTTACCCATACCGTTTATATAGAGATCAAAGATAAAGCGGACTATGTCGGCCGCATAATCATCAATAATCAGCCGGTTTTTATCGGTTGCGCATTTCTTATATCCATATGAAGGAAAAGCACCGATAAACTCTCCGGCCAGCTGTTTGGCCTGCATCGCCGCATGAACTTTCTGGGAAATATCCCGGGAATACTGCTCATTGAAAATATTCTTAATCGGCAGCAGCATATCATAGTCACGCCGGAAACTGTCAATATTGTCGCCTATCGAAATAAACCGCACCCTCTTTTCGGGAAAATAGCGTTCCAGATATTTGCCGGTATCAATATAATCCCGGCCAAACCGCGACAAATCCTTGACAATGACGCAGTTGATATTACCTGCTTCAATATCGCCGATCATTTCTTGAAAAGCAGGACGATTAAATAGTGAGGTAATATGACGTAACTTTTTCATGTGCCTCCTAAAAATGCGGTCGTCGGTAATAGGACGACCCCTGTCCCCCATACAATAAAACAACGGTCAATATGGAGGAAATGAATAGTGGACACCTCGTTTTTTACGACTGTTACCCACGTGGCCGGAAAAACAGCCTATTCCATAGTCTCATCATCCGATAGAGAAGCGTCGGAAACCTTGGAAGCTAAGATCCAAAGACTGATCAGAAAAGACTTTCTGGAAACTATGAAGAGAAACTATGAAACAGAAACTGTAGAAACTATAAAAAGAATCTAAGATCGGATGATGATGAATAGGAACTATTAATATGAAAGGAAGCCATGATACAGGAAAGCAAGATCACGGCACTTTATTGCCGCCTCAGCCAGGAAGAGCTACAGGCCGGAGAGTCCGGAAGCATTCAGAACCAGCGGCTGATCTTACAGAAATATGCCGATGAGCACGATTTTCATAACACCCGCTTTTTTATTGATGACGGCGTATCCGGCGTGAGCTTTGACCGCACCGGGCTCAATGCTATGCTTAAGGAGGTAGAGGCCGGACGGGTTGCCGCCGTCATCACCAAAGACCTGTCCCGCCTGGGACGTAACTACTTGAAAACCGGTGAACTGATCGAAATCATTTTTCCGCGCCATGGCGTCCGTTATATTGCCATCAGCGACGGCGTGGATACCGCTCACCATGAAAACGAGTTTACTCCGCTCAGGAACTGGTTCAACGAGTTCTACGCCCGCGATACCAGCAAGAAGATCCGGGCCGTTAAACAGGCAAAGGCACAAAAAGGCGAGCGCGTCAACGGTGAATATCCTTATGGCTATCTGCTTGACCCGGACAATAAAAACCGCCTGATCCCCGACCCGGAAACAGTGCCGATCGTCAGGCAGATTTTCGACATGTATGTCAAGGGAGAACGTATCTGTAATATCCAGCAATGGCTGGCGGATCACCAGGTTCTGACCATCGGGGCCTTACGTTATCGGCGCACCGGGCAGGAACGCTTTTATAGTTCTTCCCTGCTTCCCTACGCTTGGCCTGATAAGTCTATCTACGACATTCTGGCCAGACAGGAATACCTTGGGCATACTGTTACCGGCAAAACCTGTAAAGAATCCTATAAGTCCGCAAAGACCTCTAAGATTCCCGAGGAAAAACGCTATTTCTTCCCGGATACTCACGAGGCAATAATTGATGCCGCGACCTTTGCCTTGGCCCATAAACGTCTCATGACCAGGCACCGTCCCAACAAGTCAGACCATATTGACATCTTTTCAGGCCTGCTTTTTTGCGGAGACTGCGGCCATAAAATGTATCTTCAGCAGGGGCAGTCCATGCCGGAACATAAGCATGCCTATACCTGCGGCAGATACCGCAACCGTAACCGTCTGCCCGCGCCCTGCACGACACATTACATCCGCCGGACGGTTATCAGCGGTCTGATCCTTGCTGATCTTAAGCGGGTGCTTGGTTTTATGAAGCAGCGGGAGCCGGAACTGGCCCAGGACGTCGCCGGATACGCCGGCCATGAAGCAAGAAAGGCATGGGAACGGGAAGAAAAAGAGCTGACGCGGACGCAGAGCCGCTTACAGGATATAGATACCATATTCCGCAAGCTTTATGAGGATCATGCCTTGGGAAGAATAGCGCAGGATAGGTTCTGCGGAATGATTTCCGGCTACGAAGAAGAAAAAAACGCCCTTAAAAATAAGCTGGGCGTTCTGGAAGCAACGATCCGGAATAGTAAGGACGGTAACATGGATCTGGAAAAAGCGAGCCGGCTCGTAAGGAATTATACCCAGCTTCAGCAGCTGACCTATGAAAACCTGCATGAATTAATCAGCCGTATCCTAATCTATGAACCGGACAGGAAAGCCGGGACAAGAAAGATGGAGATTATCTATAACTTTGCTGATTCGGGTGCTACCGACTCTTTTAAAAGCGACGTCAGGTTCCGGATGCCGGCTACCGTATCAGCCAGCTCCTTGCCCTGTGCGGCAAGCTGTGCTTCGGTTTTCGCTGACGGCTGAGCCGCTTCGGATGATTCATCCTTTTCGTTTGCCGGGCTTTTTATGGTATTTAAGGTTTCCGTAGTTTCGTAAGCAAGCTTGGAGGCATTTACCGCCAAGGCATCCAGTGAATCGGCAATATCATTGATGATCCCGATTGTCTTATCAATGTCGGGAAGCCGCTCCCTTGTTTCATCATGCTTGGAATCGGTCAGGAATTTACTTATAAAAAACGTAATAAAGAAAATCGCCATAAAGGATAAAGCGACGCAGATGACACGCAGGACCATTTCCGGAATAAAGAGCTCATCCCTTGCCGGCAAGCGCACGGCTCCGTTAACAAGCCAGGAAAAAGCCAGTGAAACCCCGATTTCCACGATGCTGACCAATACCAGCCGATAGTCCAGAAAAAAACTGCTGAGTATTACAAAGAAGAAGGCAAAGGCCCAGAAATCTTTCGAGGGTACAAGATATAAGATGAAGTTATACTGGATTAAAAGTATGATGGCCAGAAAGATTTTACCATATGTAAGCATCTTCGGGTCCAGCTTGCCGTCCAGCATGCATCTGCTGATCAGATAGTTACCGATGCCTACATAAACCAGACAGGTAAAAACAAAGATAATCAGCAGCCCCCAATTGACATCCTGATAAAATCCCAGCAATTTGAGCAATGAAAAAGTAATTCCGGCACAGGCGCAGGCACCGGTAATAATCAGGATAACCCATCGATATACTTTAGACATATATCTGTCAATTGCTGAAGTGGTGTTCAAAAGCATGTCCTCCCAATCCTTCTTTTAGTGATACAGATTAAAACTTATCATAATATTATATCACAGAAAGATAGGACACAATATTGTTAAAATATCTAATAATATTCTAAATTGTTGTTAAAATTTTCTACGCATTTCTACTTGACAAAAATATCGTTATCCTATCCCAGCAAAATTCGTTCCGGTGTAACCGTCATCAATATAAGTATGATATAAGAGTAAATCCTCTTTATCCTGAAGATAACAATCGATCAGCAGTCTTTGACTGACAATGCTGTCACTTTCTGTCTTATCGCCGTCTTCTCTGGATAATCTGACATATCCGGCAACATGGCAAAAGGATGTTTTTGACATTTTAGACCTCTTTATGACGACCCTCTGGCCGTGTTATATTAATGGGTATCTGATCCGCCGTTGCCGCCTGATCCGCCAGAGTCGCCCGTGTCCGGCGGATCGGGCTAAGACTGTGCGGCTGTGACAGAAAACTGTCCTTGCTGTGTGACCGGATAATATTGTTGATTAATTCGGTTGCCGTAATCTGACCCAGGAATTCTCTTTCGATAGTGTAGTTTACGGCTGTTTTTTTAGGCCTGCCCAAGTATATTCCTCCTTGGTTTCTTTAGTAACAGCATATTAAAGGCAGCTTGTACGATATGCAAGGATCATCCCTATTTTATATCAGGGTGGGGTAATGAAGATACCCAGCTGATTTTGGACATTCTGGAAAAACATAATATTCAAGTTACGTTTTTTATGACTGGCGGGTGGGCAGAAGCGTACACAAACACAAAACGGCAAAGCCGGGGGGGAGCCTGCACAAAACGGCAAAGCCGGGGGGAGCCTGCATGGAATATAGGGACATAAATGAAGCAGAATTAAAGATCACAAAACAGGATGAAATAGCAGTAATTCAATACTTTGCCAAGATAATGTATGATCATGATATTATCAGCGAAAGGGAAAAAGAGGAGATCATAGTATATTGTCAGAATTAAAGAATCGGACGAAGCTTGCGCTTCAATCCGATTCAGTGTAAAAGGGGAATTTTACCGATTTTTGGGGCTGTCGGATTTCTGTAATTCCCGACTGCAAATATACAATAACATATTTAAATAAGCATGTCAAGGAAAAATAAAAAAAATTTTTATTTATTTGAGGATTCCGATGAATATAAACAAGTTGCGAGCGGTATCTTATAACCGCGTTTCCACAGAAGAGGAAAGGCAATTGGATGCACTTGCCCGGCAGATTCGAGAGAACAAAGAGGTGATTGTCAAAATGGGGTGGGAATTTACCGGAGAATATATTGACGAGGGCAAAAGCGGTACCCAGACGCGGCACCGGCCAGGATATAATCAGCTGTTCCGGGATCTGGGCGGTGATAGCTTTGACGTCGTGGTCATCAAAGACCAGGACCGCCTGATGCGTAATCCCAAAGACTGGTATCTGTTCGTGGACTGTCTGCTGAAAAATGGCAAGAAGCTGTATATCCATCTCGACAGTTCATTTTACAATCCTGATAATGCCCTGCTTACCGGAATCAAAGCAATCCTAGCCGAGGAATACAGCCGGCATCTAAGCCGCAAGATCAATAATGCCCATAAGACCCGACAGGAAAAAGGGGAAGCCGTTATTATGACAAATCAGACTTGGGGCTACCGCAAGCTGGCTGACGGAACTGTCATCATCGACGAAGCTGAACGTGCCGTTATTGAAGCAATCTTTTCTATGTATGCCCAAGGAAAGGGCAGCCGGCTGATCGGCAAAGAACTGTGCCGCCAAGGGATCAGGAACCGCCGCGGCAATGCTCTCGCCGAGAGCCAGATCCGGGCGATTGTCCGCAATCCTTTATATAAAGGAACGGCGGTTATGAACCGAACCCATATTGACTTTGAAACCAAGAAAAAACTGCGGCTCCCGGAAGAACAGTGGATATGCCATCAAAACCGCGTTCCCGCCATCGTTGCTCCCGCCCTGTGGGCGGCGGCAAACCAGATGATTGACCGAAACAGTCGGCTGATCGGCAATAAAACATCGGGAGTCAAAACCGGCAGCCACATGCTTTCCGGCAAAGTCATCTGCGGGGAATGTGGGCAGAGATTTTGGCGGAATCAACGGAATGTAAATAAAAGTACCAATCAAGTGTACTGGTATTGCAGCGGTAAAACACACAGATGTGACAGCCTCCGGCTGAAGGAAGCAGAAGTTTTTGATATATTACGGCAGATCGGCGCTCTTTTTATCGACAGTCATAGCAAGGAGAGATTAAGGAAAGCAGTTCTCACTCAGGTGGTTAAAGTCCTTGCCGTTAGAAAGAAAGATCATCATAAGGCGCTGGCAACAGAGAAAAACAGCCTGGCCGACAAGCAGGGTAGGCTCATGGAACTGCTGATAGACGGGATTTTACCGCAGGAAGAATACCGGAAACGGCAGGATGATATCCAGCTGCGGCTTGCGGCCATAGAAGAACGGGAAAGCCGGCAGCTGGCGGATGAGTTGGAGCGGGAAGACGCTGGGGCGAGAATCATTAAGATGGAGAAATTGCTGATAAATGAGACCTATGATTTATCTATCCCGATTATCGCAGCTCATGTAGAACAGATCAAAGTCTTTAGGGCAACGGTGCTTGTTTACTTGGATGTTCTGCCGCCTTCTGAGCCGGTTATGGTGACGGCGGCGGGGACAAAGGGAAAGCGGGTTTTCTCTGTAGGCCGCCTAAGATAAAAGATGCGCATAATGACAAAGCAGGTAAGTATGTGCAGGCAGGTGGGTAGAATCCTATCCTGATGATGTGAAAAGGATACTGGAAGCCGGTCACGATCTGGGAAATCATAGCGAGAATCATAAAAACATGTCCCAGTTATCCAGCGAGCAGTGCCAGGAAGAAATCATTAAGGTCCATGATAAAGTAAAAGAGCTGACCGGTTATGAAATGAGCCTGTTCCGCCCGCCTTACGGAGACTATGACAATGATCTCATAAAAACCGCTGCCAGCATCGGTTATCAGACCATTCAGTGGAATGTTGACAGCTTAGACTGGAAGGACTATGGTGCGGATTCCATTGTCAAGACCGTATGTCAGCATAAGAACCTAGGCAACGGTTCTATCATACTTTGTCACAATGGGGCAAAGTATACCGCCGACGCACTGGAGCTGCTGATTGCCAGGTTAAAAGACGCCGGCTTTACGTTCGTGCCGCTATCGAAACTGGTTCTCAGCGACAATTACCATATGAACCATGAGGGGCGCCAGATTCCTAACCATTAACATGGCGAAATGCAATTACAAAACGAATTCAATAATCATTAACATCCCTCCGGCCAGATGGATAAGCTGGCTGGAGGGTGTTTGCGTTTTTATGCGGCTTAAATAAATTATTGAAAAATTAACTTTATAATGTTATAATCACTTAAATCAAAAAGTGATATTTTAGCCAATTTATAGTAAAAAGGAATAAATACCATGAAGCAAAATATTAAAAACAGTATTTTATTTCAGCCAATTAAGGTAGCAAGCTATGCCGGTTTTTTTAAAGAACTGGGCACGGCTTTATTTTATGGCCTAGGCCGGCAATATGACGAAGCCCTGCTCGCCCTGATGGACAGCGGTACCGCTTTAGGGCTCGAAGAAACCGAAGAACGGCTGGCATGGAAACTGGTCAACCGTTCAGCCATGCAGGCAATTTCCGATCTTGTCAAAGACAATAAAAGCAGCTTTACCATATCTGAGGCTGATCAGGAGGATTTCATAAATAACATGAAGAAATTACGTTATGATAGAGAAATCAGTCTGTCGGCCGATTTTTTTAGAGATCCCGCCGCGAGCCAGTTCGTGACAGATATGCAGAAGGTTCTGGCAGAATGGCTTGAACTGGCGGACGTAAGGCTCCATAAAGCCGTGTCGATCGTCAATCGCTTTCCGGCCTTTTTTATTTATGCTCTGCATAAGGAATGGACAAAGAACCGGGCCATATACGTCAGACTATTGGATGAAACACCATTTTCAGAAGCAGTAGCTACGGCAGAAGACTGGGAGCAGTATAAGGCGTGGCTGGATAAGCAGACGCAAGAAAGTATATTTGATGCGGCTTTCTGTCTCTCACAATTGTACGTGCCGCTATGGGCTTATTATAAAAAAAAGCAAACCGGGGTGGATGACCCAAATGACAAGATGGTGGTTGACCTTGATCTATACTTAAGAGGCTGGCTTGTGAAAGAGGAGCGGGACGACGCGATCCGCGTCATCAGCGGCGGCCCAGGGAGCGGGAAGTCCTCATTTGCCAAGATATTCGCCGCTTCGGTTAAAGACTGGCAGGATGTATTATTTATTCCTTTGTACCATCTTGATTTGCGGATTGACCTAAAGGAAGAGGTGGAAAAGTATTTGCTTTCCAACCATATCTTCCGAAATAGCCCGATCGGCAAGTCCCAGAAGCTGCTGATTATTTTCGACGGTCTGGACGAAATCATGCAGCAGGGCAAGGCGAGTCTGGATGCCGCTCGTGATTTTGTGAGTTTGGCACAGCAGCTGTTACGCGATCATAATTCCTACGGGCAGTTGCAGATCCGCATGATTCTCACGGGCCGTGACCTGCCGGTGCAGGCTATCGAAACAAGCTTCCGGAAGGAAGGGCAGATACTGCATATTCTGCCTTACTATGTGGCGGAGAAAGACAGCGGCTTGTACATAGATCCAGATGAGTTATTAAAAGAAGATAAGCGCAGGCAATGGTGGAAAACCTACGGGGAATTAACCGGAAAAGGATATAGCGGCCTGCCGTCTGAATTGGATAAAGAGACATTTGATGAGATAACGGCGCAGCCGCTTCTTAATTATTTACTGGCCATGAGCTATGACCGGGGTAAAATTCAAGTTTCAAGAGACATAAACCGTACTCAGCTCTATGATGATCTGATAGATGCCGTGTACGAGCGGGGCTGGCAATCTACCCATCTGGCATTAGGCAGTATAACCAAACAAGACTATGAAAAAGTCTTGGAGGAAATCGCGGTTTCGGCATGGCAGGGGGCAGGGCGCACGGCAACTCTTAAGGATATTTTGGAGCGGTGCCGGAATAATAATCTAGAAGGCGTGTTGGAAGAATTTCAGAGCAAAGCGCAGGAAGGTGTTCTGAATCTGCTGACAGCGTTTTATTTTCGGCAGTCCGGTATTCAGGATGGGGAGAAAAGCTTTGAATTTACCCATAAGAGTTTTGGGGAATATCTGGTCGCTAAAAAGATCATCAGACAGATAGAGATGACAAAGCAGGCACTTGATCAGCAAAAACAATATGGAACCGGCTGGACACCGGAGATAGCACTGGAAAAATGGCTTCAGCTCTGTAGCGGAGCGCCGATGGATCGGGACATATTTATCTTCTTATGCGATGAGATGTGCCGGCAGGAGAATGCTGCCGTCCAAAAGTGGCAAGAGATGCTGTGTGAATTGATCACATACGTATTAAAAAAAGGGATGCCATTGGGGAATTCTAAGACAAGTTTTTATGAAAATATGAAACTGGCGAGAAATTCAGAAGAAGCTTTACTGGCAACATTAAGTGCCTGTGCCAGATATACGGATAAGGTATCGAACATTAACTGGCCACAGGATACTTCGGGATCAAATATTACATCGGCTGGTGAGTGGATCTCAAGGCTATGCGGACAGAGACAAGGGGGAGCTGATTTTGTTTTTGAATGTTTAAATCATCTTAATCTGTCTAACTGCACGTTATGTTATGGCGCCTTATGCTATGCCAATTTAATGGCGACTGACCTAAGCGGAGCCGATTTAAGAAAAGCTAATTTAAGCGGAGCCAGCTTACTCAGAGCCAATGTAATCGGCGCTGATTTAAGCAGTGCCGATTTGAGCGAAACAAGTTTGTATATGACTGATTTAAGCGGCGCCGACTTAAGCGGAGCCAACTTACAATTTGCCTCATTATGGTATGCTGACTTAAGCGGTGCCAATTTAAGCGGCGCTTCTCTGTTTAGTGCCCATTTAAGTGAAATGCATTTCAGTGAAGTTGATTTACGGGAAGCCGACTTAAGTAAAGTTTACTTCTCAAGAGCCGATTTAAGCAATAAGAACTTAAAAGAAGCTTATTTACGGGGAGCCAATTTAAGCGGAGCCATTTTAAAAGATGCTGACTTAAGCGGAGCCAGTTTAAAAGGTGCTGACTTAAGCGGAGCCGACTTACAGGGAGCCAATTTGCAGGGAGCCGACTTAAGAGGGGCCGACTTGCGTGGAGCAAATTTAAGGGAAGCCGATTTATCAGGAGCCAACTTAAAAGGAGCCAACTTAGACTAAGTCTCCGTTTAATCAAATCCCAGACCGTCTGACTCATAATATGTGTGGATAAAATAAATTGTTGAAAAATCTGGTTAAGAATGATATAATCACGTACATCAAAAGGCAGCAATTATGCCAAAATTATACTAAAAAGGATAAATTCCATAATGCAAAATATTAAAAACAGTATTCTGTTTCAGCCCATTACGGTAGAAAACTATGCCAATTTTTTTAAAGAATTGGGTGCCGCATTATTTTACAGTTTCGGAAGGCAATATGACGAAGCCCTGCTCGCCCTTATGGACAGCGGAGCGGCGTTGGGACTTGAAGAAACTGAAGAAAGGCTGGCTTGGAAACTGGTAAACCGTTCTGTCATGCATTCAGTTACTAATCTGGTCAAAGAGAATAAAAGCAGTTTTACCTTATCTGAGTCAGATCAGGAGGCGTTCGTAAAGAACATGAAGAAATTACGTTATGATAAGGAAATCAGGTTGACAGCTGATTTTTTTAAAGATCCTTCGGCAAGCCAGTTTGTGAAGGATATCCAAGAGGTTTTAGCGGAATGGCTGAAACTGGCGGGTGTAGATTTCTTTGAAGCAGCATCAATTGTCAACCGATTTCCATTATTTTTTGTTCATTCTCTTAATAAGGAATGGAGAAAAAATCGGGCAATATACGAAAGGCTATTGGATGACACACCGTTTTCGAAATTAGTAACTATGGCAGAAGACTGGGAATTATATCGGTCATGGCTGGATAAGCAGACTCAGAAAAGCATATTTGAAAAAGCCTATTGCTTGTCGCAGTTGTATGTGCCGCTATGTGGATTCTACATAAAATATAATGAGGACGAGGATGCGGAAAATAACAGAGTAGTGGTCGATATTGATCTATATCTAAGGGAATGGCTTGCGAAAGAGACTCAGGATGATGTTGTCCGCGTCATCAGCGGCGGGCCGGGGAGTGGGAAATCCACCTTTGCAAAAATCTTTGCTGCTTCAATTAAAGATTGGCAGGATGTATTATTTATTCCTCTAAAAGATCTTAATTTGCATAAAAATCTCATAAAAGCAGTGGAAAGATATTTGCGTTCCAATCATATTTTTCAAATCAGCCCGATAGGAAAATCCCAGAAACTGCTAATTATTTTTGACGGTCTGGATGAAATCACGCGGAATGGTGTAGCGAGTCTGGATGCCGCCCGCAATTTTACAAGCCTAGCGCAGCAGTTATTGCGCAACCATAATTCCTATAAATCAATGCAGCTTCGTATGATTATTACGGGTCGTGACCTGCCGGTGCAAGCTATCGAATCAAGTGTTCGGAAAGAAGGACAGATTCTTCATATGCTGCCTTACTATATAACAGAAAAAGATGCTGAAACATACCTTGATCCCAATCATTATTTAAAGGATGATAAACGAAAACATTGGTGGAAATTATATGGGGAATTGACAGGAAAAGGATATACGAATTTGCCGGCAGAATTAAGTAAAGAAGCTCTTGACGAATTAACATCGCAGCCGCTTTCGAATTATTTACTGGCCATTAGTTATGACCGTGGCGAAATTAATTATTCGGAAGATACAAACCGTAACCAGATTTATGATGATTTGATAGACACAGTTTACAAGCGAGGTTGGGAGACTGAGTATCGGGCGTTGGTCGGGATTGCTAAGCAGGACTATGAAAGGGTCTTGGAAGAAATCGCTGTTTCGGCATGGCAGGGGGCAGGTCGCACGGCATCCCTCGACGATATTTTAAAGAGATGCCAAGATAATAATCTTAGCGGTGTGCTGGAAGAATTTCAGGTCAAGGCGCAGAAAGGTATTCTGAACCTGCTGACGGCGTTTTATTTTCGTCAGTCTGAAGGAAAGCAAACCTTCGAATTTACACATAAAAGTTTTGGAGAATATCTTGTCGCTAAAAAGATCGTCAGGCATATAGCGATGACAATGCAAGAACTTGACCGGCAAAGACAAAGCGGAACTGGATGGACACCTAAAATGGCTTTAAAAAAATGGCTTCAGTTGTGTAGCAGAGTGCCGATGGATCAAGATATATTTATCTTTTTATGTGATGAGATCCGTGGGAAGGACAAGGCCGTCATTCAAAAGTGGCAGGAAATGCTGAGTGAACTGATATCTTATGTTTTAAAGAGAGGGATGCCCTTCGATACTAAAAATTTCTGTGAGAATATGAAATATTCGCGAAATTCTGAAGAGGCCTTATTGGCAACATTAAGTGCCTGCGCCAGATATACGGAGATAACATCGGATATTAACTGGCCGCAGGATATTCCCGGATCAAGTATTTTTGCGGCCGGAGAATGGCTGTCAAGATTGTGTGGACAGAGACAAGGTGGATTTGATTTTATATTTTCCTGTTTGAATCATCTTAATCTGTCCGATTGTACTTTATTATATAAGACCTTGTATGATGCTAATTTAAGCGGTGCTGATCTAAGCGGAGCCAACTTAAATGACGCCGACTTAAGTAGAGCCAAGTTGATTAAAGCTGATTTAAGCGGAGCCAGCTTGCGCAGAGTCAATTTACGCAGTGCCGACTTATGCGGTGCCGATTTATGCGGTGCCGATTTGATTGGAGCCAGCTTGCGGAGGGCCGACTTAAGCGGAGCCGACTTGATCGGAGCCCACTTAAGCAGAACCAAGTTAAGTGGTGCCATATTTAATAAGGCCAAATTATGCGATGCCGACTTGATCGGAGCTAACTTAAGTGGCACTAAATTAATTGGTGCCGACTTACGAGGAGCTGATTTAATCAGAGCAAATTTACGTAAAGCCAATTTTAGCGGAGCCGACTTGCGTGGTGCCAATTTAAACGGAGCCGATACAAAGGGAACTATCTTTGACGGAGCCACATGGGACGAGACACCTATTCAGAAATTATCCACTTTCGTTGAAATGGATTTCAGCGCGACCTAATTTATGATATCATATAGTGAAGCGCCTGAGAAAGGAGGATCCTTATTCTGAAAAAGATCCTTGTCAATTTTCTTGCAACACTTTTATCATCAATGCTGTTTTTCCCTATGCTTACCCAAGCCGAAGCAGACCATGCCGCCAGCATCATTACTGCGACCGGCCAAGATGTCCCGGCGGACAGCCACCTGCCGGAAGATTACCGTTTCCCGGAAGAATACCGCGACAACGCGGTCCAGTTCCGCACACAGGACGGTATTTTACTGTGCGGTTATATCTTGGGCGAGGGGAGCCGTGGCGTTACGCTCGGCCATCCCAACGGCTGGATGGTGAAAAGCTGGCTCCCGTTTGCCGAACGTTTGGTGGACGCAGGGTACATGGTGATCTTGTGGGAATTTCGCAATATCGAGCCGTCCGGGTTTGCTCCCGTATCCGCAAGCCGGCGCTGGGATTGGGACGTACTGGCCGCCGTACAGGTCTTGCGGGAACGGGGGGCTGAGAGAATCATTGCCATGGGCGCATCGGACGGCGGCACCGCTACGGTGATAGCCGCCCCCGATATTCCCGATCTGGCCGGGCTGGGAATATTATCTTCCCCGAAGGATTCCGTGGGAGATGCGCTAGAAGCAGTCGGGAAGATCAAGGATGTTCCTGCTTTTTTTGCAGTATCATCCCATGACGCTTACGGGGATTTTTATTCTCATGTCAAGGCTCTCTATGAGGCGTGTCCATCGACTCAGAAAGAGCTCTGCGTGATAGAAGGTACTGACCACGGCACCGATATGATCACTCCGGATGTACCGGGCTTGGGATATGCCTCCTTCCCCGAGGATGAAGCACAGGTACAGAAGCGTCAGGAGTTGGCCGATAAGCTGCTGCTCTTTGTCAACGAAACCTTTGATGACAGGGTGAACGAAACGGATAACAACGAAACGGATAACAACGAAATGGATAACAACGAAACAGTCTTACCCTCGCACTTGCCTGCTGGCCGCCAAGAAGCTGTGCCTAGTCAGGAAGTATCAGACAGCCTTTTAGGAAAAAACGGCGGCCCCGCCGTATTGTCAGGAATTGCCTTTTTACTTGCACTGGTTATTATCCTCTTTATTATAAGGAAGAGACGACGATAATGGGTTAATGCTCATTCATTATAATATTAAATTCGCATAAAAGAATTATAGCAACTAAGATTATTAAAATAACAATAGTATTAAAATATTAAGGATATAAAATGCCTTGGTGCTTGCAATGCAGTAATACATAGAGTATTATAATTAGTGGTATATCTGCCAAATATAGGAATTTATTTATCTATTGTGTATTTTTAACGTGTCCGGTCGGCGATCGCGGCACCGTTTTAGCTAATCAAAAGCGTCGGGACGCTGATACTTGAGCGTTTCCCGCTGGCAAAGGCATTGTTTATTGCAACCTGCCAATTAAAGGAGAAGGACACATGATTAAGACATGGCAAGAAGAAGTTCTGGATAGTTTATTTGTCCATGCCCCGTTGCCGCTGCATCCGGAACAGTCATTGGAAGCCGGTTTTGCCGGGAAAAGGACCAGCCGGTCAAAAGCAATATGGAATGGCTCCAAGAGCGATTATTTACCGCAAGGGGCAATGGAAGGGAAGGTGACGGTGGAAAAGGCCGGCGACGAGGAGCTCATCCGCCTTACCGGACGGCTGCATGCCGATCAATGGCCGGAAGATTCGGCTCCGGACGGGCAATATGCCTTCTACGGAACCGCGATGCTTCAGTTCAACTTTAACAATGAAAGCTGGGAAAGCTTTAACCGCTTGCGTTTTCGTGTCAGGCCGGACGTCTATGGTGCCAGAATCCTTAACTTGTACGTGGCAGCGGTGAATGAGGGAGTTGTCCCGGTGCCAGACCGCTATGACCGGGAAGGGACGACAACATTTAATCTGAAGAACCATCAGTGGAATGAATGCTTCTGGGAATTTACCAACATGGGCAGGGATAAGATCACCGGCCTTATGTTGTATGTTTTTCTGTGCGGCAAAGATATCGGCGCCGCGGATACTTTGATCTATGATTTTAAGGATATCGGTCTGGAGTGCGTGGAAGAGCCGGAACCGGAAAAAGGCTGGAAATGTCATAAAAATCTTATTGTGCTATCGACCCTCGGCTATTTTCCCGACGGTAAAAAGACGGCTGTCACCGGCGGCGAAGCGGAAAGTTTCGTGCTGGCCGATGTTGAAAGTGGCCGCCCGGTATGGGAAGGCAAAGCCCAGAAGACCGAGAATGAAAAGGGCAGCTTTCGGATCTTGGACTTTACGCCGTTCACTGAGCCGGGCCGGTATTATATTGAAGCAGGCGGGCTGAAGAGTCCTGAGTTCCGGATTGCCGGAGATCTGCTGGAAGAAGCAGTCTGGAAAACCGTCAATTTCCTGTACTGCGAGCGCTGCGGAACGCCGGTACCGCATAAACATAGCAGCTGTCATATGGACACGATAGCCGAACATAACGGCGTTAAGCTTTCCTTTGCCGGCGGCTGGCATGATGCCGGCGATCTATCCCAGCAGGCCGCCCAGACCGGCGAGATCGTTCATGCGTTATTAGAGACGGCCAGCCGGACAGCGGACAAGGCTTTGTATCGCCGCCTTCTAGAGGAAGCCCAGTGGGGGCTGGATTTTATCATGAAAACCCGTTTCGGGGACGGCTACCGTGCCACAAGCGCATCCTCCCTTCGCTTTACCGATGGCCTGATCGGCAATATGGATGACGTCTTGGTCATGGTGCACGACCATTCTTTTGAAAATTTCCTGTTTGCCGGTATTGAAGCCTATGCCGCCCAGATCTGGCAGGAGGAAGATCCCGATTATGCCTTTAGCGCGCTGAAGACCGCCAAGGAGGATTTTGCTTTTGCAAAAGCCAAGTTCGGGCAGACCGGTGTTGAACCTTCCAATATATACGAACATACCTACGGATCCGGAAAATCGCAGTATTATGCAGTTATAATATGGGCGGCCTCCAATCTGTATCTTGCTTCCGGGGAGGCATGCTACGGTGAAAGGGCGGTGGAATACGCCGAGAAGCTGCTTGCCTGCCAGGAAACCGGGGCGGCAGGCTTGCCGTTTTCAGGCTTTTTCTATCGAGATGAAACTAAAAAAGCAATCGTTCATTATAACCATCAGGCAAGAGAGCATCAGTTCATGCAGGCTCTGGAACTGCTGAGCCGGACGCAGCCGGAGCACCGCGACTTCCCGCAGTGGGAAGCGGCTATGAAACGTTATGCCGGTTACCTTAAATATCTGATCCCATATACATCTCCTTACGGGATGCTTCCTGCCGGGGTGTACCGGACGGATGAACCGGAGGATGAAGCAACGTTCCGGGTCATGAATATTTCGGTTGACTATGCGGAAGAGAAAGAAAACTATCATGAGCAGCTAAAAGCCGGAAAAGCCATAGATGACCGGCATGTAATCAGGAATTTCCCAGTCTGGTTTTCGTTTCGCGGCAATCTGGCTGTTACACTGTCAATGGGAAAGGCCGCCTCTGTCGTCGGCCATTATTTTCAGGATGAAGAGCTGATACAAGCAGGGCGCGAGCAGTTTTATTGGCTTTATGGTAAGAATCCGTTCGGCCAGTCGCTGCATTACGGGGTCGGCAGCAGATACTGCTCCCAATATGCGGTACTGTTGGGCGAATGTACCGGTGAGCTGCCGGTCGGCATCGAGACCTATGAAAATGAAGACGTGCCCTATTGGCCACAGAATAACAATGCTACCTACAAAGAAGCCTGGACAAGCCCAGCCGGCCGCTTTCTGTGGCTGGCGGCCGATTACCTGTAAGCTTGTCAAAGCGTTGCCGAGATCCTGCGCTGATCGGGATGACAAGGGAAGTAATAAGGCAGGACTGAGGGATAGCCCTTAAAATAAATCGCCAGTAACTATGGCGGAAATACGGCATTTCTTAAAGTACTGGTACACATATCTGTTAAATTGCGAGTACCGTGATCTTTGCCATCAGTTGACTGGCTTAAGCGGTCATCGTCAGATTGCCCGGAATGCCGGTGGTGCTGGCCACGTGATCGGCCAATTCCACAAGAGAAGGCCGG